>DAMAEI010000026.1:13838-31261 GCA_031997345.1 Sedimentibacter sp. | reverse complement strand
GGATGCTTCAAGCGGCATAACCCTTGTAAAGGAAGAGCATGACTATGATCACGATGAACATCATGATGGTGAGCTTGATGAAGATGAGCACGAACACGAGGAAGAAGTACATGGAGGAGACGGACACAATCACGAATACGATCCGCATATTTGGACTAGTCCCGTTATTGCAATAAAAATGGTTGACAACATAGCGTCTTCACTTTGCTATGCAGATCCTGAGAACGCGTCTTATTATAAAGCTAATGCGGAAAGCTACAAGATGCGGCTTGGACTTTTGAATGATGAATTCTCTGAAATTGTTGCATCCGGCATGCGCAATAAGATATATTTCGGCGGCAGGTTTGCACTGCATTATTTCGTTGAAGAATACGGTCTGGAGTATGAATCCGCCTATGACAACTGCTCATCAGAAACTGAGCCAAGCGCAAGAGATATGGCTCATATAATAGATGAAATCAAGGAAAATAATATACCCGTAATATATTATGAGGAGCTTACGGATCCAAAGGTATCCAGAAACATAAGTGAGGATACAGGTGCTGAAATGATGCTGTTCCACTCATGCCACAATCTGTCAAAAAAAGATTTTGACAGCGGCGTAACATATCTGGACCTGATGAAGCAAAATGTGGAGAACTTAAGGAAAGGATTGAATTGATATGACGCCTTTAATAAAATGTGAACATCTTAATTTCTTTTATGACAGACATCAGGCGGTCAGAGATGTAAGTTTCTCTGTAAATGAGGGTGACTACCTGTGCATTGTGGGAGAAAACGGTTCGGGGAAAAGTACGTTGTTAAAAGGACTTTTGGGGCTTATAGCCCCTTCCACCGGTTCTGTTTCATTTAACGGAATAAAACAGACACAGATGGGTTATTTGCCTCAACAAACCCATGTTCAGAAGGATTTCCCCGCTTCTGTATTTGAGGTGGTGCTGTCCGGGTGCCTTAATTCAAAAGGTGTAAATCCGTTTTACAGCCGTAAGTTCAAGCAAAGAGCATATGAGAATATGGAGAAGCTTCGTATAGAAAAACTGGCGAAGATGTCTTACCGTGATTTGTCAGGAGGACAGCAGCAGAGAGTGCTTCTTGCCAGAGCGCTTTGCGCAACAGATAAACTGTTGCTGCTGGATGAGCCTGCTTCCGGTCTTGACCCCATAGTAACATCGGAATTTCTCCGTATTATCGATGAGCTTAACAAGGATCATGGTGTGAGCATAATAATGATTTCTCACGATATATTGAGCGCTATAAAATATGCAGGCGTAATTTTGCATATGGATACATCAGCTAAATTTCACGGTCCTGTTCAGGAATATAAGGAAACTCCCTTATTTAAACGCATGATTGGAGGTGCAGAGAATGATTAGCGTACTTTATGAGCTGTTTTCATATACATTTATAACGAGAGCATTGCTGGTAGGAATCCTTGTGTCCTTGTGTGCGTCTGTATTGGGAGTAAGCCTGGTATTGAAAAGATATTCCATGATTGGAGACGGACTGTCACATGTTGGCTTCGGGTCATTGTCAGTTGCCATGGCATTTAATCTTGCACCTCTTCAGGTATCAATACCCGTTGTTGTTTTAGCTGCATTCTTGCTGCTTAGAATAAGCGAAAACAGCAAAATAAAAGGAGATGCTGCAATTGCGCTTATTTCCAGCAGCTCTCTGGCAATAGGTGTAATCGTAACATCACTTACCACCGGCATGAATACGGATGTATGTAATTATATGTTCGGCAGCATTCTGGCAATGGGAAAAAGTGACGTGTATCTCAGCGTTGCATTGTCAATTGTGGTATTAATCTTGTATGGTTTGTTTTACAACAATATATTCGCCATAACCTTCGATGAGAATTTTGCAAAGGCAACAGGCATCAGGACAGAGAAATACAACATGCTTATAGCGCTTTTAACAGCACTTACCATCGTGGTGGGAATGAGACTCATGGGAGCTCTGCTCATATCCAGCCTGATTATATTCCCTTCCTTAACATCCATGAGAATATTCGGAAGTTTTAGGGGAGTAATAATAACATCCGCCATATTATCGGTCATATGTTTTTTCATAGGCATTGTAATTTCGTTCCAATACAACATACCCGCGGGAGCAAGTATTGTTATTGTAAATCTTGTCGCATTTATTGCAGCCTCATCCCTGGGAGCTGCGAAAAAAATAGGGAGGTAAGTCATGAAAAAACTATGTGCTGTTTTTATAGTCATGCTTCTGATTACAGGATGTTCAAGTGAGGCTGCAAAGGATACTGCAGAAAGCAAAGATAACGATATAAATAACAATAATACTGAACAAATTAATGAAGGTAATTCTCCAACCACGGTGGAACAGGTATTGGATAACGCTTTTAATTTTGACCGACCCGAGGGAAAAGAAATTATAATAAGAGATAAGCTTTTTATAGCACAGTGCAACGATATTTATCTTAACCCCGACGAATATAAGGATAATACAATAAGATGGCAGGGCATTTACACCGAATCAACTAATCCTCAGACAAATGAATTGTATAGATTCGTTATCAGATACGGCCCCGGCTGCTGCGGAAATGACGGAGTAGCAGGATTTGAAATTACATACGACGGGGAAACACGCCCAAATCTAAACGACTGGGTGGAAGCGGTCGGTTCAATTGAAATGATTGAAGAAAACGGAGAACAATTTGTTTCCATAAGATTGTCAGAACTCACAGTACTTGATGAGCGAGGTCAGGAATTCGTATCAAATTGATGAATAATACAATAACTCCGGACCTTTCCGCACTTCATTTTTTTATTGAACAAATGGTTGTTAAATGATATAATATTCAGGATATCACTATGATAACCAGAAAGTTGGAGGAACATGAACAAAGAGCATATAGAAGCAATAAATACTGAGAATACGAAGCTTGCTGGAGATATGGCAATTGAGCTCCGCAATATAAATGAACAATATTTCATTATGAACGGAAAGAGAAAAACATACAATATACTGACCTACGGCTGTCAGATGAATGAGCATGATTCAGAGAAAATAGCGGGTATGCTTACCTCAATTGGCTATGAGGAAACTGATGACGAAAGTAACGCAGACCTGGTAATTTTCAATACATGCCTCATCCGTGAAAACGCAGAGCTGAAGTTTTACGGAAAATTAGGCGAAGTAAAGGGACTTAAGAGAAGCAGACCGGATATGATAGTTTCAGTTTGCGGCTGCATGATGCAAAAAGAAGAAACGAGACAAAACCTGCTTAAGAAATTTAGATTTGTTGATATAATTTTTGGTACAAATACCATACAGGAGCTTCCAGGGCTCATATACGATGTGGAAGTCAACAATAAGAAAAGCGTAGACATTATAGACAACACCGAATTGATTTATGAAAATATGCCTAAAGCGAGGAAGTTTAAATATAAAGCGCTGGTCAACATAACCTACGGATGCAATAATTTCTGCACCTATTGTGTTGTTCCCTATGTAAGAGGACGAGAAAAAAGCAGGCTGCCGGAAGAAATCATCAACGAGGTTAAGGCTCTTGCAGCTGACGGATGCAAGGAACTGACACTTCTAGGCCAGAACGTAAATTCATACGGCAGCAATCTTGAGGAAAAGTTTACCTTTGCGCAGCTGCTGTACGAATTAAATAAAATAGACGGAATCGAAAGAATTCGTTTCATGACCTCTCATCCTAAGGACCTGACGGATGATTTAATTACAGCAATAAAAGAATGCAACAAGGTATGCAACCACGTACATCTTCCTGTGCAGGCGGGAAGCAACGATGTTTTAAACAGAATGAACCGAAGATATACGAAAGAACATTATTTGAACCTTGTTGAGAAATTGAAAAAAGAAATACCTGATGTTGCAATTACAACAGATATTATAGTTGGATTCCCCGGCGAAACAGAAGATGACTTTTTAGAAACTGTGGATGTTGTAAAAAATGTTCAGTATGATTCGGCCTTTACATACCTATATTCTGTAAGAGAAGGTACAAAGGCAGCTGAAATGGAGGACCAGGTACCTGATGATGTTAAGCATGACCGTTTCAACAGGCTTCTTGATGTGCTTTATCCTATAGTATTGGAAAGAAACACCCAGTGCATTGATAAGGTATATCCCGTACTTGTGGAATCAGTAAGCAAGACAAGTGACAGTTATCTCACAGGCAGGACTGAGCATTTCAGACTGGTTCATTTCAAGGGCGGCGAGGATTTAATCGGTGAAATAGTAAATGTAAAAATAACAGATGTTAAAACATTCCACATGGAAGGCGACATCGTACAATAAGAATACCATTGGTGAACCATGGGTGAATTGTTATGTTCATCTCTGAGTTCACCTTGTGTTATTGTGAAGAAAGGTGGTTGTGTAATGGCAAAGTATACTCCTATGATGGAGCAATACATGAGCATTAAGGTTCAATATGAGGACTGCATATTAATGTACAGGCTCGGAGACTTTTATGAAATGTTCTTCGATGATGCAATAACTGCTTCTAAGGTTTTGGAAATTGCTCTTACCGGCCGTGAATGCGGGCAGGAGGAAAGAGCGCCCATGTGCGGTGTTCCTCACCATGCGGTGGATAGCTACATTCCGAAGCTCATAGAAAACGGCTACAAGGTTGCCATATGCGAGCAGCTTGAGGATGCATCCGAAGCAAAGGGAATAGTAAAGCGGGATGTTGTAAGAGTTATAACTCCCGGCACAATAATAGACCAGAACATGCTGGATGAAAAAAGCAATAATTATCTGTGCTGTACATATATAGACAAGGGTTTTGGAATGTGCTACGCCGATATTTCCACCGGCGGGCTGTACGTAACCGAAAGCATAAGCTTAAGTGATTTTGATATAAGCAGCAGCAAAAAATTTGATTTATTGAAAGAGGAAATATTAAAAATAAATCCTTCTGAAATTATTTCCAACAAATTTACCGAAATTGAATCCGTGGATTCAATGATGAGCTGTTCTGAAATTTTAAGCTACAATGAATATAAATCAACTATATTGAAGCATTTCAATGTAGTATCCTTAGATTCCTTTGGACTGTCAGACAATAACTATGCGGTTATGGCATTGGGAATGCTTATTAATTACTTGTACCGGACACAAAAAACATCCTTAGAACAGCTTAATAAGCTTCATTTCTACAACGTTGGCGAATATTTGTATCTGGATTCCAGCACAAGAAAAAATCTCGAGCTTACAGAAACTGTGCGTGGCAAGAAAGGTCAGGGAACACTGTACCATGTACTTGACTATACAAACACCGCAATGGGCGGAAGGCAGCTTAAAAAATGGATTGAAGAACCCCTTAAAAACATAATTTCAATAAATGGCAGGCTGGACGCTGTTGAGGAACTCTACAACAATGTAATGATTTCCAATAACATAAGAGAATATCTAAAAACAGTATATGACATAGAACGCCTTATAAGCAGAATAGTATTCGGAAACTGTAACGGCAGAGATATGAATGCACTTAAGCAGTCAGTGTCCAATTTGCCTGATCTGAAGTCTGAAATATCGAACCTATCATCGAAAGTATTTACTGATATTTACGGGCGCTTTGATACCCTGGATGATATTTACAATCTCATTGATGGAGCAATTGTGGACGAGCCTCCTTTTTCAGTAAAAGAAGGCGGAATAATTAAACCGGGCTTCAATGAAGAGCTTGATGAAATAAGAGAAGTTACAATACACGGCAAGAGCTGGATTTCAGAACTTCAAAGCAAGGAAAGGGAAGCAACAGGCATCAAAAACTTAAAAATAGGATACACCAAGGTGTTCGGATACTATCTTGAGGTTACAAAATCATATTTAAGCATGGTACCGGACAGCTACATACGCAAGCAGACCCTTGCAAACTGTGAAAGATACGTAACACCTGAATTAAAGGAAATGGAAGCAAAAATCCTAAATGCCGATGAGCAGCTTATGAAGCTGGAATACGAATTGTTTATGCAGCTGAGACAGTATATCAAGGAGCAGGTTGTGAGGATACAAGAAAGTGCCAACAGCATTGCCGTTATAGACACTTTGAATTCTCTGTCGGTTGCGGCAGTAAAAAACAATTATGTGAGACCTGAAATGAATACACAGGGCTTCATAGAAATTACCGATGGACGGCATCCTGTAATTGAAAAAATAATGAGGAGCGACATGTTTGTTCCCAATGATACATTTATTGATAACAAAGAATACCGCATGTCAATAATCACAGGCCCAAACATGGCGGGTAAATCAACATATATGAGGCAGGTGGCGCTGATTGCACTGCTTGCTCACATAGGAAGCTTCATCCCTGCAAAGAGCGCCGAAATATGCGTCTTAGACAAGATATTCACCCGTGTGGGCGCTTCAGATGACCTGTCTCAGGGACAAAGTACGTTCATGGTGGAAATGAGTGAGGTATCGAATATACTGAACAACGCTACGGAAAATAGCCTGCTTATTTTAGATGAAATAGGCAGAGGAACAAGCACATATGACGGATTGAGTATAGCGTGGAGCGTTGTTGAATACATAACGAAAAAAATTAAGGCAAAGACGTTGTTTGCAACTCACTATCACGAGCTGTCTGAGCTTGAAAGTAAGCTTAAGAGTGTAAAAAACTATAAAATATTGGTTAAAGAAGACAGTGACAAAATAATTTTCCTAAGAAAAATTGCCGAAGGAAGAGTGGACAGAAGCTACGGTATTCAGGTTGCCAACCTTGCAGGACTTCCCGAGGAAGTTGTGGTGAGAGCGAAAGAAATACTGAAGCAGCTTGACGACAGCGACATAAACAGGCCTTTTGCAAAAAGAAAAAAAGACAGAGTCACCGACAACTTCCAGGTGTCAATGTTTCAGTCAGACCCTGCGGAGGAAAGCAGAAAAAATGGATACATGGAACTTGCAGAAACAGTGAAAAATATTGATATTGACAATATTACACCTGTAAGGGCATTTACGCTGCTGAATGAATTGATAGACAGAGCAAGACATATTTAAGAAGGTATAGCATGGCAAAAATACATTTGTTAGATAATGAAACCATAAATAAAATAGCCGCCGGCGAAGTTATTGAAAATCCCAAATCAATAGTGAAGGAATTGGTCGAAAACTCCATAGATGCAGGAGCCGATGAGATAATCGTTGAAATAAAATGCGGAGGCAAGGACTTAATTCGCATAACAGACAACGGCAGAGGTATTGAAAAAAATCAGGTGGAAGATGCATTCCAAAGGCACTGTACCAGCAAGATTGAATCTTCCGATGACCTGAATTCTTTATACACTCTTGGATTCAGGGGCGAAGCTCTGGCAAGCATCGCCGCCGTTGCTCATGTGGATATGATAACAAGGACTGCCGCCGATCTTACGGGAACAAAAATAACTATTGAAGGCGGAAAGGTTGTGTCCAAAGAAGACATAGGCTGCCCTGTGGGAACAACCATTACGGTTACGGAGCTTTTCTTCAATGTCCCAGCAAGAAAGAAATTTCTTAGAAGTGATGCGGCAGAAAGCGGAAATATCAATGAAGTAGTGGTTTCCCTTGCACTGAGCAAGGAAAATATATCATTCAAATATATAAACAACGGAAATACTGCCTTTCGAACACCAAAGACAGATAATCTGCTGAACACCATTTCAAGCCTGTACGAAAGGGATTTATACAACTCTCTTTTAAAGGTGAATTATGAAAGTGATGTGGTTAAGATTACTGGTTTTACGACTAATTTGAATTATTACAGGGGCAACAGGAAACAGCAGATAGTGTTTGTAAATCAGCGCTATATAAAGCATAAGAGAATGAGCTACTATATTGAAGCAGCATACAATACAATGCTTCCTAAAGGGAAATATCCCGCATGCTTTTTGAAAATAGAAATTGATCCCTCACTGGTAGACGTAAATGTTCATCCCGCTAAGACAGAAGTGCGTTTCCAGAATGAGGAGCTAATATTAAATGAAATAAAAAGAGCGGTATTTTCCGCACTTCATTCAGTCAGCATAATCAAGGAAGTAAAAGGCGAGGACGTAGTAAAGGATAATAGAGTAAACAAAAATAAAGGTAATTCTATTTTTGAAAGCTTTAAAAAATATGAATCCGTTCATAATGAAGGCAGCATATTTGAAAATCCTGATGAATACAGCAATATAAAATTAACTGAAATAAAGACGGAGTATTCTGAAAATATATTCGAAGAAGCTCTCGAACAGTCCATAGCAGAAGAAAAAACAATAATATATGAATATAAAAACACTGCTAAAGATAATGATACAGTGTCAGTGCAAGAATTGCCATCTAAGGAACTATATGAACCTGTACAGCAGAGCTTCACTGAAATTAAAGAAGATGAGAGCAAGCTTCCTGAGCTTTCAGTCACCGGAATTTTAATGGATACATATATAATATGCGAAAATATGGAAAAGACTGAAATGTATATGATAGACCAGCATGCTGCACACGAAAGAATAAATTATGAAAAGTTTCTGAATCAGTACAACTCTAAGGAAATTATCATACAGGAGCTTTTGATACCAGAGGTAGTTAATCTGTCATATGAGGATTACCAGGCAGTGATGAACAATGGGGAAATATATGAAAATTTGGGCTTTAACCTTGAAAATTTCGGAGCAAATGCTATACTTATAATTAGCATACCCAACATCTTCAGAAATTCTAATATAAAAGATATTTTTTATACCATACTCGACTCTTTGAAAAGTGCAAGCAAATCTAATATTAATTTAGAACTTGATAAGATTATAAAAAATGCATGTGTCAAATCGGTCAAGGCAGGTGACAGGCTTCATATCCAGGAAGTAAAAGCTTTGCTTAAGGACTTGGGAAAAACAGAAAATCCGTATACATGCCCTCACGGCAGACCGGTTATAATAAAGATGACAAAGTACGAAATTGAAAAAATGTTTGAAAGAATACAAAACTAACTAATGAAGGATTTTTAATAAATGTCTGATAAAATAATAGTTATTGTAGGTCCTACGGCTGTTGGAAAGACATATGTTTCCGTGGAACTGGCAAAAAAACTGGGAACAGAAGTAATATCCGCGGACTCAGCGCAGATATACAAAGGAATGGATATAGGTACTGCTAAAATTACAAGCGATGAAATGCAAGATATAAAGCATCATATGATAAACATTGTTGAGCCGGATGAAAATTATTCTGTTTCGGATTTTAAAGCTTCCTCTGAAAAGATAATCGATTCTTTGATTGAAAATGGCAAAATTCCCATAATAGTAGGCGGCAGCGGTCTTTATGTAAATTCACTCATATATGATTTGGATTTCGGAAATGCAAAATCCGACGAAAAAATCAGAGACTACTACATGTACTATTACAAGGAGCACGGTGAAGATGCGCTTTATGAGAAACTTCAAAAAATTGACCCAGCCTCGACCGAAAAAATACATAAAAATAACGTAAAAAGAGTCATACGTGCATTGGAAGTCTATGATATAACAGGCACCAGGTTTTCTGAGCTCAATACAGATATAAGAAAACCAAGCAATAAGTATGAGTGTATACTGGTAGGCCTCAGCATGGACAGAAAAACTTTGTATGAAAGAATTAATATGCGTGTGGATAATATGATTTCATGCGGGCTTCCGGATGAAGTCAGAAAACTCCTCAGCATGGGGTATTCTAAGGAGCTTGCATCCATGCAGGCCATAGGCTATAAGGAGATAGTTGATTACCTTGAGGGAAGCATAACTCTTGAAGATGCTGTAAACACCTTGAAACGCAATACGAGAAGATTTGCTAAACGTCAATACACATGGTTTTTGAAAGATGAAAATGTAAGATGGTTTGATGTTAAGGACATACGCGAAATTGATCTGACGGTTAATGAAATATGCGAATTTTTAAAAACCACTATATGAGGAGGAAGGTATGAATAATATCAATTTGCAGGATTCTTTTTTGAACAATGTAAGGAAAGAGAAGGTAACCATCACCGTATTTTTAAATAACGGTTACAAGCTGACAGGAACAGTTATGGGCTTTGACAATTATGTTTTATTTATCGAAACAGATAAAGGCCAGCAATTAGTCTACAAGCATGCAATAACATCAATACTGCCATTTAAACAATTAAAATTATTCAGCAATGATACAACAGAGGAGTAGTAAATGTTAACAGAAAATATATTATGTAAACAGTTTGGCGTTAGCACGGCTGTTTATAACTATGTAACGCAAATTGAAAGCGAATTAAAGTCAGAATACTTTAATAAGATTGAGGAAACAAGAGAATATAATCAGTACAAAGTAATAAGCGCCATGCATGAGCATAGACTTGATTACACAAATTTCTACTGGAATACGGGATATGGTTATGACGATCCGGGCAGAGAAAAGGTTGAAAAGATATTTGCATCTGTTTTTCATACTGAGGATGCTTTGGTGCGACCGTCCATAGCCTCCGGAACACATGCGCTGTACTTGACACTTTCAGGAATCTTAAAGCATGGTGATGAGGTAATTGCAATATCCGGTCGTCCTTATGACACCATGCTCACCGTATTGGGAGAAGAAGGCAATGAACCCTGCAATCTGAAGGAAATGGGCATTGTATATAAGGAAGTCCCGCTGTACAACAACGACATAGACTGGGAAGATGCCATTAAGGCTGTTACAATGAAAACAAAGCTCCTAATGATTCAGCGCTCTACAGGATACAGCTTCAGGCCTGCTCTTACACTTTCAAAAATAAAAAATGCCATAGAAAAAATAAGGGAAGTTTATCCCGATATTTATATAATGGTGGATAACTGCTACGGTGAATTTACGGATGCAGTAGAGCCATCAGATGTTGGTGCAGATGTTGTTGTAGGATCGCTGATAAAGAATCCAGGCGGCGGTATTGCATTATCCGGAGGATACGTAGCAGGTAAAAAATCAATTATAGACAGAATTGCAAATAGGCTTACAGCGCCCGGAGTAGGAAAGGAAATAGGACTTACATATGGCTCAACAAGAAATACTCTCCAAGGATTATTCTTTGCACCCCATATTGTATCTGAGGCTCTGAAAGGTGCACTGCTGTTTGGAGGAGTGTTTAATTCACTTGGTTTTGAAATAACTCCTTCTTTAGATGAGGACAGAAGCGATATAATACAGGCAATAAAATTTAACAACAAGGATATGGTGGTTAAAATATGTGAAGCAATTCAGGCTGCCTCTCCGGTTGACGCTCATGTGTCTCCCGTTCCATGGGAAATGCCGGGCTATTCAAACCAGGTAATAATGGCTTCAGGCGCCTTTGTTTCAGGTTCTTCAATAGAATTGAGCGCTGATGCTCCTATGCGTTCGCCATATATTGCATACATTCAAGGCGGCCTTTTCTATGATCACGCCAAGCTTGGAGTTATGCTTGCACTGGAAAAGATGACTGAATTTGAAGAAATAAAAAATAAAATAGTATTATAATCATATAGGCATTAAGGAGTATTCATGGCAATAACAATATTGGAAGCTACAAGGCTAAATACATTCAAAAATTTCAAATTAATCTCCGGCTTTGACGGGCTCAACAACCTTATTGAAAAGGTCGGAATACTTGATTGGGAATTCTTTTCTGATATGAAGGGACAATTTATCAAGGGTGAATTTGTATTGTCAAGCTTGTTATTTGCAAAAGACAACTCCGAATTTATACTTGAGGCAGTTAAAAATCTCGCTGAGGACGGAGCATGCGGACTGGCTGTGAAAAATATATATTATGACGAGCTTCCGTCCGAAGTAGTGGAATATGCTAATCTTAAATCTTTTCCTATTTTCATATTTGACACCGGCACTTACTTTGAAGACATTATAACCGAAGTAATGGAGAAGATTAGGACTTTTGACAATTTTGATCTGCTTGAGGGAAAGATTGATATTCTTATAAAGCAAAATCTCAACAAAACATCAGTGAAAGAGATGGCATTTGAAATAAACGGCAGCTTCAAAGCCCAGCTTTTTGCTTTATACTGCAAGAAAAAAACTCATTCAGATAATTCAAGCCTTTTATCTTCAGTGAAAAATCTGGTAAAAAACAAGCAATTAAGCCTTTATAGTACCGCATTAAGGTACAGAGGCGGAATTTTATTGATTTACACCGATGAAAAAATAAGAAGCCAACGAAGCATATTGAATTATGCGCTGGATAGCCTCGATATAAACAAAGAAGAGTATTATATAGGTGTAAGTGATTTGCATTATAATCTCGGTGAACTGAATGATGCCATAAACGAAAGTATTTATGCAGAAAAAACAGGGGAGGCATCAGGCCGCTCCTTTAATGAATTTAACGATATAGGAATATATATGATTTTATTTCCATATATAAATGATTTGTGGATTAATAAGTTCTATAACAAAATAATACAGCCCATTAAAAGCTATGATTTTTACATAAAAACACTGTTAGATACAGAATAAACAAAATAAAAGAGCTGCTTCACATGGAAAACCATGAGGGCAGCTTTTACGAACAATTGTCAATTTCAATAAAATTATATAATATTATCAATAACCTATAATGGATTTATTCAATTTTTTCACCGCTCTTTACCTGAGTCATAATTACTGCAGCAAACATAAGGACACATCCGGCTATTTCTTTTATTGTCATAGTTTCTTTTAAGAAAATAGCTCCGCTGATTACCGCAAACAATGATTCCATGCTCAATATTATAGCCGCAATATTGGGGTCTGTAGTCTTTTGACCTATAATCTGCAGTGTATAAGCAACACCCACAACCATTATGGCGGTGTATAGTATCGGGCCTGCACATTCGATTATTGTTGTCAGGCTTGGATTTTCAAAAATAAAGGCAGCCACTGCTGATAAAATTCCTGCCGTTATAAACTGGGCGCATGATAATTTAAGTCCTTGAGTTTTGTCGTTATATGCATCCACTATTAATATCTGCAAGGCCCAAAAGATTGTTCCGGCCATTACAATGGCATCTCCGACCTGTATCGTGAAACCATCCTTGATGCATAGAAGATACAGACCTCCTGTGGCAAGAGCCACCCCAAACCAAACGAGCTTGCTTATTTTCTTTTTCATAAAAAGACCGAAAAGCGGAACCAACACAATGTACAGTGCTGTAATGAAACCTGCTTTTCCTGCTGTGGTATGTACTATTCCAATTTGTTGAAAAGAAGCCCCTAAAAAAAGTGCCAATCCGCACAAAATTCCACCGGTAATTAAATCCTTGCGACTGTATGCAACATCATTTGCTTTTACGTTTTTTTTATTATTGCTTCTGTCAAAAATTAAAATAACAGGTATTAAAACGAGAGCTCCTAACAAAAATCTTGATGCCCCGAACGTAAAAGGCTCGACATAATTCATGCCCAGCTTCTGAGATACAAAAGAGGTCCCCCAGATTACCGCGGTAAGTATCAGCATCAGTTCACCTTTAATGTTCTTTTTTACTTCCATTTAATCATCCTTCCTAAAAATTTAGTCACTTAATTATAGCAGTTAATAAGAAATATATCATTAGATAAAAACCAAAATTAATAAATTTATTTTGTGCAAAAAACAAAAGATATGTCATTGACATATCTACTATGTATAATTTCCTGATTCAGTACTGCTTAATATCTCCTGACTACGGCCTTTACAACTCCAAGAATAGAAGGGTCCTTTATTAAAATTGGATCCATTAAGCTGTTTTGAGGCTGGAGCCTTATATGATCCTTTTCCTTGTAAAAAGTTTTTACTGTTGCTTCATCGCCAATAAGCGCAACCACAATATCACCATTTTTAGCAGTATTCTGATGGTTAACTACTACGTAATCACCATCTAAAATTCCCGCATCAATCATACTTTCACCCTTGACTTTCAATACATATGATTCCTTATTTCCAACAAAATCAATAGAAATAGGAAGAGTATCATCTACATTTTCAACTGCCAGTATAGGCTGACCTGCCGTTACAGTTCCTATAATAGGAACATTTACTATTTCCTTTTTAGGCATATTGCAGCATATATCGTCCACATCAATTAATTCAAGAGCTCTTCTTTTATTGCTGCCTTTCTTAATATAGCCTTTTTCCTCCAGTGTGTTCATATGAGCATGGACGGATGAAGTAGAGCTTAAACCTACAGCTTTACAAATTTCACGGATGGATGGAGGATAGCCCCTTAATGTCAGCTCATCCTTTATATATTGCAGTATTTTAATTTGCTTATCGCTTAAGCCTTCAAAATTCATAGGTTCACCTCTTTTGTTTTTCTATATTCTAACATAGTACGAAGAATAAATCAAACATTTGTTTGAGAAAATTAAAAAATATATTGACATCGAACTTTTGTTCTGTTAAAATGAAGACAGAAAATATGTTCGAGGTGGGCTATGATAATATTAAACAGATACAGGGTAGCTGATATAAAAAAATTTAAAAGATTTATGTTTATAACAACATTATTGGTAAGTATTCTTGTTTTTGCTTCAATGGCAACTTTAAAGGCATATTCAAAAGATATACCTCAGTTTGATTATATAAAAGTTGAAGAAGGGGATACCCTTTGGTCAATTGCATCCTCCTATGCAGGTCATAAGGAAATAAGAGAAGTTATATACGAGATAACAAAGACAAACAAAATAAATAATTCCTTGATATATCCTGGAGATGTTATTAAAGTACCTTTAGATTAATTCCATGGTAAACGAGAAGGGAAGTGGTTTCTATGCCATATTTCAAATTCAAAAAGCACCTAAAGGTGCTAATTATTTAAAGGATTATTCTTGACAGCATCACGGAGCTGTGCCTTATCAATGTGGGTGTAAATTTGAGTTGTGGATACACTCTCATGTCCCAAAAGCTCCTGAAGAGCACGAATATCAACATGACCGTACTGATACATAAGTGTCGCTGCCGTATGTCTCAGCTTGTGGGGTGAATAATTTTTTCCTGCCAGACCGGCTTCGTTTAAGTACTTGTCCACCATGTGCTGGACACCACGCTGCGTAAATCTTGTTTTCCTATTACTTATAAACAGCGCCTTTTCATGCCCGGGATTTGCTTCCGGCCTTACTTCCAAGTAATTTTCAATTGCTTCCACGCATACATCATTCAAATAAATTGTTCGTTCCTTATTTCCCTTACCGATAACAGTCAGCGTATCTCCTTTAATTTTATCAATATCTATACCTATAAGCTCTGACAGCCGGAGACCGCAGTTTAAAAACAGTGTTATTATGGCGTAATCGCGCTTTTCATTGGAACCGCTTATAGAAGTAAGAATTCCCTTGGATTCATCCAGTGTCAAGGCAACGGGGAGACGGCTGTTTTTCTTTGGAGTTTCAAGGTCTATCGCAGGATTCTCAGGTATGAGCTTGACAATGGAATACAAATATTTAAAGAAGGAACGGAGACATGCAATTTTACGTGCTTTTGTCCTGTTTGAATTATTTCTTTCCCTGTCGATAAAGGCGATGAAGGCATGAAGGTCCATAATATTAATTTTCTTCAGTCTATCAAGGGTAATTAGGTTAATATCAATTTCTTCAAAATTATCTGTAGTTGAACTCAGTCTAAATCTGATAACTAAAAATCTATAAAATGTTCTGAGGTCAAGGTAATACTCACTGACAGTCTTAGGTGATCTGCCCTTGAGAGATAGCATATATTCCAAAAAATCGCTCATTGGCGCAGGGCACAGATCACTATAATTTATGTACATAATTTCCTCCTTCGCAATGTCGCAAAATCTTTTATTTAATTATATATAATTACAAAAGAAAAGACAAGCTATTTTTGGTTTATCATTTTAATGCAATAAGCTTGAATTAATTGCCATATAGTATTAAAATATTGCTATATAAACCGGAGGTTGTCTATGGATTCAATAAAGCCTATTAAAAGAACAAAGTTCAGATTATTGGCAGGAAGGATTTATTATACCTTGAATCGCCATCGTTATTGGGCCTTTGGCGGAATAAAATTCGCCGAAAGCCGGAGCGCCATGCTAAATCATGAATGCTTCAGTCACAAAACTCCTTTAATCAGAAATTTAAAGGATACAGATGTAGCACTCCAATACAATAAAATTAATAACCTGCAGTTAGCGGTACAAAGACTCAATAAGATAGTAATAAATCCAGGTGAAACATTTTCATACTGGAAGCTTATAGGAAAGCCAACTTATAAAAAGGGATACAAAGACGGAATAGTTTTGTTTTGCGGAACTGTACAAAGAGGAGTTGGAGGAGGATTGTGCCAGTTATCAAATTTGATATACTGGATGACTCTTAACACGACATTGACAGTTGTAGAAAGGCACAGGCACAGCTACGATGTTTTTCCTGATTCAGATAGAACTCAACCTTTCGGAAGTGGTGCAACATGTGTTTACAACTACAGAGATCTTATGATCAGAAATGATACCGAGCATGTTTTTCAGCTTATATTAAACGTCTCGAACAAATATCTGTCAGGCAGTTGGTATTCAGATATGCCCATACATACAAAATATGAAATTTATGAAATTAATCATAAAATGGAAAGACAATACTGGGGTGGATATATAAGACACAATGAGCTGCGAAGAAAAATATATACATTGGACGGAGATATCATCGTGGACGAATTCATAACAGAAAATAACGCCATAATGATGTACCAGCCATTTATTGATTATAAAGGCACCCAAGCAGACAGGTTATGAAAAAACAAAAGGCATAATAGGTCAATAAATGAAATAACTTTCGTTAAAACGCATTTTAAAGCCCCGAGTTTTTTGATATTTTAGAAAAAGAGTTTAGTAGAAATATTCATAAAATATATTACCAACATTGTAAATTGTAAAAGATTTTTTATTATATTAATTGTATCATAATAGAAGTGATTTTATCATAAAAATCTAACTTTACAAAAACGTTGAAATTTAGAGGTTTTAAGACCTCTCTCGTTGATTTTAAATACATTATGTCGCAAAATATCTATTTTGCGACATAATTTAGATGTCTCTCAGTGAAGATTTTTGTCAAATCTTCACTATTTCCGAGTAAATTTAATTATGTTCTAATCCATATGAATCTATAAATCCTTTTCAAATAATATTACAGTTATTATTAATCATCTATCAATCCAGAAACCTTCGAATATTTCCTATGTTAATTTCACTCATTAAAGAATTATAAAATTGCATAGAGATGTTTTTTCTTTTTTCGGCAATACTTTTTGCTTTTTCAGTATAGAAGCTGTCATACAGTTTAATCAGCTTAAAATTGTACTCCTTGATAAATGATTCGGGAGAACAACGACTCCCCTCATGAACAATCATATTTTCATCAACCGTATACAGTGGCTCATTCATTATTCCTCCATAGTTCAGAGTTCTTGCAATACCTATAGCTCCTGTACTGTCAAGCTTATCTGAATCAAACAATATTTT
>DAMAEI010000026.1:10167-13828 GCA_031997345.1 Sedimentibacter sp. | reverse complement strand
GCCTCAATTGTTTTAGGAGGGTTTTCAACTCTGTATCGATGAGCCTGAATACATTCTTTTACATGTAGAGCATCTTCAATGCCCCATCCAATGCTGATAAGTAAATCATATGCCATTTCGCCGCCAATTTTTGCATGACATATATCCGGATTTCTGTATTGGGCTTCTCTACCTATATCATGCAGCAATGAACTTGCCAACACAATCTCATTGTTTGCCTCCGTATATTCTAGTGCTATTTCCATTGCCTGATTAGTTACTCTGTATATATGCAGATAATCATGAGCCGAATCCTTCATTTCTTTTAACATAAATTCTTCTATTGTTTTAAACGTCGATTTATACATGGCAATCCTTTCAATTTAGCATTTCATTATTTTGCTTTTAAATTAATTTATTTATCATCATTTTAAGCCTGTCCAAATGCTTTGCATTCATTTTTTATCTCAATTAGTATGTCCAGTACATTAATTTTATTATATCCCTTGAATTATTTTATTATATCCCTTGGATGAGGCGGAATTATTATAATTTCTTCGCGACCTGGCTGTCCTGTTACTATTCTATTCAAATTATAAAAAAATGCAGCTTTTACGTTTGGAAAAAGACGAATGTTTTGTGTAATAATTCTATAGTACCCCTCATCTTCTATGGTTAAATTATATGGTGTAAAATAGTATTCGGGCCCTTCCACCAAGGTACCTGATGGATGAGCAATGGGTAATTCAATCAAGGTAGGATTTTCTGTAGGTGATAAAGAAACTATAGGAATCTGGTTGTCATTCTGATTAACGTAGATAGTCAATACAGCATCAGCAGCAATTTCCTGCCCCAAATCTTTAGTAATACTAATCTCTATATATCCCACATCATCGCTGATAGGTACTCTATTTGCAGATACAAAATCTAAGTCATTCTTCTCCTGCTTCCTGCATCTATTATAATATTTACGTACTTCATAATGATTCAATTTATTATCTCTCCCTTAAAATAAACTTTATATTAGTTTATGCAAGCTAATAAATAAATGTATATTGTCTCATTACTAATTTCCGTTTTTACTTCTCAATTATTTATATAATTCACAATTTATCTTCAAATTAAATTCTCCATCCAAGCTTAACAGCCTTCCAATATTTTCTTTAATAACACTATTATCTTCAACCGGCAAATGTTTTGTATTGAAATATCCCAGCCTTCCGTATATATTTACTCCAAGCTCCGACAGGGATTTGCACATGCACTCAATGGTATAACCCATACTCTCCTCTGATCTGCCTCTGCACACTCCAACGACTATTGCATTTTTATCCTGTGAAAGATGGCTAGTACACACTTCACTATAATCATAAAGACAGAAAGTTCTGTCTAAAAAAGCCTTCATCTGCGCTGTAACATTATAATTGTAAGATGGCGAGGCAAATATAAATCCGTCTGCATCTTTCATAGCACCTATTATATTACTTACATCGTCATTGATTACACATTTACCGCTTTTCATGCAGCATTCACACCCTAAACAGGTTGAAATATTTCTACTGTCAAGTATAAATTTGTCCACCTGAATATTTTTGTCATTTAGTGCTTCAATAATATAGTTGGTTAATAAGTCAGTATTCTTGCCCTTTCTCGGGCTTCCAACCACCGCAATCCATTTTTCTTTCATGCAATCTACCGGTTCCTTCTTATATCTTTCCTTACCAAAATTATATAACTATTATATCATACATATAAAAAACGAACCATGATTATTACATAAAATGTCATAATCATAGTCCCTATTTATATCCTATTGCTTATCTGGCATGGAATTTATCCATTTACTATTTCTCCGCCGTTTATATGGATCGTCTGCCCTGTCATATAAGAAGAGTTATCTGTTGCCAGATAAACGTACGCTTCTGCAAGTTCCACAGGCTGACCGGGACGTTTCAGAGGTGTATCCTTTCCGAATGTACCTACCTTGAGCTTATCAAATGTTGACGGAATCAATGGTGTCCATATAGGCCCCGGAGCAACTTGATTTACCCTAATCTTTTTATCTGCCAGATTCTGAGAAAGAGATCTGGTAAATGATGTTACCGCGCCCTTGGCTGCAGAATAATCAACTAAATCTTTACTTCCCTTAAATGCGGTTACCGAGCTTGTGTTTATAATGCAGCTTCCTTCCTTCAGATACGGCATAGCCGCCCTTGTTAAATAAAACATCGCATAAATGTTTGTTCTGAATGTATCATCCAACTGTTCATCGGTTATATCTTCAAAATTAACCTGTGGGTGCTGTATTGCTGCGTTATTAACCACAATATCCAATGCTCCGAACTGTTTGATTGTCCTGGATACAACCTCGTTGCAGAAATTTGAATCTCTCAAGTTTCCTTTAATCAATATTGCCATACCCCCATAGCTTTCAACTGCCTTTTTAGTTTCGTTTGCATCATCATCAGCTATATTATATACTATGGCAACATTGCAGCCTTCTTTGGCATATGCAACAGCCACCGCCCTGCCGATTCCGCTGTCCCCTCCCGTTATAATGGCGGTCCTTCCTTTTAATCTGTTATAACCTTTGCAGTTAATATCATCATATATGGGCTGAGGCCTCATTTCGCTTTCCTTGCCCGGTTCCTGCTGCGTCTGACCTTTAATATCCTGTGGTGTATACATCAAATTTGTATTCATTGCTTCCTCCTGATATATTATACATTAGTTGTTTCCAAAAGATATTAATATAATACACATTAGATTTTGAAGGGAAACTATAAAGGACGTATATCCAGATATTTTAAACTAATCTGATTTTATTTATATTCATTCTTTTTATTTTCCGATTTATTGTTAAGCTTGATATTTTCATTTCTATTAAAAACATCTTTGCTTTTATCATTAAACGTATTATTTAATTCATAAATCATGTAGCTGTTGCTATTAACTAGCTCGCTATCATTTCTGTATATGTCATGGGTATTGTGCTTCTTTTTGATGTTGTTTTCACTTGCTTGATATTTATTATCCATTATTTCCGCTTCTCCGATACATATATTCTTTTTAGTTGCAATTATATTATTAGAATTATTTATCGGAATATGCATTTAATGCCCTATTTCCAATAATAAAAAATTCGGACATATACGGCAAACGCCGTATATGTCCGAATTTTTTATTCAAATGATTCAGGTGCCTCCTTAGGTGACTCTTCACTGTATATATCAGCTGCCTGTATTATTTTTGAGGCACCTTCTTCCTTAGATTTTTCCGCATACCTTTTGGCTAAAGCCGGCACATCGGCCTCTTTGTTTACAACCTTGTTTATAAGATCAACCACATCTAATCCGGTTACATCCTTTAATACCTGGAACCCGTTGGCCGTAACATCTGTAACGAGCTTTGAAACCTTTGATGCTCCTCCAGTTCCGCCATTATCTATAATTGTTATTTTATCAACCTGTTCCATTGGCTTTGCAACTTCCTTAACTATTTCAGGCATTCTTGAAACCATCAATTCTACAATTGCGGCTTCTCCATACTTGGCCATAGCTTCCGCTAACTTTCCTTTGGCTTCCGCATCGGCTATACCCTTCGCCTTTATGGATTCTGCTTCTGCTCTACCCTTTGCAATAATGGCTTCCGCTTCTGCTGCCGCCTTTATTTTAATTGCTTC
>DAMAEI010000026.1:0-10157 GCA_031997345.1 Sedimentibacter sp. | reverse complement strand
AATCTTATCAGCTTCCGCTTTAACTTCAGCTTCGTATTTCTTTGCGTCTGCCGGTTTTTTTACTTCCGCAACTAAATTTTCTTCAACAACTATGGCATTTTTCCTTGCCAGCTCAGCCTGCTGCTCTGCAATCTGCCTTTCGTTTTCAATTGCCTTCAGCTTGTATGCAATATCTGCATCTGCCTTGGCTCTGTCTTGTTGGGCTCTGTAGCTTTCAACCTTTATTGACTTATCTCTTTCGGACTCTGCAATAGCTGTTTCAGCCTCTAATTTAGCTTTTTGCCCTATCCTTACCGCATCGGCAGTCTTAATTTCCGTATCTCTGTTTCTTTCTGCCGTTGCGATGTCAGCATCGGATTTCGCCTGTGCAATTTGAGGTATTGCCCTGTTTTCAAGGTATCCGCCCTGAGTGCTTATTTTCAGTATTGTGTAGGACACCAGCATCAACCCCATTGATTCCAGCTCAGCTCTTATATCTGCCTCTATTCTTTGTTCAAAGGAGGCTCTGTCTTCGTTGATTTGTTCTACTGTTAGAGTTGAGATAATCCCTCTTAGCTTACCCTCAAGAATTTGTTCAACAATACTTTTTATGGTCAGAACGGAATTTTTGGCTCCTCCGCTGCAAAACTGCTCTACTGCGGCAAAAATACTTTGTGTATCGTTTCTTACCTTAATTACTGCCGTACCTACGATGTTAACAAAAATCCCCTGCTTTGACGGTGCTTCGTTAACATCTGTAGTCATCGACATGTTTTCTAATGATATTACGCAGGAAGTCTCTAAAAACGGCACCATGAAACCGCCCCTGCCGGTTAAAACTCTCTTTTTAAGTCCTGTTATAACCATTGCCTTATCTGCCGGCACTTTTCTCCAAAACAAGAAAATTACCACTATTACTAAAATAAAGACCGGTACATAAAAAATAACTGATGGCATACTTACTCTCCTCTTCTTTAATATATTTTAAAATAATATTCTGACCTGTGCTGTGTTCAGAATTTCTCTTACTATGAATATTTGACGTAAACTAAAATAAAAAGTTCCGGAGGTAATAAAAATAAGAACAGATGTAATCTAATAATCCGCTCTTATTGATATTCTCATATGCTGAGCTGCAGGATTTCCATCTGATTCATCACTGTAACAACCTGACGGCTTTATATTAATTCATAGGAATATATCCTGCCTGCTCAATGCACTTCTGTCCTGCAGGCGACAGCATCCATTCTAAGAACTTTCCACCGGTTTTCTGTTCGTCCTCTTTTCGGATTACTCCATAATAGTTTGTAGTGAAGGGATACTTCTTATTTCTAAGATTTTCAGGTTCAGGTGCTATTCCGTCAATCTTAAGTATCTTAATATTTTCATTTTTATAAAGTGTGTCAATATAATATTTATATGTATAGCCAATGCTTGACTGACTATTTTCATATTCGCCCACTGCATCCACAAGCATGCCCATTCCTTCGGCAACCTTTACCATCTCCGGAGGTAGCATAGGAATACCCTTCATTACGATATTCTCCATGGCAGTCTGGCTTCCTGAATTTTTCTCCCTTTGGAACGCCTTGATTTTTTTGTTCTTTCCACCAACTTCCTCCCAGTTAGTGATTTCTCCCGAATATATCTTCTGTATTTGCTCTACCGTAAGGCTTTCAACCTCATTATTTCTGTGTGTTATGAAAACAAAGGCATCATAGCATACAGGGGTAATTGTCATTTCTACGTTATTTTGTTTTGCCATCGCAATTTCCTCATCCGATGGCTCTGTTGCTATAATCAGATCCACAGGGTGTTTATCGTCTAAAAACGTGTCAGTAGACCTGAACATACCTAAAGTATTCGGTCTTTTCATTATTAAATTTTCATAAGCATAATGAGTGGTGGAAAAACAGGCAAAATCATTGACATCTTCGTCAGAAAGCTCCAAGTGCTGCCGTGCAAATTCTGCAGCCATGGGAACTGCAACTGTCGAACCGTCAATGCTTGGATACGTTCCAAACTTTACCTCGTAATAATCCTCCTTGCCATTAGGTGTATTCCAGCTTCCCCTGACATATTTCTCCCCCAACTCAAACGGGCTGTTTTCAACAATTTTTTTCCAACCTCTACTTCTTTTTACTGACTGGTTGATATGAGCCCACGAGCCTGTTCTGTCAGGTATTCCTGTTTTATTGTTTATGTTAAAAAAAGCAAAAAGCAACACTGCTGCAATAATAAAGCATCCAATAATTATTTTCTTTTTCATACATACTCCTTCTATTTCACCACACTGCTATATGCCCGTCGGTTCTCGGTTCTGTTCCGCCGCAGAGGGTGCCCTCTTCGGTCCTTAGTATCATCTGTCCTCTTCCGAAGGTGCCTGTATCTGCTTGTACGCTGACTTCGTGACCACGCTTAATCAAATCATTTATTATATGAAGCGGAACTGTAGGCTCCACTTCGATTTTTTTATCCTTTATCCACTGCCACCTTGGAGCGTCCAGGGCCTCCTGAGGATTCATGTGAAAGTCTATGAGATTTGTAATTACCTGCACATGGCCTTGAGGCTGCATAAATGCTCCCATAACTCCGAAAGGACCTACAGCCTTCCCGTCTTTCATAAGGAATCCCGGTATTATGGTGTGATATGTTTTTTTGTGAGGCATGAGGCAATTGTTATGATCAGTGTCATAATTAAAATTATGTAACCTATTGCTAAGAGCTATCCCCGTTTCAGGAATTACAATTCCAGAACCGAATCCCATATAGTTGCTCTGAATATAGGATACCATGTTTCCTTCACTATCTGCCGTACATAAATAAACGGTACCGCCGCTGAAAGGGTCACCTGCCTCAGGAGCTATTGCCTCGTTCTGTATCAACTTTCTCCTTTTGCTGCCATAGTCGCTGCATAGAAGCCTGTCCACCTCTACCTTCATTTGCCTGCTGTCTGTTATGTATTTTATGCCGTCCGCAAACGCAAGCTTCATAGCTTCAATCTGCCTATGGTATGTTTCACCTGTATCCTTGCATGTGAAATCAAAGCCATTTAATATATTCAGTGCCATTAATGCCACAAGTCCCTGTCCGTTGGGAGGTATCTCACATACATCATATCCTTTGTAGTTTACATGTATGGGCTCAACCCATTCGGGACTGTATGCGGATAAATCCTCCTTGGACAAATATCCATTGTACTTTTTAAAAAATCCATCTATTTTATCAGCAATATATCCATTATAATATGCCTCTCCATATGTGCTCGCTATGGCTTCAAGAGTATCAGCATGATGCGGAAGCCTCCACAGCTCACCAAATTCCGGTGTCTTTCCGTCCTTGGTAAATGTATCAAACCAGTATCTGAATTCTTCTCCCTGTTCCTTCTTATATATATGGTACGCCGCATCCCAGTTCTGCTTAACGTTAACTGAAACGGTGAATCCGTTCCTTGCATAGTTGATTGCAGGACTCAAAACTTCCTCTAAAGGCAGCTTTCCAAGTTTTTTTGATAATTCAGCCCAGCCTGCAGGAGCGCCGGGCACCATCACAGGTACCACACCATACTTTGGTATTTCCTTGAAACCTCTTTCCTTAAGCTTGTCTATGGAGATGCTGTAGGGCGAATAGCCGCTTGCATTCAGCCCGTGAAGCTTGTTATCGACCCACACCAATGCAAATGCATCGCTTCCAAGACCGTTAGATGTGGGTTCAACCACGGTCAGGCATGCTGCCGTTGCTATAGCGGCATCTATGGCATTTCCGCCGGCTTTTAATATTTCCAGTCCCGCCTGCGCCGCAAGAGGATTTGAAGTTGCAACCATTCCCTTATGGCCGTATACTGTACTTCTTCTTGACGGGTACTTATATTCTTCAGGATTATATTTCATTCTAATTCCCCTTTACTGTATATGTATTTTTTCCACGGACGTGAGCTCCCTAGCCATCCCTGTTCTTCCCAGTATTCTACATCAAGTTTATTGAAGCCGCCTCTTTTCTGGGCCATACGCATTGCATAAAACAATGCTTTTATTTTTATACTTGGCGTCACATGTTTGGACTTTCTCATTATTCTTGCGGATATTTTATCGATATCCTTGTAAATTGCAGCCTTTTTCTTATCACTTACGCCGCTCCAGTTAATTGCTGCAACGCCTCTGCCATATTTGAATATTCTCCCTACTCCCCAGAATGTAAGACTGTCTGCTATATCCTTATTTGTTGATTTCATACCTGCTCCTGCAGCTGTAGATATTACGAGTGCAATTTTTCCGAACATTGTTTTATTTGGACGGTGGACCATCCATTGGTACCCGAAGTGGTCAAGCAATGCTTTCATCTGTCCTGTAGTGTGATATACATATACAGGACTGGCAAAAATCAACAAGTCAGCTTTTTCAAGTGCTATTCTGATTTCATTCACTTGCTCATAATCAGGGCAATATTCCTCTCCCTTCATGAAACACAGGCTGCAGCCTTTGCAAAAATTCGGCATATCCTTTGGAAGAAAAATTTCTGTAACCTCTGACTTTTCATCTCTCAGCTTGCTTAAAAACAATTGTGCGATGTTGTACGTACTTCCTTTGTGTTCAGTACCATAAACCAATGCTATATTCATAATATTCTCCTGCCTTGTAAGACATTTATATAAAATTTACATTTACACTGCCTAAACTGCTGAAAGCACACTCGAAGCTGTCACCAGCCTGCGCCTCCGGAGCTGCGGTTATAGCTCCTGATAAAATTACTTCTCCCTTGTTCAACTCAGCGCCAAATTCATACAGCTTATTTGCCAGCCAGGCTACGCTTATTGCAGGATTGCCTAAAACGGCTTCTCCTGTACCTGTGTTTACAACCTCACCATTCTTATACAGCGTCATTGATATGTCTGTTAATGATATATCCTCTGCCTTAACTTTCGTATCTCCCAAAACATACATACTGCTTGAGCCATTATCTGCAACCGTGTCAACCAACTTGATTTTCCAGTCCCTTATTCTGCTGTCAACTATTTCTATGGATGCGCAGATATAATCTGTGGCTCTGTATACGTCCTCCACGGTAACACCGGGACCGCTTAAACCCTCTTTAAGCACAAATGCGATTTCACCCTCCACCTTTGGCTTTATTGCATTCTTCATATTTATCGTGCCGCCGTTTTTAACTTCCGTGCTTTCATATAAATATCCGTAATCAGGCTCGGCAATACCTAAAAGCTCCTGCATAGCCTTAGATGTAAGTCCGATTTTTCTGCCTGATACAATTTCTCCGTCCTTCAATGCCCTGCTTACATTCATTCATTAATTGAATTGAATATGCATCTTCTAAATTGACTTCAGGCTCTAAATCGCTTATGACATCCATAGCCTCAAAGCTTTTTGCAGCATCGTAAAGCATGCCAGCTAATTGTTCATTGGTTAATTTTCTTTCCCTCATAGTGCCTCCTCATATATACTACACCTTAAGTTCAATATTCACACCCAGCAAATCGCGATTTTTTTCAAGAAGAGGCTTTATTGCTTCATTATAGAATTCCTCAACCTGCTGAGGCGCCCTCCCTGTATAATTTACCGGATTTATTGTTGCTTCAATCTCTTCCCTAGACATGTTTATTACCCTGCTGTTTGACATTCTTTCAATAAGATCGTTCTGCATACCGAATTTTTTAACCTGCTCTGCAGCTTCCATTGAAAGCACCCTTATTTCCTCGTGGAGCTCCTGTCTGTTTCCACCCCGTTTAACTGCTTCCATGATAATATTTTCCGTTGCCATAAATGGAAGCTCTTCATTTATATGCTTTTCGATAACCTTGTCATTAACAACTAAATCCGAAAATATATTTATTGCAATACCAAGTATTGCATCCGCTGCCAAGAATCCCTGTGGTATAGCCAATCTTTTTATTGCCGAATCGTCCAATGTTCTTTCCAACCATTGAGTTGCCTGTGTATTTGCCATATTTGCCTCATTGGAGATAATGAATCTTGAAAGAGATGCAATTCTTTCACTTCTCATGGGATTTCGTTTATACGCCATGGCTGATGAGCCAATCTGATTTTTTTCAAAGGGCTCTTCAAGCTCCTTCTGACTCTGAAGTATCCTTATATCGTTTGTTGCCTTATGAAGACTCTGGGCAATACCGCTCAAAGCCGATAATACATAAAAATCAACCTTTCGAGTATATGTCTGACCGGTGAGTTTAAATGCATCATGAAAGCCCATTTTCTCCACCACTGATTTTTCCAAAGCCTTAACCTTTTCTCCGTCGTTATCAAACAGGCTCATAAAGCTTGCCTGTGTACCGGTTGTTCCTTTGACTCCTCTTAATTTCACTAAACTGAGCACATGGTTTATTTCCTCGTAGTCCAGGCAGAGGTCCTGAAGCCACAGAGCCGCCCTCTTGCCCACAGTTGTAAGCTGCGCAGGCTGATAGTGTGTATATCCCAATGCAGGCATATGCCTGTACTTCATACAAAATTCAGAAAGTACGCTTATGGTATTTACGAGCTTTTTCTTGATTATGAGCAATGCTTCCTTCATGAGGATCGCATCTGTATTGTCAACTACATACATGCTGGTTGCTCCCAGGTGTATTATTGGCATTGCCTTTGGGCACACTGTGCCATATGTATGCACATGGGCCATTACATCATGCCTGAACTCTCTTTCCTTTTGTTCAGCCATATCATAATCGATGTTGTAAATATTGGCTTTCATTTCATCTATTTGTTCATCTGTTATATTTAGTCCAAGTTCTTTTTCTGCCTCTGCCAATGCAATCCAGAGCTTTCTCCATGTGGAAAATTTCTTTTCATCTGAAAATATATAGCTCATTTCTTTGCTTGCATATCTCGTATTCAGCGGGTTTTCATATGTATTTCTTGACATTTCATAACCTCTCTTAATATATTTTAATTCTTATAGTGAAACAACCAGATTCTAGGGTACCCATTCGCCATCAAAGATGGCGAATGGGTCAGGTTCTTATTTATTGAACAATTTCCATTGACTCCCATGCAGCATATAAAGCCAGACCTAACCCGCAGAACAATGCTCCTGATGCCATTGCATACCGGATGTTGATATCTGCCATTTTACCCAACATCATATTTGTAATAATAGCGGCAATATTCATTATGCCTGAATAAACTGACAGCATGGTTGCACGGCGGTACAGCGTTGCTATGGGGCCGTAAAAAACCATGCCCTGCAGCAAAGCCATAGCATATAATAAATAAATATTAAGTTTTTTGTTTTCCAATTTGAATCCTCCGATTATTTTTTTGCACAATAAAAAATGGTTATTGTGTTTAAAATAATTAAGTTTTTCAAATTGGGTTGATCATTGTTATATTCCTTATCTATGTTTTTATATTGCTATTTTATAACTAAATTAAAAAGAAGTAAACAATAAACTTGTTTACTTCCATATATTTCATATCTCTTTTTTACTATTTTACTATGTCATTATTCTATTTTGCGTATTCAGTTGCTCTTGTTTCTCTGATTACATTTACTTTTATCTGACCAGGGTATTCCATTTCTTCTTCTATTTTCTTGACAATGTCTTTTGCAATAAGAACTATACTTGTATCGCTTGTAATTTCAGGCTTAACAATAATTCGTACTTCTCTTCCTGCCTGTATAGCAAAAGATTTCTCTACCCCTTCAAAAGAATTTGATATTTCTTCTAATTTTTCTAATCTCTTAATATAAGTTTCAAGTGTTTCTCTTCTTGCTCCCGGTCTTGCCGCTGATATAGCATCAGCTGCCTGAACTAATACCGCTTCAACTGTTTGAGGTTCGATATCACCGTGGTGAGCTGCTATTCCATGTATTACGGCCTTGCTTTCCTTATATTTTCTTGCCAGTTCTTCACCTATTTCTACGTGAGGACCTTCAACTTCATGGTCCACAGCCTTGCCTATATCATGCAGCAATCCGGCACGCTTTGCTATTTTTACATCCGCGCCCAGCTCTGCGGCCATGATTCCCGCAAGGTATGAAACCTCCATAGAATGCTTAAGTACATTTTGACCGTAGCTTGTTCTAAATTTTAATCTTCCTAATAATCTTACCAACTCAGGATGAAGTCCGTGTATGCCGGTATCCAACGTTGCCTGTTCACCTTCGTCTTTAATTTGCTGTTCTACTTCTTTTTTAGCTTTTTCAACCATTTCTTCAATTCTTGCCGGATGGATTCTTCCGTCCGCAATTAATTTTTCAAGGGCCAATCTTGCCACTTCTCGTCTAATAGGGTCAAATCCGGATATTACCACTGCTTCCGGCGTATCATCTATTATAATATCTATACCCGTCAGTTGTTCCAGAGCTCGTATGTTTCTGCCTTCTCTTCCTATGATTCTGCCCTTCATTTCGTCATTAGGCAAATCTACAACGGATACAGTTGTCTCTGCTACATGGTCTGCAGAACATTTTTGAATTGCATATGTAATAATTTCACGTGCTTTTCTTTCTGCAGTTTCTTTTGCGTCTCTTTCAATTTCCTTGACTGCAATTGAAGCTTCCTGTTCAGCTTCTCTCTTTATGTTGTCAATCAGCATATTTTTTGCGTCATCTGTTGAAAGTCCGGAAATTCTTTCAAGCTCTTCAACCTGTTTTTCATGAATTGCTTCCAGTTTATTTTGCTTTGTTTCAATTTCCTTAAGCTTTTTCTGTAGCGATTCTTCCTTCTTTTCAACTTGAACACTCTTGGAGTCAAGCATTTCTTCTTTTTTGATTAATCTCTTTTCAGATCTTTGTAACTCGTTTCTTCTTTCCTTGTTTTCTCTTTCATATTCATTTCTCATTCTGTGAGCTTCATCTTTTGCTTCCACAAGAATTTCTTTTTTCTTTGTCTCTGCATCTTTTGCTGCTTCATCAATAATTTTTTTGGCTTCTTCTTCAGCACTACCTATCTTGCTTTCAGATATATTTTTACGAATTATAATTCCTACTATTATACCTATTATTGCGCAGATAATACCTACTATAATTTCATTGAACAATTCAGCACCTCCCGTTATTAAATTTTCAAGCTGCGAAATACAAACACTATGTATTGGTATTCAATACAAATGCTTATTTTCTAATATATATTTGAAATATTAAAATTATTTCTAAATACTTGAATATACTTATATTCTATAATTTTTTAAGACTTATGTCAAGACATAATGTGTAACATTGCATCCAAAATATAAAGCATCAACACAGCTTTAGTTTACATAATTTAACTTCTGTAATCTAATATAAGCATATATCTAATAATAAATAAAAAAAACAGGAAGGCATATTTATTCAACAACTGTTGAATAATAATTTCCCTCCTGCAGTATATATTCGTTATTCGTCTGAGCCGCCAGACTTATCAGTATCATCAGAGTTGAGCTTTACATCTCCCAGCTCAAATTTTTCTCTTACCTTCACTTCTATTTCATTCATAAGCTCAGGATTTGAAGCAAGATAATCCTTTGAATTCTCTCTTCCCTGTCCAATCCTAGTACTTTCATAGGAGTACCATGCACCTGATTTATTAACTACCCCTGCTTCTACCGCCATGTCAAGAATACATCCTTCCTTGGATATTCCCTTGCCGTATATGATGTCAAACTCTGCCTGTTTAAATGGAGGTGCAACCTTGTTTTTAACAACCTTTACTCTTGTTCTGTTTCCGTATACGTCATCGCCCTTTTTAAGCGATTCTATCCTTCTTACGTCAAGTCTCATGGAAGCATAGAATTTAAGTGCTCTTCCTCCCGTGGTGGTCTCAGGGCTTCCAAACATTACGCCCACCTTTTCACGAAGCTGATTTATAAATATTGCAACTGTATTTGATTTATTTATGGCGCCTGCGAGCTTCCTGAGAGCCTGTGACATAAGTCTCGCCTGAAGACCCACATGGGAATCTCCCATTTCCCCATCTATTTCCGCCTTCGGAACCAAAGCTGCAACGGAGTCAATTACTATTACATCCACTGCACCGCTTCTTACGAGAGCTTCTGCTATTTCCAGCCCTTGCTCTCCTGTGTCCGGCTGAGAAATAATCAAATCCTCAATTGAAACTCCAAGCTTCTTGGCATATCCGGGGTCAAGAGCATGCTCTGCATCAACGAAAGCCGCTATGCCTCCCTTTTTTTGTGCCTCTGCTACTATATGTAATGCTACCGTCGTTTTAC
>DAMAEI010000025.1:39371-41482 GCA_031997345.1 Sedimentibacter sp. | reverse complement strand
ATAGGCAATCAGCTGGAATCAAGCTTAAGGCAAAGTTTGATTTTGTCCGGCGGAAGCATGAATATATTTGTTACACGCCCTATATCATTGGTTTTAATAATTTCAGCCTTTATATTTGCAGCATTTATGGTAATAAGAAACAAGAAGATGGAAAATAAAGAAGTAGTGGTAATTAATGATTCAGGAGAAGAAGAAATAGCATAATGAAAAGAGTAATATAAATTACATATCAAAGGGAGAATGTTATGAAAGCTAAACAAATATTTATTTTTATTCTGGTATTGATTATGATACTGGCAGGATGCAGTTCAGCACCTGCACAAGCACCATCACCAGAATCAAAACCAGAACCTGAAAAAGCAAGTGAACAAAAAATTGATTTTCCGAATAAGCCTGTAGAAGTGGTGGTAGGTTTTTCAGCCGGCGGCGGAACGCATTTAGCAGCAGAACTGCTTACTCCGCAGGCAAGTGAATTTTTAGGTCAGCCTATTCAAATAACATGTAAACCTGGCGCTGGCGGAGCAATCGGGGCTACATCTGTAGCAACATCTAAACCTGACGGTTACGCGCTCTTATATGCAACAATGTCCTTGCCTATTTCATTATATATGGACTCTGTTGATTTTGATGAAGACGATTTTGTAGGAGTTGCTTTGGCGAGCAATGTTGCACCTGTATTGGCTGTTAAGGGTAATGCACCATATAATAATGCCAAGGAGATGGTGGAGTGGATAAATGCACATCCTGGTGAGTTTTCCTGGGCGCATCCAGGTGTAGGGTCAACATTGCATGTGCTTGGTGCCAACATGCTGTTTAATATGGATGTTATTGACGGGGTTAAGGAAGTGCCTTTTGCAGGTACAACTGAAGGTGTAAGTGCTGTTCTCGGAGGGCATGTGAGTGCTGTTGTAGGATTTCCTGCATCATTGATTGAACAGGTCAGAGCAGGTGAAATGAAAATAATTGGTGTGTCCAGTCCTGAACGAATTGAAGAATTGCCAGATTCCCCTACGTTCATTGAGCAGGGATATGCTGCAACGCTTACATCGACACGTGGAGTTTTTGCACCTAAAGACACTCCAAAAGAAGTGTTAGAAATACTTGATAAATCATTAGAAAAAATAATTACAAGCGAAGATTTCAAACAACGTGCGATTACATTAGGAGAGCCTGCTGTTTATGCAAACTCAGCAGAATTTGATAAGATGTATCATGAGCAATGTGTAATGATTGAAAAATTGCTGAAGGAAATTGGGTTAGTAGAGTAACGTAATATTTAAAGCCCCTGTCATTATATATGACAGGGCATATTTTATCAGACAAGAGGAGAAAATTATGGCTAATATAGGATTTCGTATATTTTCAAATATTAATCGTCCAAGCATAGCACTTGTTGAAAAATTCAGAAATATTCCTGTTGCAAACATATGTGACAACATGGGTAGAATTTATTGCATGGACGAATCTATTAAAAGATTTAACAATGTTAATTTGCTTGGAGTTGCACTTACAGTTAAGGCGCCGTTAGGCGACAATCTCATGTTCCACAAGGCTATAGAAATGGCAAAACCGGGAGATGTAATAGCAGTTGACGGAGAAGGCTGTATGGATCATTCTCTCTGCGGAGAAATTATGATGAGAACCGCAATTAAAAGAGGGATTGCCGGATTCCTTATTAATGGGTGCATCAGAGATGTGGAAGCTCTGATGGATATGGATTTCAGTGTTTATGCAAAGGGAGTTCAGCCTAAGGGTCCTTACAAAAATGGCCCCGGAGAAATCAATGTTCCTATTTGCATAGGGGGTCAGGTAGTATTGCCCGGAGACATATTAGTGGGAGATAAAGATGGGGTAGTGGTAATTCGTCCTGATGATGCACAGGAATTATATGAAAAGGCCAGCGCTCACAATGAGATGGAAATAGAGAAACTTAAAAAAATTGAAGAAGGCACTCTTAATAAGCAATGGGTCGATGATACATTAATAAAAAAGGGTTGCGAATTTATTTAAATGCAGAATAGAGGAGTAACTATGGGATATACACTGGTTGAAAAAATAATCGCATCACATTTAATTGAAGGCAAGCTGGAAGTTGGTTCTACTATTGAAAT
>DAMAEI010000025.1:35775-39361 GCA_031997345.1 Sedimentibacter sp. | reverse complement strand
TTGAAATTAAACTTGATCAGACTTTATTGCAAGATGCATTAGGCACTATGGCATGTCTGCAGTTTGAAGCATTGGGAATGGATAAGGTAAAGACAGATTTATCAATTCTGTATGTTGACCATAATACACTGCAAACTGGATTTGAAAATGCGGATGACCATATTTTCTTGAAAACATTTTGTGAAAAGTATGGTTTGTATTACTCAAAACCAGGAAACGGTATATGTCATCAAGTCCATCTTGAGAGGCTTGGTGAGCCGGGCGGAACGCTTTTGGGGTCTGATTCTCATACTCCAACGAGCGGGGCATTAGGAATGCTTGCGATAGGAGCTGGTGGACTTGATGTGGCAGTAGCTATGGGAACCGGTTCATATTTCTTGACAATGCCATCGGTTATTCAGGTTGAGCTGGTTGGAAACCTTAAAAATGGTTGTGCTTCAAAAGATATAATTTTAAAGGTTCTAAGTATTTTAAGCGTAAAGGGCGGAGTTGGAAAGGTAATTGAATATACAGGCGAAGGATTGAAGAACCTGTCAGTTTATGAACGTGCAACAATATCAAATATGGGAGCGGAATTAGGGGCAACATCGTCAGTATTTCCTTCGGATGAACAAACAAAAATATTTCTTGAAGCACAGGGAAGAGGCGAGAAATTCAAGTGGCTGGCTGCAGATGAAGATGCCGTATATGCAGATAAAATCGTAATAAATCTCGATGAACTTGAACCGCTGGTTGCATTGCCTCATAGCCCTGATAATGTTAAGCCTGTATCGGAAGTGAGGGGAATTAAAGTTGACCAGGTATGCATAGGCTCATGCACAAATTCTTCTTATTCAGATATGATGTTGGTTGCTAATGTTTTGAATGGCAAGACTATTCATAAAGATGTTTCTCTTGTAATATCGCCGGGGTCTAAACAGGTGCTAAATATGCTTGCAAAAAACGGATCGTTGTCAAGCATGATTTCATCCGGCGCGAGAATTCTGGAATCTGCTTGCGGACCGTGTATAGGTATGGGACAGGCACCAAGAAGCGGTGGAGTTTCTTTAAGGACATTTAATCGAAATTTTGAAAAAAGAAGCGGTACTGAAGATGCTCAAGTTTATCTGGTAAGCCCTGAAACAGCAGTGGCATCGGCATTGGCAGGATACCTGACAGGATTGGAAAATATAGATTTCAATAAATTTGATATGCCTGACAAGTTCACAATAAATGACAATATGATTTTAGCTCCTCCATTGGAAAACAAAGATGTTGAGGTTATCAAGGGAAAAAACATTAAACCTTTTCCGATGCATGATGCCTTGGAAGAAAATTTAAAAGGCAAAATATTGATAAAGGTAGGAGATAATATAACAACTGACCATATAGTGCCGGGAGGTGCTGCGGCATTGGCAAACCGTTCAAACATACCTTATTTGGCCCAATATTGCTTAGTGAGATGTGATGTGGATTTTCCTAAGAATGCCATGGAAAATGGAGGAGGATTTATACTTGGAGGAATTAATTACGGCCAAGGATCTTCGAGAGAACATGCCGCACTTGCACCTGTTTATCTTGGTATTAAGGCGGTAATAGCTAAAAGCTTTGCCAGAATACATAAAGCCAATTTGATTAATTCGGGAATTATTCCGCTGGAACTGGTTAACCAGGATGATTATGAAATAATAGAAAAATTTGATGACTTTGTATTGGAAAATATAAAAGAAGGATTGTTAACAAATGAAATTATCATAGCCAAGAATGTTAACACAAAACAAGAGATTCCTCTGAAATGCAATGCTACCGAGAGAGAAAAACAAGTATTAGCTTCAGGTGGAATGGTTCGGTTTGTACGAAGCAGAAAGTGAAGATAAAATGAGGACAGCTTCTGGTATTAAATAAAAAACTCAGATAGCTGTCCACTGTAGGAGGGTAGTTCCACCCCATCCCATAGTCTGTCCTTCGCCACCCATGCTATTGTGAATTCTCCATGGAAGTAGAGATGAATGAGGCGCTTCCACATCTTGGATTTCAAAGTCTTGTTCTACCAGCCATTCTAGATTTTCTGCAGAGTGATAACAGAAATAATTAATTTTGTCATCATCCAGGAAATTTTCGGCAGCATTTTTCATCAAGAGCGTCCTGTGTATCACGAAGTTCACGTTTCAGTATAGCTGTATCATATGCTGTTCTAAAAACTAAAACTTATTCAATAAGGTACTAATAAATTTTGACACTATTTACAATATATGATAGTATGATAATAGTGTTTGCCTTGTCATAAAAATATCAAGCGTAGTGTAAAGGTGATTTGATGAAGATAGAAAATGGCTATTCCTATGAATTTAGTGAAATAGAAAATACCCTGTCCAAAAATCTTGCAAATAGGGGATTAGATAAAATAAAGTTAAATGGACAGCTAAAATCTTGTGTTACTTCTTTAAACAAAAGTGAAACAATAGTGATTGTAACTGGTTTTGCAATTAAAGCAGCTGAAATCGGCGAAACAGATGGACCTCCGGGTGCTTTAGCTCTGGCATATGCCCTTGAGTGTTTAAATAAAAAGGTAATATTGGTGACTGACAAGTATTCTGAATTATTTGTCAAAATAGGTGTAAATGCATTAAATCTAAATGCGCATATTTATATTTTTGAAGAAAACAAAGAAAATGAGCAAGCTGATGAAATAATTGAAAAATTCAAACCGGATCATATTATAGGAATTGAGCGTCCTGGCAGAAATATTAATAATAGATGTTACTCTATGAATGGAGAAGATATTACCAGCCTTTGCCCTAATACGGATTTATTATTTATAAAGGCAAAGGAACATAATATAACTACATCTGCAATCGGTGATGGCGGAAATGAAATAGGTATGGGTAAAGTTATGGACTTTATTCATAGGTATGTTTATAAAGGAAGTCTTATATGTGCTGAATTAGAGACTGATAATCTCATTATAACAGGGGTTTCTAATTGGGGAGCATATGGTATTTGTTCTGCATTAAGTATTATAAATAATGAAATGCTGTTGATTGAAGAAGATTTGCACGAGCTGATTTTAAAAGAAATTGTACAGGCTGGAGCAGTGGACGGCTGCAGTAAAAGATGTGAGACGACAGTTGATGGATTGTCCTATGAAGAAAACTTAAATGTATTTTTGAAATTGAGGGCAATTGCTTTAGAGGGAATTGGAGCTAAATTAAAAGAAGCTAATTAAATAAATTTGTTATAAATAATAGTAGATGATAGTGGATAATTTACGGGAGGGAGTATGTACAGGGTAGATTTGAATAGTGATATCGGAGAAAGCTTTGGCGATTATAAATTAGGTTTAGATGAAGAGATTGCAAAATATATTTCTTCTGCAAACATTGCATGTGGATGGCATGCAGGAGATCCTATTATAATGGCTAAGACAGTGGACATTGCTAATAGAGAAAATATTGCTATTGGAGCTCATCCTGGATTTCCTGACTTAATGGGGTTTGGCAGAAGGGAAATGAAAATTACTACTGAAGAGGCCAAGTGCTATATTAAATATCAATTAGGAGCGCTGTGGGCAATTTCCAAGGGCAAAGGGTTAAATTTGCAGCATGTA
>DAMAEI010000025.1:30117-35765 GCA_031997345.1 Sedimentibacter sp. | reverse complement strand
GTAAAGGTTCACGGAGCATTTTACAATATGGCTGCCAATGATGTAGAACTATCAGAAGCAATAGCTCAGGCAATCTATGAAGTGGACAAAAATTTGATTTTAGTTGGATTAGCTAACAGTGAAATGATAAAAGCCGGTAAAAAGATTGGACTAAAGGTTGCTAATGAGGTATTTGCTGATAGGGCCTATAATTCAGATGGAACATTGGTATCAAGGAAAAAGGATGGCGCAGTAATTCATGATAAATCTATTGCAATAGAAAGAGTTGTCAGGATGGTAAAAGAGGGCAAGGTAACTGCGATTACTGGAGAAGATATTGATATTCAGGCAGATACTATATGTGTTCATGGAGACAATCCTCAAGCGGTAGGTTTTGTAGAAGCAATACGAAGCACCTTAAAAAATGAAGGTGTTGAAGTTGTGCCTTTGGGAACTTTTATTAAATAAAAATGAATTTGAATAATACTTCAGAGGTGAATTATGTACGATTTAACAAAGTATATGGCTTCAGGGGACAGTGCCTTGAACATGGAATTTGGCAGCAGCATCACCGAAGAAATAAATAAGAAAATCAGAGCGATGACATTAGCAATAGAAGAAAATAAATTAGCCGGAATTGTAGAGATAGTACCTACTTACCGTTCCTTGATGATACATTACAATTCCTTGATAATTGACTATGATGAATTAGTATGTTTTTTAAAGGAATTAGAAAAAAGTGTTGACACTATCGAGCTACCTGCACCCGAAGTAATTGAAATACCAACTCTGTATGGTGGAGAATACGGACCTGATATAGAAAATGTAGCAAATCACAATAATATAACTGTAGATGAAGTAATTAAAATTCATACCTCAAAGGAATATCTTATTTACATGCTTGGATTCACTCCAGGCTTTGCATACTTGGGTGGTATGGATGAAAAAATTGCTACTCCCAGACTTTTATCTCCAAGAACAAAGATACCTGCCGGCTCTGTTGGAATAGCAGATAAACAAACTGGAATTTATCCAATAGCAAGTCCCGGTGGATGGCAGTTAATTGGTGCTACACCATTAGATTTGTTTGATTCGGTCAGAGAAATGCCTATTTGGTTAAAAGCTGGAAATTACATTTTGTTTAAAAGCATAAATGAAGAAGAATATATGAAAATTAAAACAGCAATAATAGATGGAACATATGAATATAGACGATATCCAAAAAAGGATAGGTGAAATAATGGGACAGTTTAAAATTGCTAAGGCAGGATTAATGACAACGGTTCAAGACTTGGGAAGATATGGCTATCAGCAATATGGCGTATCTGTTTCCGGAGCAATGGACCAGGTTGCAGCTAAATTAGCTAATATTTTAGTCGGCAATGACGAGAATGAAGGTTTGCTGGAAGCAACAATGATTGGACCTGAAATGGAATTTTTACAACCAACAGCAATAGCTATAACTGGTGGTGATTTACAAGCACATATTAATAACAAGCCAATTTCTTTAAATAAAAGTATAGCTGTAAATTCAGGGGACTATTTATCGTTTAAAGGCGTGAAAAAGGGTTGCAGAACATATATTGGTTTTGCCGGAGGAATTGATGTACCTATAGTTATGGGAAGTAAATCCACTTTTCTAAGAGCTCAGATGGGCGGATATGAAGGAAGAGCTTTAAAGGCTGGGGATATTGTAAATACTGGTATTAGACTTAGTGATTTTTCTGAATGGCAGCTGCCTGAAGATTTTTATGATTATGGCGGAGAAACTGTTGAAGTCAGGGTTGTATTAGGACCACAAGATGATGCTTTCACTGAAGAAGGAATAAATACTTTATTTAACAGTGTGTATGGTGTATCAAATAATTGTGACAGGATGGGCTACACATTAGAAGGAAATGTAATTCAGCATAAATATAAAGCGGATATCATTTCTGATGGTATTGCAATGGGAGCTATTCAGGTCCCAAGTAAAGGCAATCCCATAATTATGATGGCAGATAGACAAACCACAGGTGGCTATACAAAAATAGGCAATGTCATAACCGCTGATCTACCTAAAATAGCCCAGTCAAAACCAGGTGATAAAATAATTTTTATTAAGTCATCTTTACAAGAAGCTCATACACTTATTAAAGAATTAGATGAAAAAATTGAAGCTGCAAAAAAACAATTCATTAATCATACACACATAAAGAGTGATATAATAAGTACCAGGAATTTTATGTTGCGAATAAATGAAAAGGTATATGATGTAAAGGTAGAAGAGTTGAAATAGTATTGAAAAGGAAGCTAATATGAAAAATTACCATGATGTAGCACCAAATGAAGTGAGGCAATTCATAAGAGATGAAATAATTACAACGCCCACAGCCGGTATGTGTGGCGGATATGCACAAGCAAATCTTGTTATTCTTCCAGATAAATACGCTGATGATTTTAGATTGTTTGCAGAATATAATCCAAAGCCATGTCCAATACTTGAAATAACAGAACCGGGATGTTGCATTACAGAGTTAATAGCTGAAAATGCTAATATTGTAACGGATATTCCCAAATATTATATATATAAAAATGGAATTAAGATTGATGAGTGCTACAGCGCGAGCAAGTATTGGCAGGATGACATGACTTGCTTTCTAATAGGATGCAGTTTTTCATTTGAAGAGGCTATGATTAGAGAAGGTATAGAGGTTAGACACATAACAATGGGATGTAATGTACCGATGTACAAGACTAATATTCCATGTAATCCAGCAGGAATATTTAGTGGACCTTATGTTGTGAGCATGAGGCCTATGAAGCCGGAGGATGTTAAAAAAGCATACGAAATAACTGGGAAATTCCCACATGTACATGGGGAGCCTGTTCATTTTGGAGATCCTGAAAAGATAGGAATAAGAGACATTAATAAACCGGATTATGGTGATGCCGTGGAAATTAAAGAAGGAGAAGTGCCTGTATTTTGGGCTTGTGGCGTCACACCCCAAGCTGCAATAGAGAATGCAAAACCTGAAATTGTAATAACTCACGCACCAGGTCATATGTTTATTACAGATGTACTTAATGAAGATATAGAAGAAAAGTTGTTTGGTTAATAATTTTTAATTATGCGCCGGGGCAGTAATGATAGTATTTCTTTATTAGCATATAGGATTGAGATTAGAAATGAAGAGACAATTTAATAGAAATAGCCACAAGCACTGATAATCGGTGCTTGTGGCTATTTAGGGAATTATTTTTAATAATTAAAAGCACTATGAAAGCTTTGAAAGCTCAACAGCAATTTTTGCTCCAAATTCAGCGTTGTTGTAACATTATACTTTATCTATATATTTTATCTATATTACAAACTTAACTTAATTTTCTGTATTTCCTTTCTATGCTTAAATCTCAGTTTTTGGCGTTTTCTTCAGACGCATATTTGATTCTGAAGGTAATCCGAATAATGGTATGAATCGGTCAAATCCTGTAAGCGTCAGCAATAGGATTGAAACTACAGCGATTATAGCCATAAAGTTGTATTTTATCATATCGAAAGGAACGAAAGTATGCAATGGGTAGACTGCATCTACAAAGCCTGTCATCATGTAATCTAAAAATTGCTTGACGGATGTAACTGTTCCTGCAAACAGGCCGAATATTAATGAAGATATCAATCCTACTCCCAGGCATCTAAGGTTGGGATACCTTTAATGGCGGTAATCAATACTAATAAATAATTTGTGAATTTTTTTTATTTTAGTTCTCTTGTGTGTTTGTCATTAAAATCCACATCTCCTGACAAACGCAGCACAATGTTTCCTTTCCGTATTATAATTTCATCCCGTTCTTCGGTCAGTGCCAGATTGTCCGCATTCCATAAACTTTTCATTTCACGCTTAGCTAAACCAAGTATCGGACCTATAAGTGCTAATAATAAAGTATCAGGTCTAAAAAATGCGTCATTATAAGAGGTTGCATTAACTTGTCACTCAGGATAAAAAAGATTTTGATAGAAATTTAAATAATGCTTGACTTATCATTAACAATACGTTATCATAACACTACAATGTAATACAATGTACTACAATGCAGAACATAATTTACTGAAACTAGATTTATTTTGTTTTAAAATAAAAAGTAAATGAAGGAGGTGAGGTTGTTGAAAATAATTATGCCTCAAGTGGGAATGACCATGCAAGAGGGAATGATCACTGAGTGGAATAAGAAGAACGGCGAAGCTGTAGAAAAAGGTGAAATTTTATATTCATTTACAACAGAAAAGCTAGAAAATGAAATAGAAGCTCCTGAGTCAGGTATATTAAAAATCTTCGTTAATGAAGGTGAAAGTGCAAAATGCGGCGTTGAAATTGCTGAGATTATCTAGTTTAAGGAATAACTGAATAACGGGGTGAATTATAATTATGAAATATAATAAAGAAGAATTATTAAAAATGTACCAAGAATTAACTATGGCAAGAAGCTTCGCACTCAAAATGGAGGAAGCAACTATGGCTGGCTATATCAAGACTTCATTTCACTCTCCATATGGGCAGGAAGCTATTGGTGTAGGTATTCATAATTCCATGGGGGAAAACGATTGGTGCGCGCCTACCCATAGAATGCAGACATTAAGTATATTTAGATTTGATATGTACAAATTTATTGCAGAAATATTTGGTAAGGAAGAAGGTATGCATAAAGGTGTATCTTTTGATTTCCATTGTTCTGACTATTCACGAAAGATGCTTTCTATGACAGCTGTCCTTGGAGGCGGAGTCCCTCAATACACAGGCTTTGCGTGGGCATTAAAAAAACAGGGCAGAGAAGGTGTAGTGATCTCTTGTCAGGGAGAAGGAGGCTGCAGCGAAGGAGTTATTGCTGAAGCATGGAATATGGCAGCATTATACAAACCACCGATTGTATATGTGATTGAGAACAATGAATGGGCGATTACAGTACCTTTAGATCGGCAATCTGCAAACCCAAATATTGCAGAAAGAGCGGTGCCATACGGCCTTCCTATTCAAATTATTGATGGCAATGATGTCTTAGTTGTACGCGAGGCAATGGAGAAAGCAATTGATATGGCAAAAAACGGACAACCCAATGTAGTAGAGATGAAAACATTGCGTCTGGGTGAGCACCATGTTGGCAGACCAGGCCCTTATAGACATGATAAAGAAAAGATTAATGATTACATAGAAAATAAAGATTGCATTAATAGACTGGGGCAATATATTATGGACAATAAAGTGGCAGATCTAGCGTGCTTAAACAACATTAAGGAAGAAAATGATAAAAAGCTGGATATGATGATTGAAAAAGCTAAAAAGGCCCCAATTCCTAAGAAAGATGATATTATAAAAAAAGAGTATATTTATGCAACTGTGGCAACTGGAGGTGAATTATAATGGCAAAGATGTTTTTAAATAGGGCTATAGCAAAAGCCGTAAAAATGGAGATGGAACATGATGAAAGCATTTTTGTTTGTGGTGAGGATATCGTAAACACCGGAGGAGGGTTAAGTATTTTTATGGGGATTTCCCAACAATTTCCAGATAGGTGCTTGGATACTCCCATATGCGAATCAGGATTTACCCACTTTGCAAACGGTGCCGCCCTTGCAGGAATGCGTCCCATAGTGGATATTATGATGTCTGATTTTGCTGCAATTGCTGCTGATG
>DAMAEI010000025.1:24032-30107 GCA_031997345.1 Sedimentibacter sp. | reverse complement strand
TGCAATCATCAATAACGGCGCTAAATTTAGATTTTGCTCTTTAGGTGTACTACAAGCTCCTATAACATATATAACAGCAAATGGTGGTCGTGGTACCTATGGCGGTTACGGCTCAGGATGTAATCATTCCCAATGTATAGAAAGCTGGTTTTCAAATGTACCCGGACTAAAAATAGTAGCACCTTATTATGCAGGTGATGTCTTTGGATTGCTGCGCTCCAGCATCCGTGATAATGACCCGGTATTATTTCTATATCACGAAGGCTCTTTAGGGAGAGTGTCAGAGGTTTCGGATGAGGATTATGTAATTCCTTTGAATAATGCAGCAAAAATTATGTACGAAGGTAACGATGTTACCATCGTGGCAATTCAAGGAATGGTTCCTGTAGCAGAGGAAGCAAGAGAAGAATTAGAGAAAGATGGGATTTCGGTAGAGCTTATTGATCCACGGGTTCTTATTCCTTTTGATGAAACAGCTTTATTAAATTCTATTAAAAAAACAGGAAGGCTTGTAATTGTCCATGAAGCTCATGTGCGTGGAGGTTATGGAGGAGAAATTGCTGCCATTGCAACAGAAAAGGGTTTTCATAGTCTAAAAGCACCAATAAAACGTCTAGGAGCAATGAACTGTCCTATACCAGCAGGATATGGAGAATATTATATGATGCCAAAGGTTGAGGATATCGTAAATGCAGTAAGATCAATTATGTAAATATTAATTATGTAAATATTAATTATAACAAATAGAAGGAGAGAGAAAGAATGGAAAAGAAAGTTACTTTAATGTATCCTACACTTTCTGTACAGCCACCAAAAGCTGTCTCGGGAAAGGGTATTGTTATTACTGATGATACTGGAAAGGAATACTTAGATTGTTCATCTGGTGTTGCAGTAGCTGGTATTGGACATGGTGTTGAAGAAATAACTGAAGCGGTTGTTGAACAGATGAATAAGGTATCGTTTGTTTATCGTGGCTTGTTTTCTAATGATGCAGCTCTTGAATTGTCTGAAAGAATTATCGATATGTCACCTAAAGGCATGTCAAGGGTTTTCTTTTGCTGCAGCGGATCTGAAGGAACAGAATCTGCAATAAAGATTGCTAGACAGTACCAAGTAGAGCGAGGTAAAAGCTCTAAATGGAAGGTTATTGCTAGGTGGCAGGAATATCATGGAAATACAGCTTTAGGTTTATCTGTAAGCGGTCGGTCAAATTGGCGTACAATGTATGACCCATACCTGACGCGTTCTCCTCATATTTCTCCTTGTAATTGTTATCATTGCCCTTATAAGCTAGAGTATCCATCGTGTGGTATAAGATGTGCGTATGAGTTAGAAAGAGTAATTAAAGCAGAAGACCCTTCTACAGTGTCTGCATTCATTTTTGAAACTATTGGCGGTGCTACAGGCGGTTGTATAATACCACCAAAAGAATATTATCCAATCATAAGAGAGATTTGTGACAAATATGACGTACTTATGATTGATGATGAAGTCATCACAGGTTTTGGCAGAACCGGAAAAAATTTTGCCATAGACCATTACGATGTTGCTCCTGATTTTATTGTAACAGGAAAGGGTATGGCTAGCGGGTACCTTCCATTGGCAGGGGTCATAATAAATGGGAAGATTGTCGATGCAATAGAGAAGGGCAGCGGAAGCATGGTACATAGCTTTACTTACGCCGGTCATGCTGTAACCTGTGCTGCAGGTAACGCAGTGTTAAAATATATCGAAAAACATGATCTTATCCATGCAGCTGAAGAAAAGGGTAAAATATTAAAGACTAAGCTAGAGACTTTGTTAGACTTACCTATGGTAGGAAACGTTCGTGGTATAGGATTGATGCTAGGAGTCAGCCTTGTAAAAGATAAAGAAACCAGAGAATCTTATCCGGTAGAACTAAAAATTGCCCCCAAGATTGCTCAGTACTGCTTTGATCATGGCGTATCCCTTCTTAATGCACAACAGGGATGTGCTGACACTCTTACCGGAGATGCAGTAATGGTCACACCTCCTTTTGTTATAACTGAGGAACAAATGGATAAATTGGTTGATACTCTCAAGGAAGCTATTTTAGATACTTATGAAAAGATAAACAAAAAAGGCGACATTTTTGACAACCCATCATTTAGAGTCTAAAAATAACTAAATACAAATTTAATTGGAAAGTCTTGTATGCATAATGTTGAGCAAGGGAAGACTTTCCCTTTGTCATAATGAAGTTTTGGTTAAATCCTATGTTTTATAATAAAATAAAAGGAAGGTGGATTATTTGAATTCACAGAAAAATAAACGAGGAATTGACTATTGGGTGATGTCAATTGCGATTGTGATGATGTTAGTTGTCGTTATGATACAGGTTATAAGCAGAATATTTTTAGTACCTATTACATGGGGAGAAGAAGTTGCAAAGTGGCTTATGATTTGGATTGTATTTGGTGGATTGGGATATGCAAGTAAAGAAGGCGGACTAATTAGTGTAGATTACTTCGTTAAAAAGCTGAAACCCAAAAATCAGAAGATAGTATATATAATGAATATGGTATTTACATTTCTATATTTCGCTATATTATTTGTGTCATCCGCATCATATTTTAAATTGCTTACAGAAAAGAATCAGAAATTTCCAATAACTAAAATGCCAGCTACCTTTACTGTGGCTGCAATGCTGGTAGGATGTATTTTGGTAATTATATTTAGTGTTCGGCAAATTAAAATTATTAAAGATACAGATTACTCGGCGAAGGAGGGTGAATAATGAGTCCGTTAATGGTATGTATAGTATTATTTTCAATAATGCTTTTCTTGTTATTTTTTAATACACCTTTGGTTGTAGCAATAGGCTTGCCATCAGCTTTAATCATGAGCTTTGGTCTGGATTTGGGATTGCCTACCTTGGCACAAAGATCTCTTACCAGTATAGATTCCTTTACGTTAATGGCTGTTCCGCTTTTTATGCTTGCCGGCAAAATAATGGAATGTGGTGGTATGTCAAGACGTATTGTACGTATGGCTGATTGCTTAATCGGATGGGTTAGCGGAGGGCTGGCTCATGTGGTGGTTCTTTCCTCTGCATTCTTCGGAGCCCTTACAGGTTCTTCCGTTGCTTGTTGCGCAGCAATAGGAAGTGTATTGATTCCAGAAATGATAGCAAAAAAATATCCTGCCGGTTTGGTAGCAGGGCTCCAATCTGTTGCAGCGGCATTAGGAGTAATTATTCCTCCAAGTATTTCCATGATTATATATGGGGTTATAACAGGTACCTCTATCGGAGATTTATTTATAGCAGGGATAATGCCAGGACTATTTTTGTCATTGTGTCTTATGATTACAATATCAATAACCTTTAAGGTTAAAAAAATCGAAGTTGAGCATGAAACATTTAGCTGGAGAAAAATATTTGAAGCTTTTAAAGAAAGCTATCTTGCCTTAATAATGCCGGTCATCATTTTAGGGGGTATATACAGTGGTATATTTACACCTACTGAAGCCGGTGCTGTAGCATGTGTATATGGATTCATCATCTGTGCCTTTGTTTATAAGGAAATAACATGGGAAACATTGCATGAGATCTTTGGCGGAACCATTACACTGACATCTTTTTGTATGATTATAGTTACCGCATCGGGTGCATTTAGCTGGCTGCTGGTAAGAAGCGGTGTGTCAGGACTTTTGTCAGACAGTATTTCGAGCATTGCAGTGAATAAAGTAGTATTTCTGATACTGGCAAATCTAATATTTATAGCTATGGGTATGTTTATTGAGGGTATTTGTGCAATCCTAATGATTACTCCAATTTTGATGCCTACAGTTTATTCATTAGGAATTGATCCTGTTCATTTTGGTATTATGATGATCATTAATATCGCTTTGGGCCTGACAACCCCTCCGGTAGGTGAAAATCAGTATATTGCATCTAAAATAGCCGGTATACCTTTTGAAGAGGAGGTGAGAGGTTCAATACCGTTTTTGCTTACCGGTTATATTGCGTTGGCTTTCATAACATTTGTTCCCCAGATTACATTATGGCTTCCAAATTTGCTTAAATAATGTTTACGGATAACTTTGGAAGGATTTTTATGTGAAATGTACAATTCTAAATTACTAGGAGGATAAGGAATGAAAAGAAGGATTTGTTATTTGGTTATATTGATATTGCTTGCTGCCATGGTTACGGCATGTAGCACCCAGAGTAGCGCACCCGGCAGTGAAACTTCTGCTACAGGCAAAGAGCTACAAGAAGAAATTAAGCCTATGAAGTGGATAATAAGCGCTGGCGACACTGAAGATTATTATATGGCGAAATTTATGAAGGTGTGGATGGATAAGGTTACAGAGAAAAGTAACGGTGCCATCACAGGCGAAATTTATTACGGTGGACAGATTGGTTATGCGGCTGATGCATATGAATCTTTGGATATGGGCAATATGCATATTTATTTTGATGGTGTCAGTGCGGGTTCGGAAGTAAGCGATGTTTATAATGTTTTAGGACTTCCGTATTTGTACGAAAACAAGGAACATCAAAATAGGTTTTGGGATACATATTTTAAAGAAGCAACAGATTACATGGCAAAGGAAAGCGGTTACAGAGTTGTGGGGGTAGTTGATGGATTAAATAGGGAAGCTACTATGAACATACCCATTAATAGCATGGCAGATTTTAAAAATAAAAAAATAAGGGTTCCGGCTATGGATAGCTTTATTCAGATGTGGGAAGCCTTTGGGGCAAAAGCGGTACCCATTGGTTTTTATGAAACATTCACCGCAATCCAGACAGGTGTAGTAAGCGGTCAGGAAAACGACATTGCATTATCAAAATCAGCAGGTTTCTTTGAAGTAGCTCCTTACCTGATAATGACAGATCATAATTCTTACGAAGGTGGTATTTTCATGAGTGAACAATATTACCAATCATTGCCTGAAGCTGTAAAGAAGGTTATGGAAGAAGTAAACTTAGAGGTTTATGCTGAGTCAAAGGAATTTTGTAAAACACTTGAAAAGGATATTATTGAAGAGTTAAAGACAAAGGGTGTAACCGTAATGTATCCTGACCAAGCGCCTTTTAAGGAAGCAGCAAAGGTGCTTTATGAAAATCCGGGACTTAAGAACTATCAAAAACTTTTTGAATTGATAGATAAAGCAAAGCAGTAGGCATTAAAAGTAAAATATAGAATAAATTATCAAATAAATAACCTATGAGCTTGATTAACGTCGCGTACATCTGTTATAATAAAGGGTGTGCGCGGCAACTATTCCAGAGCATAATTGAAAGGATACCTTAATAATGGAAGAAAACAAGAAAATGGGTTCTAAAAACATTCAGTCTATAGAAAGAGCATATAAGATTTTGGAATGCTTTATTAATAATGAAGAGCTGGGACTTACCGAAATAAGCAACATGGTTGGGTTACATAAAAGTACAACAAATGGTATTGTTACTACTTTGAAAAATCTTCAAATATTAGAGCAAAATTTACAAACCGCAAAATTGAGCTTAGGCAGAGGGCTTTATAAAATTAGTTCACACATAAAAATATCAATAAAAGATATCTATGAACCATATATGAGAAAGCTAGCCGATATGACAGAGGAGACAGTAACCTTGCACAGTTGGAATGGCGGAGAAATAAGCACACTTGTGGATATCATCGAAAGTCCTAGGAATTTACGATATAGCATAGGGGTTGGAAATAGCTTTCCATGCAATACCAGTGCAATAGGAAAGGCAATTTTAGCTTACTTGAGCGAAAAGGAAAAAAATGATTTGCTAGATCGTATGGAGCTGAACCCCATTACTTCCCATACAATTACCGATAGAAGCAAATTAGAGATGGATTTAAGTGAAATAAGAAAAAAGGGATATGGAGTGAGCAGAGGAGAAGCTAACGATGAGATTGTTGGACTTGGAATCCCGATTTTTAATAATAAAGGAAGACCTATTGGTGGAATTGGTGTTGGAGGACCAGCATCAAGAATGACAGATGAGGTCATCAGCAATTTAGCATCAATTTTATTAAAGATTAAAGATGACATTGTGAGGGATACGATTTCTTAAGTAAATTATTATAATTT
>DAMAEI010000025.1:16968-24022 GCA_031997345.1 Sedimentibacter sp. | reverse complement strand
GTATCAACATGTGGAAAGGAAGATAGAAATGTCAAATACTTCAAGACATGATTATGATGTTGTAGTTATTGGCGGGGGTCCGGGAGGCTATGTAGCTGCTATAAAGGCTGCAAAATCAGGCCTTAATGTGGCTATCATTGAACAAAATAACATCGGAGGCACTTGCCTCAATGTTGGATGTGTGCCTACAAAGACTATGCTTAGGAGTGTAGAAAATCTAAAAGAAATAAAAAAATCAATTGGTTTTGGGATTGCTGGAATTAATATAGAAAATGCATATTTTGATATAGAGAAAGTACAAAAGATAAAACAAAAGAAAATTTTGAAGTTAGTTGGAGGCGTAAAGGCTCTGTTAGCTAATAGCGGTGTTAAGGTTATTAAGGGTGAAGGTAATATTGCAGATAAAAATAGTATTTATGTAGGAGATACCAAAATTACTGCAGATAACATAATCATAGCTACAGGTTCAAAAACAAAGGAACTACATATTCCCATAAGTGCCAAAATGGAAGTTCTTACAAGCACAGAGATCCTAAATATTAAGGAAATACCTGAAACCGTTGCAATTATTGGAGGAGGTGTTATTGGAATAGAATTCGCATATATTGGGGTAAAGGTAACAGTTCTTGAATATTTAGACCGAATACTTCCCATGGTAGATGAGGAGATAACACAATTAGTAACAAAATATCTTACTGACATTGGTATAGTTGTTTGTACGGGTGCAAAGGTTGTAGAAATTACAGAAGATGGTGTTAGGTTTAAAAAAGATGACAAGGAAGGGTTTATTGCTGTAAAGAAGATACTTATGGCTGTTGGAAGAACGCCAAACATCAATGGCATTAATTGCGAGTCATTAGGAGTTAAGACAGAAGGTGGTGCCATAGTGACAGATGAGAGATTGCGAACTTCTGTGGATAACATATTTGCAGTAGGCGATGTTAATGGCAAGTCAATGCTTGCACACGTCGCATCTGCTGAAGGTATTGTAGCGGTTGAAAACATATGCGGTCAAGTATTAGCAATGGATTATGATAAGGTTCCAAGCGCAATTTATGTGCAACCTGAAATTGCATGTGTTGGATTGACAGAAAAACAAGCTAAAGAAAAGTATGGAGATGTAAAAATTGGAAGGTTTCCTCTTTGGGCTAACGGCAAGGCGGAAGTGGAAGGAGAAACCTATGGATTGATAAAGGTCATTTCAGACAATGTGGGAAAGATTTTGGGTGTACACATATATGCTTCTCATGCTACAGAGATGATATCGGAAGCTGTTGTTGCCATGAAGCTGGGTGCAAATGCAAAAGATGTGGCAATGGCTATTCATCCACACCCAACAATTTCTGAGGCACTAAATGAAGCTATGCTTGCAACAGAAGGATATGCTATTCATTTAATTTAAAGCTTGTGATTAATAATCAAACTGAAGAGAACAAAAAGACTATTTAAAATAAACATTATTCTAAATGGTCTTTTTTTGTCTAACTGATAACGATAACACTTGTCAAAGTTAATCAAGTAAGTATAAAAATCAGCATAAGTGTTAGTTTCATAGTACTATTAAAAATTTCAGGGTTTATGTGCCATTTTACAACTGCCATGATTTAGCTTTTGTTAGAAATATTGTCTTGGATTCTCCAATACCTTGGCAATATGATTAATAAAATGATTCGAAGGTACTCCGGAGGTCAAGCTATGATTAATATTTGCCATAATCCAGCTCATTGGTCGAATTAGAATCTCATCATTATCACCTACGACAACCTTTTTTTTGGTCCTGCCAAAGCCCATAATCACTGTTTCAAAATTATTTACTATTGATGTGAAAAAATCAACATTTGTCATGGACATATTGCTAATAGTCATAGTACCATCCTGGAAGTCTTCAACAGCGAGCTTGTTGTTTTTAGCTCTTTCTAAGAGTTCTTCAACTTCATTATTAATTTGATCTAAAGACTTGTTTTGAACAGCTTTTAGGACTAATACTAATAGACCTTTAGGTGTGTCTACGGCAATTCCAGGATTTAAATCATCATATTGGATTATGGTATCACCTTCTAGCCTGGAATTTATCTTGGGGTATTCTAATGTAGCTAAAGCTATGGCTTTAATAAAAATAGCAGTCGAAGATAATTTTTGTCCTTTATTTTTGTATTCAGCTCTCAGTTTCTCTACTTCTGACATATCTACTTCCAAAAATTGTGTGGCCTGGCTAAATCCCAGCACACTCTCCAAAAGACGGTCTGCTGCCACTTTGGGAATACCTTTAAGCTTTGTCCTTTTTTCACCTGACATTAAACTTCCTCCTTAAAATACTATAATGTAAAACTATGTTCCGCATAGTAACACCAATAGTATATTATTGTTTTAAGAGTTAGTCAAGAAATAATCTATATTCAGACTGTTTAAAAATGCCATGCATGTTTTGTAACCCTGCTGTTCGAGTTTATTTGAAGTAAGAAATATTTTGATTCTTCCATCAGCTCTCCGGGCTTACGGTTAATGTGCATGGTGGCTTTGGTCTCTTTAACATAGTCTATGTCAACATTTTTTTATTAAAACATAAAATACATAGTAAATTCGATACGTTATCATTCAAAATGCGGTTGACTTGTAAAAGTAAACGGTATTATAATAAATTGAAACAAAATAGAGAGTGATTCGACAATAGTATAATGAAATCGATAAATCCATTCTGAATGTTGAAGAGGGATTTTTTTATGTTGGTCATAATTATTGCATAGTATAAAGGACAGGTATGAAAAATGGAAAAGGTATCAAAGAAGGATTATTTATTTACTGATAAGAATTTGTTGCGGCTGTTGTTGCCTCTTATGATTGAACAACTGCTTGCCGTGGCTGTGGGAATGGCCGATTCCCTGATGGTTGCAAGCGTAGGGGAAAGTGCAGTTTCGGCGGTATCTCTCGTTGACTCAATAAGTATACTTTTAATAAATATTTTTGCGGCTCTGGCTACAGGGGGAGCGGTTGTGGCAGGTCAATATATAGGAAAGAGTCGCAGCGATAGAGCATGCGAGGCCGGTGAACAGCTGGTTGTATTTGTGACGTTAATTTCATTGGTTGTGATGGCAATCATGTATTTTGGAAGAGGATTCATAATAAATGTGCTGTTCGGAGGTATTGAACTGGATGTTGCGGCCTACTCCAACACATACATGCTCATAGTGTTCGCCAGTATTCCTTTTATTGCTATTTATAACTGCGGTGCGGCACTTTTCAGGTCTATGGGTAATTCAAGGGTAACAATGATGACTTCACTTATAATGAATGGCATAAATGTGGCGGGAAATGCATTGTTGGTGTATGGATTCCGCATGGGAGTTGCGGGGGTGGCTATTCCTACGCTTGTTTCAAGGGCAGTGGCTGCCGTTATAATTATTTCTTTGTTAAGAAATCAGGAGCTCATAATACGCATCAGCCGCCCATTCAGATACAGGTATAATAAAGAGATGGTTAAAAATATATTGCAGATAGGTGTTCCAAACGGTGTTGAAAAGAGCATGTTTCAGCTGGGCAAGATACTGCTGCTGAGCGTGGTGGCAGGATTCGGGACAGCTTCCATAACGGCAAATGCAATAGGAAATACGGTCTCAGCATTTGGTATCCTTCCAGGAGCAGCAATAGGATTGGGATTGATAACTGTAGTCAGCCAGTGTGTGGGTGCCGGTGATTATCAGCAGGTAAGGTATTATACAAAAAAATTATTAATGTATGCATATATTTCAATGATTGTCTTGAATGTGGGAATAGTATTTGCCACACCGGCTATAGTTAAAATATTTCATTTATCAAAAGAAACTGCAGCCATGGCAAGTCAGGTTATAATATTTCACAGCGTATGCGCATGCTTTATATGGCCGTTGTCATTTACTCTGCCGAATACATTGAGAGCATCTAATGATGCCCGCTATACGATGATTGTGGGAGTATGCTCCATGTGGACTATGAGAATAGGCTTCGGGCTTGTATTATCCAAGTACGCCGGATTTGGAATGTTTGGTGTATGGGTTGCAATGGTTATAGATTGGGTTATTAGGACATTTTTCTTTATGGTTCGATATAACGGACATAAATGGGAAAGCAGCCATAGCGAGCTAAAAACATTTCCTCCGCTATAATTATTCAGGATAAACTATTGTACAATTTAAGTATATATGAGATAATATGGGAAGAATATATTGTATGGAGAGATAGAATGAGGCAAATCCTCGATTATATAGAAATAGAAATATTGAAAATTGTTAAAGAGTCCAACAAGCCTATCGGTACCTGGGCTATTGAGAATAAACTGAATGAAAAGAAAATAGAAGTGAGTATTGCAACGGTGGGAAGAATTTTATCCAAGCTGGAAAACAGTGATTATTTGGAAAAATATAAGAATGAAGGCAGAGTAATAACTCCTGAGGGTGTATTGGCAATAAAAAAGGCTGAAACCATAGATATAATTAATTTTCATCAGGAAAAAATAGATGAAATTATTTCTACTGAAGTACTTGAGAATTTCTTGATGGTAATTCAGGCAAGGAAAGCAATTGAAAAGGAGACATGCAAATTAGCTGCAAGAATGATTTCCGAAGACGGTATAATGAAGCTTAATGAAATAATTGACAGGCAGAATGAAAAACTGAAAAACGGTGAAAGCATAGCCGAAGAAGATTTGGAGTTTCACCGCACTATAGCAAATGCATCCGGAAATACGATTTTGGAATCAATGTATAATATAATATCGACATTTAAACAGCAGTCAACACTTTTTGAGTATATGAGAAGCCGGATTAAGTCACCTTATTCGAAGGCTCATATGAATATATATGATGCGATTAAGAACAGGGACGAGGATGAAGCGGAAAGACTGATGGCTGAGCATATGGATAATCTGATGGAGGATGTTTTGACTTATTGGAACAAATACAGCAACGGTGAAATGCGTCCTTAAATACATGCTACTCTATTGAGTTTGCTTCTGTGGTATCACTTATCTTGGCAAAATAACATTAAGGGGAAATTTAAAGGGGATTTTAAAGGTCTCCTTTTTTAGTTGTCAAGAGATTGAAAAATGCAGCAGCAGAAAAAAATATGAAACTCAACAATAATATATGTTGACAAATATTAAATAGGTATATTATAATGCCCATATAACAACTCATCACATGATGAGTAGGTAAGATTAGGTACCTGCTTGTCATTAGGAGCACATGTACCGTAAATAGTTAAACAGGAGGAGTTAAGATGAAAAAGTATAATGTTGCTGTTGTTGGAGCAATGGGAGCAGTAGGGCAGGAGATGCTCAGGACGCTTGAGAGACGTTCGTTTCCTGTGAAGGAGATAATACCCCTGGATGTTTCGGCGAATGTATCAAAGGAAATTTTATTTAACGGGAAAACGTTGGCGGTAAAAGAAGCAAAGGCCGGAGCCTTCAAGGATGTTGATATTGCCTTGTTTTCAGCCGGAGAGGATGCAAGCAGTGAGCTTGCACCGATTGCAGTATCAGAAGGATGCAAGGTTATAGACAATTCCAGTACATGGCGCATGGATGAAAGTGTTCCACTGGTAGTACCCGAGGTTAATCCGGAGGCACTGCGCAACAATAGTGGAATTATAGCAAATCCAAATTGTACGACAATACAGATGCTTGTAGCGTTGAAGCCTATTCATGATTTATATACTATTAAGCGTATTGTTGTATCTACATATCAGGCGGTTTCCGGCAGCGGGCAAAAAGCAATTGAAGAGCTGGAAAACCAGGCGTCTCAGTATGCAAGAGGTGAAGAAATCACCTATGAGGTATACCCTCATCAAATTCTTTTTAATGCTATTCCACATATTGATACTTTCATGGAAAACGGTTACTCAAAAGAAGAAATGAAAATGATTAATGAAACACATAAAATTTTGGACCCATCAATAAACGTTTCGCCTACCGCAGTACGTATTGCCGTATTCCGCGGTCACAGTGAATCCATCAATATTGAAACTGAAAAATCAATTGACATTTCCAAAGTCAGAGAAGTGTTGAGCAAGTCGGAAGGAATTACAGTCATAGATGATACGGGGCAGAAATTATATCCTATGGCAATTAACTGCAAGGATAAATATGATGTGTTCGTAGGCAGAATTCGTTTGGATGAATCCGTAGAAAACGGATTGAACCTGTGGGTTGTTGCGGATAACCTGCTCAAGGGAGCAGCGCTGAATGCCGTGCAAATTGCCGAAAAAATGGTTGAAATGAGCTTAGTGTAGCTGATGGTGGCTAATATGAATATAGTTGTTGTAAAGTTCGGCGGAACATCTGTTGCAACTGAAGAGGGGCGCAGGCGTTCCATATCTCATATAGCTTCTTTGCGGGCTTCAGGAAAAAATGTAATTGTTGTGGTTTCTGCAATGGGACGTAAGGGTGAGCCATATGCTACGGATACTCTCATATCTCTGTTGGACACAAAAAGCAAGTCAGATACCCTGGACCTTTTAATGAGCTGCGGCGAGGTAATCTCTGCGTGCGTGTTTGCAGACAGCCTTGTGCAGCATGGAATTAATGCTGTTGCAATGACTTCGGCACAGGCCGGCATCGTAACTAACGGTGTTTTTGGCGGAGCAGATATATTTGACATGGATACCAGAATTATAAAAAACGAGCTGTATGAGGGCAGAGTAGTAGTGGTTACCGGTTTTCAGGGAGTAAGCGTCCGCAATGAAGTCACAACGCTGGGCCGTGGTGGAAGTGACACCTCTGCCGTGGTAATAGGCGGTTTTATGAATGCGGAGGCGGTTCATATATTTACTGATGTACCGGGAATAGCGGTTATAGACCCGAGGGTTGTTCCGGGAGCAAAATTTATGAAGCATGTGGATATGCAGCACATGTATGCTTTTGCCTGCTGGGGAGCAAGGGTTATACATCCACGTGCAATTGCGGAAGCACAGAAGTATGACTTTGATGTATTTGTACGTTCTACTTTTCATGACGGTACAGGTACAAAGCTTGTGAAAAATGCGGTTATAGATTCAGGGCCTGTGGGCATAGCCATTATCCGGG
>DAMAEI010000025.1:6306-16958 GCA_031997345.1 Sedimentibacter sp. | reverse complement strand
AGATGAACGGGCGGTACGTGCATCGCCGGGCAGCGAATACTCATTGATGAGCGTGGTGTTCAGTGGATGCGGCGAAGAGGATATAAAAAATGCAATGGGCAATCTGCAGGTTGATGCACCATGTTACTTCGATGAATTATGTGCGCACATATTTGTGGAATCAAGGCAGGTTGAAGTATTAGCCGAGTATTTATATCATAGGCTGTTTGAAAATGTTGCTTTAAATATTTAGCGATAACTGCCCTGTCGAGGCAGAGGACGGAGGAAATATAATGAAGTTAAAAAAGGATGTTTGTGTAATAGGCGGAGGTGTTATGGGGCTTGCTACGGCTTACTATCTCTTAAAGGCCGGTAAATCCGTCGCTATTTTGGAAAAGGCGGAAATAGGGGGAGGAGCTTCAAGCTCATGTGACGATATGATACTGCTGCAGTCAAAAAAACCGGGCATTGCACTGACATTGGCTATGGACAGCCTGGAAATTTACCGCAGGCTGTCTGATGAATTGAATGCCGACATAGGCTTCTATTCCCATGGAGGCATGATAATCATAGAGAATGATACCCAGCTCAAGGTCATGGAAGATTTTGTAAGGAAGCAGGTTTCCTGTGGGCTTGATGTGGAAATCGTAGACAGGAATACTCTTTTCAAAAAGCAGCCTCATGTGGCACGCTATATGATTGCTTCCACATACAGCAAATCTGATTCGCAGGTAAATCCGTTAACGCTTATGCGTGCGCTCTTAAACAACGGGCTTAAGATGGGAATGGATGTATTCAGAAATACACCTGTTCTGGAAATTGTTCAGCGTGGAGACCACTGGATGGTCAGGGGACAAAATGATACGGAGGTGGAATGTGACAACGTTGTAATTGCAGCAGGTGCGTGGTCAGCCCAGGTTGGAGAACTTATAGGTATTCATATTCCGATTTCACCGATAAAAGGTCAGCTTGCGGTTACGGAACAGATTGCACCTATAGGAGAAACAAATTGCTGGACAGCGGCCTATATTGCATCAAAACATGATCCGTCTATCCTGTCTGACAGAAGTGATTATGACAAAAAAATCGGGTTGGGATTTTCTTTCACCCGCGCAGGTGAAGGCAATTACCTTATAGGCAGCACACGTGAAAATGCAGGCTTTGACAAAACAACGAACTTCAATGCAATTTCAAGAATTTTAGAACAGGCACGCAGATATTTCCCGATTATGAACAATGTAAATATAATCCGAACAATGGCAGGCTTCAGGCCTGGAACAGAGGACGGAAGCCCTATTATAGGTGCTGTTGACGGATTTCCGGGTTTATTTATAGCCGCAGGACATGAAGGAGACGGAGTGGCTCTTTCGCCGATTACCGGGAAATCGGTATCAGAAATGATATGCGGTATCGGGGACCATAAAAGATTTGAAGAACTAAACCTTCGAAGATTTTCTTCGCTTTGGCGGAAGTATGAACAGTGACAGGAAAATAGAGCGATTATTGATCGCCTGTTATAAAAAATTAAAAGGAGATGGAGTATGAATACTGCAGGAATAATTATTTGGGCATTAACTATTGGATTGTTTGTTCTTTACTTTTTTATTGCTTTGAAGCAAAAAAGTACGGCAGAACTCAGCTTTTCCAATTATGCAATCGGCGGAGGAGCATTGCCGTTTTATCTGCTTTTCTTCTCGCACTTTGCAAATATCATGGGTGTAGGGAATTTCATGGGGCATGCGGGAAGCGCGTATGTAAACGGGTTGCCGTGGCTTGTATTTATTGTAGGGGAACAGGGGTCTAAAATTATATTTGCCCTGACATTTGCAGGTATGGCAGGAAAGATGACCTACAATACCTTCCCGGAGATGATTGATGATTTAATAACACGTGATAAGATAACACGCGCACTTTGCGGATTGCTGGCATCGTGTATTATGATAGCATGGATTGGCGGCCAGGGTAAAGCGTTCGGAGAGCTTTTCGGTGTGTTCACCGGTATAAACCCTACTCCGGTAATATTGTTCTTTACTGCTATGTTCGTATTTTATACAACCATGGGTGGAATGTTGTCACTGGTGTGGATGGACTTCGTTCAAGGACTGATATGCATTGTTTTCGGCACATTATTCTACATAGTTGCATTTTCAAAAATAGATTTCAGTTTTGCCGTATTGGGTGCACGGCTTGCTGAGGTAGGAAAGGCAGAGATGTTCACTTTTGCAGGCACAGATATGGTGAGCTTAATTACCAAATTTGTTACAGGATGTGTTGGTATTCTCGTTGCTCAGATATACTGGCAGCCGTGCTTTGCTGCAAAGGGACCAAAGACAGCAAGAAGATCCATGCTTTACGGAGGCTCTGTTGCAATTATTATGACAGTTTGTACGGCTATAGTGGGATTGATTATTCTTACAATAAACCAGGATTTAACTCAGAATCAGGCAATGTCATGGTTCATGCTGAATGAAGTTCCGCTCATAGTTACGGTTATGCTGTTTGTGCTGATATTAGCAGCCGGTATGTCTTCGGCCGACTCTAATCTTAATTCGGCTGCAATACTAATTTCAAATGACTTGGTAAGAACATTCAGGACAGATTTGAATGATAAGCAGATGATAAAACTTACTCGTATTTTAACAGTTTGCATAGGCGCACTTGCAGCGTTGGGAGGCATATATGCAGGCTCAATAATGAGTCTGTTCTCCAAGGCATATTCAATGGCAGGAGCCGGATTGGTACCGTTGCTGGTAATCGGGCTTCTGTGGAAAGAGGAAAGCGGTGTCGAACCTACAATGGGCAGGAAAAACAGCAAGGTTACACCATGGGGATCACGTGTGGGTATTGTCGTAGGAGCTGTGCTTTCTCAACTGGGCGCTTTAGGTCCGAATGCCATATTGATTGCTCTGTGTGCTTCGGCAGTTTCCATAGTTGTTATATCTTTGCTTACAAAGAATGTTACGCCTAATCCTAAATATGTAAGTCAAGGAAATGTAAATCCCGTGCTGAAGGCATATTAACATATTTACAAACAACTTTATAAGCGATATTGAACATGGCTGTGTTTGCAGTTATGTTCAATATCGCTGAATTTTCAGGGATAATTTATAGAATTTGAGGTAATGAAAATGTGTGATGAATTAATATGCCGCTGTGAAGAGGTTTCACGAGAGGAAATTGAAGCTGCAATTGCAGACGGCGCTGTAACAATAAATGAATTAAAGCGATTTACAAGGGCCGGCATGGGCTTGTGCCAGGGGCGCACATGCAGAAGGCTTGTGGAACGTATATTATCTGAAAAAACCAATACTCCGCTTGATGAAATGCAGACATCCAGCTATCGGCAGCCGGTGCGTCCTGTAAGATCTGATTTAATCGCGGAGAATGAAAATAATTTGATGGAGGAACAATAAATGACTAATTGGGGAAGAATAATCACAGCTATGGTAACTCCTATGCACTCTGACGGAGAAGTAAATTATGACAGAGCAGCAGAGCTTGCAAGACATTTAGTTGCAAAAGGCAGCACGGCGCTTGTAATTAACGGCACTACAGGAGAATCTCCGACCGTTACATCCGAGGAAAAGAAAAAACTGCTTTTGTGTGTAAAGCAAGCGGTAGATGTACCGATAATAGCAGGAATAGGAACAAATTCCACCGCCACTACCATAGAGAACGCTTCAGAAGCGGAGAAATTAGGAGTGGATGGATTGCTTGTGGTTGTGCCTTATTACAACAAACCTAATCAGGAATCACTGTACGCACATTTTGCGGCCGTTGCGCAGGCAACTGAGCTGCCTATTATGCTTTATAACGTGCCGGGACGTACCGGCGCCAATATGACAGCTGAAACCTCCGTTGCACTTTCCAAAATTCCGAATATTGCAGCATTGAAAGAGGCTTCAGGAAATCTTACACAGTTAGCTGCCGTAGTGCGTGACGCGGCAGAAGGATTCCTGGTATATACGGGGGAGGATGCTCAGATATTGCCGACACTGGCTGTCGGAGGATATGGTGTTGTTTCTGTAACTTCACACGTTGTGTGTCGTGAAATCAAGTATATGATTGACAATTACCTGGACGGAAATGTAAATGAAGCTGCAAAAATGCACCTGAAGCTTGTTGATATATCTGAAAAGCTGTTTATGACTGCAAACCCTATTCCTGTCAAGGCAGCGCTTAATCTATTAGGAATAGATGTGGGCATTACACGACTGCCTCTTGCGGCACCTTCCGAAGATGTGCTCACTGCATTGAAGGATGCCATGTCAGAGCTGGGGTTTATCTCGGAGGTAAAAATGAACAGAGTATCCAATCATCCTATCTTGGAAGAAGAGAGGACGTCAAGAGAGGTGCAGATATTTGTGGACGGCAAGTCTGTCATGGTACGTGAAGGAGAGATGATTGCGGCAGCCCTGATTGCAAACGGCATATTTATAAACCGCTATACGGCCCATAAACATAAGCCACGGGGAATATACTGCGCTATAGGTCGCTGTACGGACTGCATCATGACGGTTGACGGTGTACCTAATGTGCGAACCTGTGTTACTGAGGTCAGAGAAGGAATGAAAATTACAACACAGCAGGGCACAGGATTTTGGTCTGAGGAGGGGCGCCAATGATAGAAACAGAATTAGCAATAGTGGGAGCAGGGCCTGCCGGCCTCTCGGCAGCTATTGAAGCGCGGCGGGCAGGTGTTGATGTATTGCTCATAGATGAAAATGCACGTCCAGGCGGTCAGCTTTTCAAGCAGATACACAAATTTTTCGGTTCAAGAGCCCATAAGGCCGGAATTCGCGGTATGAATATAGGTACAGAGCTGCTGCGGGAAAGCGAAAATCTCGGTATAAACACATGGCTAAACGGAGAAGTGTGCGGAATAGAAGACGGGCATAATCTATGGGTTGTGCGCAACAGGAAGAAAAGTGAAATAGTGAAAGCGAAAAAAATAATCTTGGCCACAGGCGCAACAGAAAATGCCGTGGCATTTCCGGGCTGGGATCTTCCCGGTGTAATGGGAGCAGGCGCGGCACAGACCATGATTAACGTAAACAGGGTTTTGCCTGGACGGAAGGTTGTTATGCTGGGTTCAGGCAATGTGGGAGTAATTGTTGCATACCAGCTTTTGCAGGCAGGTGCGGAAGTCGCCGCCATCCTGGAGGCGGCACCTAAATTAGGCGGCTACGGTGTGCATACTGCAAAGGTGTCCCGTGCAGGAGTGCCGTTCTGTGTTTCGCATACCATAAAACGCACTTTCGGAACTGAACATGTTGAGGCGGTTGAGATTGTTGAACTTGATTCAGGCTTTAAACAGGTATCAGGAACAGAACGTATTTTGGAAGCAGATACGGTATGCCTTGCAACAGGGTTGACACCTCTTGCGGAGCTGGCATGGCTTGCGGGATGTAAATTCAATTTTGTTCCTGCAATGGGCGGTCACATTCCGGTTCACGATGATAAAATGCATTCAACTCAGGCTGATATATTCATTGCAGGTGATATTTCAGGAATAGAAGAAGCAAGCACAGCAATGGAGGAAGGAAGGCTTGCCGGAATAAACGTTGCGGCTGAACTCGGTTATATTGCAGAAGATGAAGCAACCGCGCGTTCCGGGGAAATCTGGGAAAATCTCAATGCTCTGAGAAGCGGTTATTTCGGGCAGAAGCGCCGGGATGCCAAGGATTCAATGCTGCAGAAGGGAAAAGAGGTGATTAAATGGAATATTCATTGAAAACTACAGGTGCTCCTACACTTGAGGAACTGCATAAGTCCCCCGCCTTCCCGTCTCATGAACGGCTTCGCAAAGGACCTGTTGTGATAATTGAATGTATTGAAGAGATACCATGCAACCCTTGCGAGGCTTCATGCCCCAAGGGAGCAATTACAATAGGAGAATCAATTACAAATTTACCTGAAATTGATTTTGAAAAATGTATTGCCTGCGGCATGTGCATTGCTGCGTGCCCCGGACTGGCAATTTATATAAAGGACTATACATACAGCGATACAAATGCATCGCTTTCATTTCCGTATGAATATTATCCGCTTCCGAATGAGGGCGATATTGTTGAAGCTGTTGACAGGCACGGGAAATCCGTATGTGATGCCAGGGTTGTCAAGGTAAGAAATCCAAAGGCCAACGACCATACGGTAGTTGTTACGATTGAATATCCCAAGGAGTATTTTGAAGAGGCTGTAAGTATGAAGAGAATAATCAGATAAATTAGCAATATAACAGGCTAAATGGGCACCGCTTTGATCGGAGCCCTTTTTAATTAAACAGTTGATAAATTTTATTATAGGCTATAATATATTATATAAAGTATTATAAAACAGGAGGGTACAATGGAATTTAATTATTTTGAAGATTCAATTGATTTTTTAAACAATTTAAAAAAAGGAAATGCATTATTAATTACTAAAGATGGAGAAAAGGTTAATGCCATGCAGATCGGATGGGGCTATATGGGCTATATGTGGAATAAACCTTCTGTTATAGTAGCAGTACGGCATTCAAGATATTCATACAACCTGCTTAGAAATCCCGAAGCATTTGTAGTCAGTATGCCGGTAAGCGACGATTTAAAAGAGGCTGTGAAAATATGCGGTTCAAATTCAGGCAGGGATATGGATAAGATAGAAAGATGTGGTTTTGAAATGCAAGAAGGAAAAATTGTTGATGTTCCGCATATTGAGGGATGCCTCAGCTACGAATGCAGAATAATGTACAAACAGACAATAGATTCTGAGCTTATGGACGAAGAGCTGCATAATGTAAACTATAAAAACAATGATTATCATGTGATGTTTTACGGTGAGATTGTTGCAGTGCATAATAATTAAGTAAACGAAGGCTGAGAATACCTAAGGGAGGGCAAGATGGAAAATAATATAAAACATACATGCGATTGCATGATTTGTGGAAATGTACTGGAATATTCTGAAGATTACAGCAAGGTGGAGTGTATGTATTGTCATGGAGAGTTTCAGTCTAATGTGAGATGTAAAGAAGGACACTATATATGCGATGCTTGTCATTCCCTTGATGGATATGAATTAATAGATAAATACTGCAGGGAGACTGATAAAACGAATCCTGTTGAAATGGCAATAGAGCTCATGAAAAGCAACAAAATAAATATGCATGGCCCCGAGCATCATTTCCTTGTCCCTGCAGTGCTTCTGACATCGTATTATAATATTAAAGGAGATAGACAGTCTAAAATTAAAAAGCTTGAGATTGCTAAGACGAGAGCAAGGGATGTAAAGGGAGGAATATGTGGTTTTTACGGCAATTGTGGGGCGGCTGTAGGCACCGGTATTTATATAAGCGTAATAACAGAAGCAACCCCCTTAACAAAGGAAAATTGGGGACTGGCTAATCTGATGACGGGTACATCCTTAATAGAGATTTCGAAGACAGGCGGTCCTAGGTGTTGTAAAAGGAACTTATTCACTTCCATCAGAGAAGCGGCAAAGCTTACAGAAGAAAATTTGGGTGTAAGGCTATATGATTATGAAGTATACAAACCTGTATGTATCTTTAAATCCAAGAATAGAGAATGCCTGAAATCAGACTGCCCGTATTTCAAACAACTAAAAAGATAGATAATTAAGGAGAAGGAAATGATAAAAAAATTTATGCTTTTATTGATAGTCAGTATCTCAATGCTTGCATTGTATGGATGCAGTGTTGATGGCAAAAATAATGAAAGTAACAAAAATAATGAGAATAATGAGAACGAAAAGGAAGCAGATAAAGAGGCCTTTAAAGGCAGCCACAAGGTAGTGATTGAAGTGGAAAACTATGGTTCCATCTATGTAGAATTGGATGAGACAAATGCTTCAATTACAGTTAATAACTTTATAAAATTAGCCAAGGAAGGCTTTTACGACGGCTTGACATTCCATAGAATTATTTCGGGATTTATGATTCAGGGGGGAGATCCATTGGGAAATGGAACGGGAGGCTCTGAAGTTAAAATAAAAGGAGAATTTGCAGATAACGGGGTAGATAATAAATTATCTCACACAAGGGGGGCCATATCTATGGCACGGTCTTCAAATTTTGACAGCGCAAGTTCTCAGTTTTTCATTGTTCATGAAGACAGTGTGTTTTTAGACCGTCAATATGCTGCCTTTGGATATGTAACTGAAGGTATGGAGGTAGTTGATAAAATCTGTGCGGATATAAAGGTAGAAGACTCAAACGGCAAGGTTAAACCGGAAAATCAGCCGAAAATAAAATCTGTTAAAGTAATTGAGTAAATGATACTGTTCATAATGAAATGCAGAGTTATTGCCGGCATCTCTATACCCCGATATGGGGGTTAGGAGATGCCTTTTTGAATGAGGGATATATGAATGGATATTTCATCTGACCGTACTGCAATAGAGCAGGCATTCTGTCATCATATCTGCCATTAACATAGCTTCTGCTTCAAAGTTATCATAAGTGCGTATGCTTTCTTCATAGTCACCGTTAATCATTTCAGAGGCCATTTTTTTAGCCAAGTCCAGATGCCTATAAAGCATGGTTTTCCATTCATCATAATTGCAGCATGGCTTTGCTGAGGATAGTAGAGCGGATATACTATCGGCGTTTTCATATAACTGTTTACCTATTTTTTCAGCTTCTTCGGTGTTATTGGACATTGTGGCTCGCACAAGAGCAGTTGCAAGGGTTAAGTGCTCAGTCAGCAGGTCTCCGAAGGAAAATGCAGTTTGCCACCCTACAAATTTGCATAAAAAATAGGCGAAATCCGCAGGATTTCTAAGAAGTTTTTGTAATACTTCCTTTTCATCCGGATTTTTAAAAATAATGGAAGCAAATGCCATCCTGGTCCATTCGCTATGCTGCATCCATAGCATTCGTACACTATTTGAGATATATCGGTGCAACCCTTCTGAATTATTCATATTTTTTCTCCTTGCTATTTTTATTTCAATTTATATAATCTATTACATATACCGTCCAACAGTACTTATCTTAGTATATTTTATGAAATATACCAATAAGTGTTAATATGAATTGGTAAAGCATATATTAGTCAAACTTGTTGTATATTCCAATGTTTTATCATAAGCTGCAGATACTCATTGTGAAAAAGAGGACAATAATATTCATGTTATTGATTTTTTTATGGAAATGTGAACTACGATATTATATAATGTAAATAAATGAATGAAAATGAGGAGGAGTATGATGAAGGTAAAGGTCTGTGTGGGTTCGAGCTGTGCGCTGCTGGGTTCAATGAGTATTTTAGACCAATTGGATGACTTAAAGGATATTATAAGTGAGGATTTAGAAAGTTATAATGATGAAGAGCTTGAAATAGAGGCAATTAAATGCCTGGGATATTGCAAGGAGGCAGATGCAAATGTGGCACCGGTGGTTGTTATCGACGGTGAGCCTATGTATAATGCCACAAGTCAGACTGTAATGGAGAAGATCATCAACAAGATAAGAAAGTGACAGAAGGAACCTGGAGGTAATCATGAAGGAAAGTTATGTTGATCTCATACGTATAAGGAGACAGGTATTTGCAAAGGTTGCAAAGATGGCCTATGATGGTGCGGATTTAAGTGAATTGGAGAAATCATCCTTTGAAATTTTACCGGGGGAGGTTGCCACATACAGAGACAGTGTGTTCAGAGAGAGGGCCATAGTAGATGAGCGCCTCAGACTTACGATGGGGCTGAATGCCAGAAGACCAACCGAGTACCACCGCGTAACCGACGGCATATCTGAAATGGATGTGGATAAAGCTCAATTAGTGGAGCCCCTGATAAACGTCATTACCTTTGCCTGTGAGGCATGTCCCACAAAGGCATTGTATGTAACCGACAACTGCAGGAAGTGCCTCGCTCATCCATGTACAAATGTATGTCCTACGAATGCCGTTTCCATAGGCAAGAGCAGGGCTATAATTGATCAGGATAAATGCATAAAATGCGGAAGATGCAAGGAAACGTGTCCATACAAAGCTATTGTGCAGTATGACAGGCCATGTGCTGCTGCATGCGGAGTCAATGCAATAGACAGCGACTACCTGGGAAGAGCTCAGATAAACATGGACAGATGTGTGTCCTGCGGTAATTGTATAATTCAGTGCCCATACGGAGCCATTTCGGACAAGTCGCAAATATATCAGCTTATTAAAGCGCTGAAAACCAACAATCATATGTATGCAATAATAGCTCCGTCATTTTTGGGGCAGTTCGGTCCGTTAGCTTCTCCGGTACAGATATTTGAGGGTATAAAGCAGCTTGGCTTCGAGGATGTTGTGGAAGTTAGCCTTGGTGCGGATATTACAACTCTTAGAGAAGCAAAAGAGTTTCTTGAAAGAGTACCCGGAGAAATACCATATATGGGAACCAGCTGCTGCAATTCATGGACTATAATGGTACAAAAATTATTTCCCGACCAATACGACTACATATCAGATTCTGCTTCACCCATGGTGGAAACTGCAAAATATATAAAGAAAAAGGACCCCGATGCGAGAATAACATTTATAGGGCCTTGCATTTCAAAAAAAATAGAGGCTTTGAGAGAAGATGTCAAGGATTATGTGCACTTTGTAATAACATTTGAGGAGCTCATGGGCATGTTTGTTGCAAAGGGAATAGAGCTATCGGAAATTGAGGTGTCCAAGGAAATACAGGAC
>DAMAEI010000025.1:0-6296 GCA_031997345.1 Sedimentibacter sp. | reverse complement strand
GGGACGAGGCTATGCCATAGCGGGAGGCGTTGCAGAGGCTGTGAAAAAAACTGCTATCGCAATGGACCCAACAAAGGCAATCAATGTTGAGGGAGTGTCCACCCTGCATGAATGTGTAAAGCTAATGAGAGTTGCCAAGGCGGGAAAAAAGAATGGGTACCTGCTTGAGGGGATGGCGTGCTCCGGGGGATGCATTGCGGGTCCGGGAACACTGGCTTCATTCAACAGAGTAAGGAAGGCTGTAACAGAATTTAAAAATCAGGCAGATTGCGAATCTCCGCTGGACAATGAAGTCATAGATGAAAATTTAAGAACGGGCAATGTTCATTAGAAGAATAAACGCCCTGTTTCACATACTTAAGGATGAAGCAGGGCATTTTTTGTGCCTAAATATAGAATAAGTATTTGTAAAACGTTTACCTTTACGATATAATAATAAAAAAACGTCATCCATGGATGGAGAGGATCAAATGAGAAAAAAGCAAAGAATGTTGATTTTTGCACTTGCTATCACGGCATCTTCGCAGTTTTACCTGAACTTCATTATTGATGGCTTCAGAATATCCACGGCAGTTATAATCTTGCCGGTTTTTCTTATTATATATGATGATATAAGCAGTGTTCACACATCGCTGCTGACGGCCGCCATAGTGTTTATTGTCAGAAGCTTTGTGCTGCTAATCAGCGGTGCGGATCTGAGCCAGGCTGTTTATGCAGTATTTCCGGGTTCTTTTTTCTATGTTGTTTATGGCATGATTTTCAGTCTGAAGAGATTCATACCCAACAATTCGATGATTAAAATGCTGGTGCTGGTATTTGGATGTGATTTCCTGTCCAACATCATCGAGGTGTTTCTAAGAACGAATACATTGAGCAGGGGAGTCAATTACACGGACGTATTTACTTTGTTTCTCGTGGCGGTCATAAGAACCTTCATAGCCATGACGGTGCTCATAATCATTAGAAATTACAAAGTGCTGCTCACAAAGGAGGAGCACGAGGTAAGATATCAGAATTTGATTTTGCTAATTGCGGATTTGAAGAGTGAAATATATTTCATGAAGAAAAATTCCGAAGACATAGAGCATATTATGAGCAACTCGTACATCATGTATGAAAAACTTCTGCAATCAAATCAGGATGAGGATATCAAAGACCTTTCGTTGAATATTACAAAGGACATACATGATATCAAGAAGGATTACATCCATGTGATAAAGGGTATAGAAAGCACCTTGAGCAAGGAATTCAAGCTGTCAGAAATGAGCATCAAGGATATTTTTCACATACTCAGGGAGAGCACTTACAGACTAAACGAAATTGACAGAAATGATATATATCTGGAGTTCAAATATAAATCTAACTTTTATACTATGAATCACTTCCAGCTTATGTCTATATTGAAAAACATGGTCAACAATGCAATTGAATCCATTGATATGGGAAGGAAAAATAATTTCATTAAAATATATTACAAGTCAGATAAGAAAAATCATATTTTCACTATTGCAGATAGCGGAAAGGGCATATCTCCGCAAAATATGAAATATATATACAATCCAGGCTTCTCCACAAAGTTTAACTACAATACGGGAGATGTCAACAGAGGAATAGGGCTGTATCATGTGAAAGCATTGGTTGTAAATCATTTTAAAGGTACTATACATGTAGCGTCTGAAGTTGATGCAGGAACTGAATTCACAATTAAAATACCTATTGCCAATATGGAGGCGTACGATGAGAATATACATTATTGACGATGACATCACGGTTGTGAAAATGCTTGAGAACATAATAGAGGACAATGATCTGGGCACAGTGTGTGGAAATGCCCTGGACGGAAATGCAGGGCTTGCTGAAATCACCGTTCTTGAGCCGGATATTGTCTTGGTTGATTTGCTGATGCCGGGTATTGACGGAATATCTGTTGTTAAGGAATTCAACAATAAAAAAAATAGACCCGCCTTTATAATGATATCTCAGGTATCATCACCAAATATGGTGAGCAAGGCATATTTGGAAGGTGTGGATTTCTTCATCAACAAGCCTATCAACGTAATTGAAGTAATCAGCGTAATTAAGAATGTGAAGGAAAAAATCAATTACAAAAGAATAGTTGACAATATTCAAAATTTAATACACAAAGAAAATACACCTGACATAATGAAGCAGCCCTCTGAAAATAAAATTAAGAGAATACAGCTTATATTGAACAAATTGGGTATGTCCGGGGAGAAGGGTGAAAAGGAAATATTGGAAATATGCAACTACCTGATTGCAAATGACAAGAACATGTCTGACCTGAACGTAAAGGATTTGTGCAACAAGCTGAGTCCCAATTCGAAAAATATGGAGCAGAGAATCAGGCGCGCAGTTACCAAGGGTCTGACAAATATCGCCCATCTGGGAATAGAGGATTATATGAATGACATATTTATAATGTATGCTAATAGCCTCTTTAGCTTTGAGGATGTTAAGGCACAGATGGATTACATAAGAGGAAAGGGTAAATTTGGCGGAAAAATAAATATTAAAAAATTCATTGACGGCTTGCTGATAAACAGCTGATGCCAGGAAAATGTTTTTATGATTATTTTTGTATTTTTCTGATACTTTAGCTATATAATAAATTAAAGGTCAAGCCTTTAAAAATATGGAGGGTATTAAAATGCGAAAAAGAATATCAATTTTTTTAAGCCTATTATTATTAGTTTTTTTAGTTGCAGGATTAACCGGATGCAGTGAGAAGCCTGCTGATTCGGGAACAGGTGAAAAACCGTCAACTCCGGGACAACAGATATTTATTAACATAGGAACAGGCGGTACTGCAGGTACATACTTCCCTCTCGGAGGCGCATTTGCTGAAATATGGAATAAAGACATATCGGGCGTCAACGCAACGGCAACAAGTACCGGTGCATCTGTAGCAAACGTTAACTTATTGAAGGAAGGCAATGTGGAAGTTGTGATAATCCAAAATGACATTGCATCCTATGCTGAAACAGGAACAGTTTTATTCGATGGAAACGCTTTTCCGGATATAAGAGGTTTATGTACTTTATACAGCGAGCCTCTACAGCTGGTAACAACAGACAAGAACATAAAGTCTGTAGCTGACCTTAAAGGCAAAAGAGTTGCCGTAGGCGCCATAGGCAGCGGTGTTGAAGCCAATGCGAGACAAATTATAGCAGCTGCGAAGCTGGACTTTGAAAAGGATATAGATCCTAAGTTTTTATCATTTGCGGAAGCATCAACAGGTCTTAAGGATAAGCAACTTGACGCTGCATTCCTGGTAGCAGGAGTGCCAACTGCCGCGATCGTTGACCTTTCAACTCAAAATGAGGTATTTGTAGTTCCCATAGACGGCGATGTTGCAAAGTCACTGATGACAGATTATCCGTTCTACACAGAATTTATAATACCTGCAGGAACATATAAGGGCCAGACTGCTGATGTACAATCGCTATCAGTAAGAGCAATGCTTGCTGTTACAAGCAAATTGGATGAAAGCTTGGCATACAACATGGTTAAATCCATCTATGAAAACAGCGAAAGGGTTACTGCAGCACATAAAGTTGGAAAAGATATAACTAAGGATACAGCTCTTGATGGTATAGGAATAACCGTACATCCGGGTGCTCAGAAATATTTCAATGAGCAGGGCATAAAGTAAAATAAAATAGAAAAAGGATACATGCTTGAAAAAATTAAGAACTGAATTTAAAGTTTTCATATTATTAATTATTGCGGCAGTCGTTGTTTTAATGTCTGGTATAGCTGCCGACAAAGGAAGACTGCTCGTAATACAAAACAATACAACCGGGCACAAAAACGAATTTTACCTGCCGGAGCGTCAGTTTTCGTTAGGTTATATGCATTCGGTTATGAAAACCCCGGCGGAAGAATTTTTCCGCATAAATGAAAACAATGAAATTGTATTGGAAAAAACGGTCTACGAATCCTTCGGTGTGGGGCTGCCATTTTTAGCCGATGGAAATGACTTCGAAATCGAAGATGGTAAATTCATTCTTAAAACAAATTATATCTTAAAGGAAATAAATATGATCATATCGCCTATACCGGAGCATTGGCTTCGGATAGGCGATACGAAATATGAGCTCATGGATATATTAAAGATAAAAAATAGCTCAATTACAATATATGCATCGAATATTTCCATAATTAAGTATTTAGGCCTACTATTCAACAATCAGTATTCGTAGAGGAGGAAATAATGTGACTGATAAAAAAAACAATGATAACAATGATATTGATATTGTTCAGGATATAGATGAAGAAATAAGTCAGGAAAAAGTTGATGAAATTCTTCGTAAATATGATAAGGGTTCAGATTTCAGAAACCTGTCGGGGAAAGCGAATATAATCATTTCAATTATACTTTTCTGTTTTTCTGCTTTTCAATTATATACGGCAATATTTTTAGGTATGGAGCCCATGATATTAAGATCTATCCATCTGGCCTTCGGATTATCCTTAGTATTTTTGCTATACCCGGCAAGTAAAAAGTGGACTAAGGACAAAATTCACCCAATAGACATAATTACAGCTGTAGTGGCTGTGGTTGTGTGCATGTATGTTGTGGTATTTTATAAGGACTTGGTTTACAGAGCGGGACTTATTACAAGCACGGATATGATAATAGGTCTTTTGGCTGTTTTATTGGTGCTGGAAGCTGCAAGAAGAGTAATCGGACTGCCCATGGTGGTTATATCTCTCCTATTCATTGCATATGCTTTTTTCGGGCCATACGTACCCGGAAAGCTTGCTCACAGGGGAGTTAGCTTAAATAACTTCGCTCAGCACATATTTTTCACTACGGAAGGTATCATGGGTCTGCCCATAGGAGTATCATCCACGTTCATATTTATGTTTTTACTGTTCGGAGCCTATCTGGAAAAGACCGGAATGGGTGAATTTTTTATAAATTTGGCAAATTCCGTTTCAGGAAGCTCCCCGGGGGGACCGGCAAAGGTTGCTGTAATATCCAGCGGCTGCATGGGTACACTGTCAGGCAGCTCTGTTGCAAATGTTGTGGGTACAGGGAGCTTCACCATTCCCATGATGAAAAAATTGGGATATAAGAATGAATTTGCGGGAGCAGTTGAAGCTACCGCATCCACAGGAGGACAGCTCATGCCTCCAATTATGGGAGCTGCGGCATTCCTCATGTCGGAAATAACAAATACACCATACTTCACAATAATCAAGGCCGCCGCCATTCCGGCGCTGCTGTATTACTTCGGTGTATGGGCGGGAGTGCATTTTGAGGCTAAGAAATTAAAGCTTCTGGGATTGCCAAAGGACCAAATTCCAAAGCTCAGCCATGTTATGAAAACAAGAGGCCATTTGATAATTCCAATAATTGTGGTAATGTATCTCCTTATCAAGGGATACTCGCCAATAAGAGCTGCACTGGGAGCAACAGCCTCCACACTCTTATGCTCAGCCTTTGCAAAGGATACGAGAATGAGCTTCGGAGATATAGTTGACGGGCTCATAAAGGGAGCAAAAAGCTCACTTACGGTTATTTCTGCGTGTGCATGTGCCGGAATAATAATCGGCGTGGTAACTCAAACAGGTCTCGGGCTGAAAATGGGCTCTGTAATTGTAGGCATGGCAAGAGGAAATTTGTTTTTAACATTGTTCTTCACAATGATAACATCATTGATTCTGGGCATCGGGGTACCGACTACAGCCAACTATGTAATTACATCCACCATAGCTGCCCCGGCGCTGCTTATGCTTGGAGTTGAGCTGATTCCTGCACATATGTTTGTATTCTATTTTGGAATAATCGCCGATGTTACACCGCCTGTATGTTTAGCAGCAGTTGCAGCATCGGGAATTGCGAAATCCGAGCCTATGAGGACAGGGGTTCAGGCAACGCGTCTGGCAATAGCCGCATTTTTAATACCGTATATATTTGTTATGAGCCCTCAGATGCTTATGATAAATACATCTCCGCTGGTGCTTATATTTGATATTATTACCGCTGTTATAGGGGTTGCATGTGTGGCTATTGCATTGACAGGATATTTCAAAACAAACCTGTCAATCATTGAAAGGGTGCTATTTGCCACAGGCGGAGTTATGCTGGTAATGACTAAGATGAATTTCGTGATCATCGGTGCAGTATTCATAGTCTTGGTATATTTTTTGCAAAAAAGAAAAGAGCAGTCCGCGTCAAGTATCATATAATTACTTAAAAGTACAGACAACTAAAAGGGGCTGTCTCAAAAATAATTTTTGAGATAGCGCTACAATTTTAGAAAAAT
>DAMAEI010000024.1:19099-42645 GCA_031997345.1 Sedimentibacter sp. | reverse complement strand
ACTTTTAAAATTACGTCAGTTTTTTGTGTTTACACAAAACTTGAAGCGGTCTCAAAAAATAGCTAGTTTTAGCTTCATAAAGTAAAAAAGAAACCCACACGATTACAGGCTTTAAAAGCCATTTGATCTTGATGGGTTCTTTTTTCTTAGTTTACTTTCTGTTTATAACGATAGTCTTTGTAAACATTTTAGCATCTGCATTGTTTGTTGAACGAGAATCAAATTTTAGAGTTACATTTAAAGTAAGTGTTTCTTCTTTATTTTTCAACATTTCTGCATATAGCTTTTGTTTGTCTATTTCTATACCATAGTTGCTGTAGCTGATATAATCGCTGTATTTCATATCACGTTCCAGAGTTATTACAGGAGCATCGCCGAAATCATAAGCATTGTATTTTCCATATTGATCAGTTATAGTTCCGTCATATACAAATGATAATTTACCATTTGAACTTGAATCAATATCATAAGTACCTGTCCAGGTTTTGAATGAACCCAAGTCTGTGATATTACGCTTGAAAACTCCATTTAGTGAGTATGACGCCTCCTGTCCTCTTTTTTCATCAAACCATCTATCAAGAGATATTCTATCAAGATTTCTGCCATCCATAGTTACATCCATATATTCACCATGCCAACCGTCAACCCATGCAACGTGTTTATCCAGGTCAATTCCTATTTCATAAAGCATCCATATGTCAAATTTTTCAGCCAGGTTATATGTTCTGATACTGTTTCTGCCGAAATCATTTCCGGACCCATCAAGACGAAGCTTAAAATTATCATTATATGCAGACAAAGTCGCATAAATTTTTGCATCTGTTCCTGCATCTGCTATATTGCTTGTTTTAACAGTAAATGCCATATTATGTTTTACTTTTTCTTTTCTTGCTCCTGTCATCGCACCTAAAGCGGATGAAGAAATCAAATCATTATAATTTCTTCCGCCGCATATCTTGGCATATACTGCGTAGCTTTCATTAGCATTAAGATTACTTATAGTCAAAGAAGTTTTCCATAAACTTTCATCTGTCGGTGCTTTGCCTGTTCCGCCGCTGCGGGAAGATGCTGCATATTTTACTTCACCGTCCTCCTTGCCTATCCCTGTTACAATTGCAGGAACAACGGTTATAGAATTACTTGTTTTTCCTGTTTGACTACCAGGTGCTGATATTGTACACTCTCTATTAATTTTGTTAAGCTTTAAGCCGTCTGTTACTACGACCTTAAGCATCTTAGTATTGTCATCTTCAGGACGATAAATCATAACTGCATACTCATCACAATCAACAGGAGTTTCTTCAAACCATCTGTTTCTAGGCTCATAATACTTACCCTTATATGTCAAATATAAGTTTTCATCATTAATTGCCAGTCCTGTATCTTTATCTGTTAATTGGAATGCCTGGGCAGCTCTATTATAATCATAAGACTGTTTTGTAAAATCAATCTTATAAGGAACAGCATCCTTTTCAAGCCAAATTGCCTTTAATGTATGGTTTTTTGCAGTTTTTAAAATGCCTACAGGGTTTTCATCATCAGCAGAAACGGCCCATCCCATAAATTTATAGCCTGTACGTACAGGTTTTTGCTGTACATAGTCTGTTCCATAAGCTGATTCAATAGTTTCCTTAGGAACATAAATCGGAAGCCCGTCCGCATTTACATCATAGGTTACTTTGTAAATATTTTCTGTCCACAGGGCATATAAACTAAGATCTTCCATACAGTTCAAAGTATTTGCAATCCTATCGGTAAATTCTTCATCCTCAAACCAGCCTCCGAAGGTATAACCTTCCAGTGTTAATATCGGCAATGTAGCATGAGCTCCGTGATAACGTTTCATCGGCTCTATAGAATCTGTGCCGTTTGTTTCAAACTCAATTGTCCATTCGTTAGCATCGGAAAGATATTTTACGCAAACAGCCGTAAATGTTTCATTTGCAGTTATCTTTCCTATTTCCTTATCCCAGCGTTTAACCATCCAACCGCTTATTCCGCTTCCTGTTGTGCTTATTCCGCTGCCTGTCGTAGTACCACTTGTCGAAGCACTTCCTCCTATTGCACTGCCCGTAGAAATTTTTCCACTCGTTGTTATATGTGCATAGTAATCAAAATCAGGAACTGTGTTTTTTTCAAGCTTAATAGTTACAATTGCCTTGTCTTTGTCAGCTATAAGCCTGCCTCTGCTGTCAACAAATCTATAGGTTACTTCAACTGTATTGTCAATATAATCTGCTTCATATTTTACAGCAGGATTTAAAAGCTGTTTCACAAATTTGGCATCGATTATACTATCGGCAGCTATTAAATTTGTTTCTTTAGCAATGTCAGCACTTTCTGCTTCCATTACGCTTACAACTCCCGCGTAGCCAGTATATTTTTCACCCTCTTTTCTTGTGCCTGTAGATTGTAAGGATGATAAATCAAACTTCTCTCCAAATTTGGCCGTAAATGTTTCAGTTGTTTCAGCTCCATTTGCACCTTGTACTCCTGATATACTGATAGTATAAGATTTAGTTGTAACATCCACATAGTAAACTTGGTCTGATACTGCCGGAACTGCCGGATCTGATGCGGTTCCTGTAAATTCCAATCCCATATCTTTATAATCCTTAACTGCTCCTGTATTAATATTATATCCTCCAAATGAACTGTATTTTAGATTCTCATACTTTTCATATTCAAGGAGTGCTTTAATTTCGTTTAAGCCAGGCAGTTCAGGAACTACTCCTTCACCTACTACTGTACTCCAGATTACTTCGTTATTTGCAACTACACTTATATTGTGTCTTATGCTCATTTCTTCATCTGTTAAGTTTGTCCAAACCAATTTTATTTTTCTTGATAAGTCTCCCTTACTGAATGCTAACTTTGCACCTCTCCATGTTATAGTAAGGTCAGATTCCATGTGTCTTATATTTTTAGGTACGTCTACCGTTATCTCTCCATCTTTCAGTTTAAAATTAGGATTAGACAGGTTGTACTCAAATCTATTATAAGCTGATATAGCATTGTACAAATCACCGGTCATAAGGTCTAAACATTTCATATTAAAGTAAGAATTAGGGAGTGTTGCTGTTGTAAAATTCTTTATAACAAACTTATCGGCAAAGTCTCCTGTATCTTCTCCTTTTTTATCATATGCAAAGTCATATACATTAACTCTTTCTCCTGCAGAAAGTAAAGGCCATTGGTTTTCGTAAAGTGTCGGTTGATATACAAATTTTTCGCCTATAGCCGCAGCTTTAAATGAAAGTTCAAAATATATACCAAACTCCAGATATAATGCACCGGCAACCTTGCTGTCAGTTATATCATTAAGTCTATGAATTTCATAAATAAAATATCCGTAAAGCTCCGTATAAGCTCCTGTTTCAGCGACCAGGCCTACACTGGCCAAGTCAAGAGAACCCCAACCCGCTTTAAATTCAATTTCAACGCCGACTTTTAATCCAAGCTCACCCATTACATAGAACTGGAAGGTCATTTCTTCATCGGCAAGCTGCATGGTAGATGAGCCGCTATTCCTTTTTATAACTGTAAACCAGAAATTATAACGGTTTGCACACTGATAAGTAAAATTACTTCCCAAAACTACATTAACATTTGCTTTTATAACAAAATCCGCACCAAAGCCTACAACGAATCCATAAGGCAAGTACTTCTCTTTATTGAACAGCTCCTGTTTTAAAAGAGTTATGTAATCAGTTTCATTTTCAAGCATTTTTCCATATACTTCAAAAAGGTTTTGAACTCCTGTTGCCAATTCTTCATCATCAGTTGTTGCAAGAAGCTCTTCAATTTCATCACTGATATTTGTAAAATCAATGATAGTATCATCTACAGTTTTTGAAGAAATAACCGCTTTTATCCCTATACCTGTATAGTTGTAAATATCAACATTTGCATTCATTTGATAATCAGATGGATACGGTATAGGTCCTGCCCATTTCCAAATGATTCCTGAATCTACGTTAAACACGATTCTTATTTCTTGCTCAAAGCTTGCCGATAAGTCAACAACTATCTTGCTTTCATCATTTATCTTATATTCAACCTCTCCGCTTACGGTAACCTTACAGCTTAATCCCTTGAGGCCTCCCGGAAAATGCTTAATTTCATCTGATATGCTAACATCTACACTTACACCGTTAAGTGGATTGGTTATAGTAGGAAGATCTATTGCCCAAGCAGGAGAAATACCTTGCATTTGCCTAAATCCATCAGTTTCTTTGGCAACAGATGCCACATACAATAATGCTTCCTCTGCAAAGCCGCTATCCAATGCCTGCTGTTTAATTTCCTCCTTAATACCCGAGCTGTTTATTTCTTCGACTATCTCGGTGAAATCCATTTCGTCTTCTGTATAGTAATCATCAGTTTCACTTACAATTTCATCTGCTGTTATGTCTGCAAATGTAACAAGATAATATCCATTACCATCATCTGTCTTACTTTCTACTTTTCCATAAACCACATCTTCTTCATCTTCACCAAATATAACAATGGTATCGCCTTCATCCAATTTTGTTTCAGCATCAAGTCCTATGTGGTCATAATCTGCCCAATATTCATTATCAATATCTTTACTTATTTTAATGCTATTATCCTTGTACTCTTTAATATCATCATCATTATAAAGCGGCAGTACATCCGGAAGCTTTATAAGTTCCTTTGTTTCAGGGGCTGTATAAGTTACCGTGTTACCACTTACACTTTTAACCTTAGCGTATACAACCTTGTCCTCCGAATAGTCAACATCCTTGTTTGTACGTTTTGTAGGCTCGATTCCTTCATATATTGAAATTATATCTCCAACTTTAAGACCAGACATATCCGAAGAACTAGCATATGTAATTGTTCCTGTTCCACCCTCTGTTGTAATTGGTTCAATTTTTGATATTTTACTGCTATCTACAAAATTAATATCATCATTATACTGTGCATTTAGAACTTCTTCCTTTGCCACATTAAATGTACAGTTTCTAATTTCTTTATCCATATCATAGAAGTAAAGTCCATCACCTAATGTAATTTTATATGCGGAGCCTTCTCTATATCCATCCTTAGCCTTAACAACAAATTTATCACCTGATTTTGTAACAACTAAATCTACATTAGATGGTGCACCTATTGTTTCAATAGTTATTAAGCCTTTTACTCCGTCTGCTGTCTTACCTTCTGCTGTAATCTCAAGAGCAAAATCAGCTCCTACATCCTGTTTGGCAAATGAGTTGTCCTTTTTTTGCTGGGGCTTTCCAATTTCAGCGTATTTTGCATATAGTGTTATATCACCTGTGACAGTCTCACTATGATAGAACTTATCAGAGTCCAATAATCCGGCATTTCTATACCATCCCAGGAAAATATTATCTGCTTTTTTTGCACTGTGGATATTTTCAAGCGTTGGGTTTGCTTTTTTAACATAGATAGGCTCTATAGCATCCCCACCGTTTGTAACAAATGTTATCTTGTAGCTATCTGGGTTTCCCGGCTCAGGGTCTGGTTTACCCGGATCAGGGTTCGGTTTGCCTGGATTTGTAGTCCCTGCTGCATTAGCAGAATCCGCTAAAATTCCATTACCCTCTGCATTTGTTGTAACTGTTGTTCCCCCTTCTACAGATGCTCCACATACTATGGTTCCAACTATTCCCCGTGCAACCTCAACTATAGTATTAGGGGTTGAAATCACAACATTATCAGCATTAACTATTACTCTGTTGACTTTTCCCTTACCTGCAACCTCGCTACTGTTATTGTTAACTATAATAGTATCTATAAGCGAATTATCATTTACATATATAGTAGTTTTCGCAGAATTTTTCTCAACGTTAATTATGTTTGCAAATGAATTATCATAAAACTTTAAGGCTATTGGATTTTCTCTTTGATTTTTAGAGGTTCTGACATCATTTAATATTGATGGACCTTTAAAAATTATTGAATTTTCTCCGCCGCCTTGTATTAAGGTTCTCCCTGATACGTTAGTGTTGTTAAGTATTGTTTCGCCGTCCGATACTCCCGGTGCAACAAATAAATCCCCGCCAACCGTTATTCCGGACAATGTAACCTCGTTATTGTTTACAATCAAGTTTTTTCCGACACTGCTTGTGTATGTACCGGATTTATTAACTATCCCTTCAAATGCTCTGTCTATTACAGACACAACTTCACTTCTTGTAATAGTACGGCTCGGTTGAAGGCTGTATGTTCCATCCAAATTTTTTACACCTGCTAAAAAACCTTCTTTAACTAAAGCATTTACTTTTCCTGCAGCCCAGCTTGCAATTTTTGAATTGTCAGCAAAATTTGAGTTGCTTTCCACATCTTCAAGCTTCAGAACACGTGCTAATGTCACAAAAAATTCTTGACGGGTTATATTTTTTTCAGGATTTATCTTTCCGTCTCCGGAGCCTGTAAATATTCCATCAGCATTAGCTTTCAGCATTGCTTCCTCATACCATTTGCCCTTTGGCAAGTCTGTAAAGGTATTATCAGCTACAGTTTCATATCCCATCATATTGGTAAAGATTGTAGCTACTTCTGCACGAGTTATGTTGTCATTGGGACGAAAATTTCCATTAGAACCGTTAACAATGCCAATATCACTCAAGCGTTTTATTGAGCCTTCTGCCCAATGTCCTTCAACATCATTCAGTTGTGCCGCAATAGCTTCCATTGGAATCATCGTAAATATCATCACTATTGCAAGCAAAAAACTCAAAATTCGTTTTTTCATCTGTCTTCTCCTCATCTCTTAAAATTATGTTTCCTTGTTTCAGAAGCTCCCACAACCTCTGGGTTTCTTCTTTAGTTGCAGATCGAATATGATTTTTTTCACAGGAGGGGCATTCCTTTACCTCTCCTATCCGGTAGAATAAAAATCCGCAATCCTCGCAGGCATATGTCATATTGTCCCTCATTTCATGCTTGGCATATCCGGCTTGTACGCCTGCTCCTCCATATAGTCTCTTTGCCGAAAGCCCAACATCCCGGCAATCATGGAAACCGGGAAAATACGAATTGCACGGTTGAGCTTGGTCACGCCGGCGTTGTAGATCAGGCGGCTGGTGCGCACCATACTTTCAAAGGTTTGCACCGCATCCATGGTTTTGATATAGTCTTGGTTTGCCTTTAGGTCGGGGGATTGCTGCGTCACCATGGCAAGCCTGCCTAAGGCCTCGGAAATACCCCCTTCCTGCCGTAAAACATCATCCGGTGTGGATTTTGCCGTAATCACGCTTCTTCTCGACTTGATTGTTTCAATCAACGTTTCGCTTTCATTCCCGGAATAACCCTTTGTCAAATCCAACAGAGCCATCAGGGCGTCAAAGCGGCTGGACAGCTGCACTCCAATCTGACTCATGGCATTTCCGATATTCTCATCAAGCACTACCAGTTTGCGTTGGGTGGAGATTATCCATAGGACAATAACCGCGATAATCGCGATGACTGCGGGTCAGTAAAGATGCGCCATACGTACGCTATACCAACCATTGTCCGAATCGTACATTGTGAGCGCCAACGCCGCCGTGGTAAGCACCATGCTCGTAAATCGTCTTTTCATGATATTGTTTCTCCTTAAATATTGTTATTTGGATGAGATAACTTCACTTAATTCAATCTATCAGAAATTCCCCGAAAAAACTGTCTTTTGCACGAAACATTGTTTTTTCTGCATGAATCATGGTTTGAAATATTTAATCATTATGGTATAATTATGATGGAAAAATGGAAAAAATGGAAAAACGGAGGAATACCCATGCTGCAAATTGCGGTCTGCGATGATAATATAAGTGAATTAGCCAATATGATTCATCTTATAAACCAATACAGATTATCCAAGCATTTGGACTGTGAATATGCCGTCTTTCAAAACGGATTCGATCTTATTTCCACATTAGAAAAAGGAACACGGTTTGATTTATATTGCCTTGACATCATTATGCCTGCCTTTACAGGCATTGAGGTGGCAAAAGAAGTCCGTGGCTTTGATAAAAATGCATCAATCTTGTTTTTTACATCTTCCTCTGAGTTTGCTCTGGAAAGCTATTCAGTGAAAGCAATCAACTATGTGCTTAAACCAATATCAAAAGAAAAGCTGTTCTTCACCTTTGACGAGGTACTGGACCGGTTTAAAATAGAAGAAGAGAATGCAATTATTGTAAAGAGTAATGAAGGTATTCAAAAAATATTCATCACTAATTTAGTTTTTGCGGAGATTATCGGAAGAAATGTTTTGTACTACCTGCTGTCCGGTAAGGTTATTGAATGTACAGATTCTTTTGCCTCCGTATGTGAAAATCTGTTGAAATATGAGTGTTTTATCAAGACTCACCGCTCCTATATTGTGAATATGCAGTATGTGGACAACATTGAAAATCACCGGGTAACCCTGCAGACCCTTTCATCTGTTCCTGTTGCTCAAGGAAAGGCGCGAGAGATTAAACAGCAGTATCTCGTCTATCAGATGGAGGAGGAATAAACGAATGGATGGAGGTGTATTCCGGTTTTCGGTCAAGGATGGCTGGTTTATATTTCAAGCCACTGCATAATCTCTTATTTGCGGATAAGTTTAAGGAAAGAAAAAAGCTCAGCTAAAGGTGCTGAGCTAATTTATTTAAGCTTGAATTAATTAAATTTCCTAAACGTTCAATTCCTATTCTGATTCTTTCCGGTGGGTTTGCTCCAAAGCTCAGGCGCATGCAGTTGCTGCCCTTGCCGTTGCCTTCGGTGAAGAAACCCTCTCCGGCGACAAAGGCCACCTTGATTTCGGGATTTGATGTTGACTCCTTCAAAAGCTCGGACGTATTCAATCCTTCGGGAAGCTCAACCCAGATGAACAGGCCTCCATCGGGGAATGTTCTCTCGATTCCCTTCGGAAAGTATTTATCTATACTTTCTATCATGGCATCTCTTCTTTCCCTGTGTACATCGCACAGTAGCTTGTGATGCTCAGGGTAGTAGCCTCTTTTGAAAAACTCGGCGCAAATAACCTGAGGCAGCAGTGATGTATGTGAATTGGTGGCTGATTTTGCATCGCTCATCTTAGATATGATGTCATCATTCGCAAACACATAGCCTATTCTGCTTCCCGGTGAAATTATTTTTGAAAAGCTGTTGGCGAGAACAGTGTGCCCTGTCTTATCAAATGCCTTGATGGGCATCAGGTCCTCTCCGCTGTATCTTATATCTCTGTAAGGGTCATCCTCCAATATAATTACATTGTACTTACTTCCAAGCTCGGCTATTTTCTTCCTTCTTTCCAGTGACAAAGTCCTTCCCGTAGGATTCTGGAATGTTGGTATCACATAAATCATCTTTGGATTATGCTGAATTATTTTTGCCTCCAGGTCTTCCACGCACATGCCGTCTTCATCCATGTCAACGGGAATACAATTGGCTTCAAACATATTAAATGTTTCCAGAGAATGTACGAATGTGGGAGATTCCACAAGTATGACGTCACCAGGCTCTATGTACAGCTGGCACATCAGATACATTGCTTCCAGACCTCCCGTAATCACAAGGATATTGTCTGCATCCGCACTCACCCCCTTGGGGGCAAGCAAGTCCTTAACAATAACCTCTCTTAAATCCCGTGCTCCCAGCACCGGTCCATAGGAAAGTATCTCATAACCCCTTCCCTCTACAGTCATTATGTCATTGACAATTTCCCTGATTTTATCAACAGGCAGACATTCCTTGGCAATCGCCCCTCCCCCGAAGGAAATCATCCCGGGATCATTCATGGTTCCAAACAGTCCCTTGATTATATTGGCCGATTCCTCCATTGTTTTCATTCGTCGTGCATATTCAGACATATAAATCCCCTCACTTTAATCTATTTGTTTAATTATATTTAAAATCACATTTATTTTCAATATATATATACTAAGACCAGAGAGTTAAGGTTCTCTGGTCTTTTTCTTAGCTTTATATCCCAACTGCTCATGCAGCACCTTGTAGAGGCATTTTTTGAAATTTTCGTCCTGTTCCTTGGTTCTCTTGGATGGGCCCTTGGTTTTTATCCCCTGCTTTCTGACTCTTTCGCTTATATATCTTGATTGTAGAAGGCTATCCATGTTGTTTTTGTTTATGAAAAATCCCGAGGTGTGAATTATTGCCGTGGCCTTCGTCAGCACAAGGCTGGCAAGTCCATAATCCTGTGTTACAAGAATATCTCCTTCCTTGAATATCTGTACTATTTTATAATCAACGGAATCTCTTCCCTGCTCCACCACAACAATCTGGTGACTGCTCTGAATGTAGTGATCCATATCCACCACGATTATTAGCTCCACCTCAAATTCTTCCGCAGCATTTTCGCAGATTTCTCTTACCTTCTGGGGACATGCATCCCCGTCTATTATAATTCGCATGAAAAATCTCCTTTTTTATTTAACTTATGATATATTGCAGGTAAATGTTAAACAATCGGATAAATTTTGTTGCACATATCCCCTAATTGTTCATGCTTCTCAAATAACGGATTCCCATGTCAGTGAGAGCTGTTCCATGCCTGCCTCTTTTTTTAATCAGGTATCCCTGTTTCTCAAGCATTACAAGTCTTGTTCTCACCTGAGCGCTGGTCATCTCACATCCTAATTCCGACAGCTTCAGAGAAATCTTATCCCTGCCCGCAGAAACATCACTATTTTGCAGCTCCCCTATAGCCATCAGTATAAGCACAGATTCATGGCTTAAAGCATCCGGCTCCACAGAGACGCAACCGTTTCTCACATCCGCAGGTACCTCAAAAAAGTTGCTGTCCGGCAAATCCGACAAGCTCAACTCATTTCCGTCCCGCACAGCAAGCATGTATTGCACAGTGCTCTCCAGCTCCCTTATATTTCCGAACCATCTATATTTCATAAATTCCTCGGTAACCTCCTTGTAAACCTTCACGTCGGAGGAGGAGCCTATTCTGATGAAATATGAAACAAGGTCCTTTATATCACCCAGTCTCTCCCGGAGAGGAGGAAGATACATGTATCCTATTTTAAGCCTGTAGTATAAATCCGCACGGAACTGTTTGTCCATGACCATATCTCTCAGATTCTTGTTGGTAGCTGCTATTATCCTTACGTCCACCTTCTTTATGGTGGTGCCGCCCAGCATCATTATTTCCTTTTCCTGAAGCACCCTCAAAAGCTTTGTCTGAAGCTTGGGAGATACATCTCCAATTTCGTCCAGGAAAATAGTCCCTCCGTCTGCAAGCTCGAAAAGTCCTATCTTCCCTCCCTTTTTGGCTCCTGTAAAAGCGCCCTCCTCGTAGCCGAACAGCTCGCTCTCTATGAGGTCGTCGGGGAGAGCACTAAAATTAATCGCAAGATATGGACCGTACTTTCTCTTGGAATTCTGATGTATGACACTTGCAAACAGCTCCTTGCCCGTGCCGCTTTCACCCTCTATGAGAACGGTGAGGTCCGTCTTTGCCAGCTTGAGAGCCTTGTTCTTTATTTCCTCAAGAAGTTTGCTTGTGCCCACTATGTTTTCAAGGTTGTATTTCGCCACATGTCCCTTGAGAAGATAGTCATGAAGCCGCACCACATTTTCCTCGACCTCATCCCTGTCAGTGGTTATAACTATGTCCTTTCCGTTTGGCGCAATAATCTTTGTAACCTTTACATCTTCACCCATTATGTGGAGTGCCTTGTTTTCAAATATATCTGAGCTCAGAAAATATGGGTACAGTTCCTTGTCTATAATATTCCGCACATTTTTATTTTCCAGCTCCTTGTCCGTCAGCAGGAACTTTTTCATTTTCTCATTTGCGTACTTTATATATCCGTTTTCATCATAGACTAAAATTCCGTTAACTAAGTTATGAATTATGTTATTTAAATATCCGTTCAGCTCGTTAACCTTATTGTTAACGGCGGACACATGCTGTGAAACGTTGATAATTTTCTGCATGTATTTTTTTATGATGAACGTGGTATCCTTGTGCCCCAGGTTCAGCTTATCCATAATCTGATACATGGAATTGATGTTTATAATTCTTGGGCCTAAGTTTATAACGGTTGTAACACAGTCCGGAACCTTGTCCGTTTCTCCCGGAGTTACGGCAATTTTCAGCTTTTTATAACTGAGTATGCCTGGATAATACGGGTAATACTTAATATGGTTGAGCCCCAGCTCCTTTAAATCATTAATGGAGCTTGCGGTTGTTTCCTTGTCGTCATTTACCAGCAGCACCTCTTCATTTACCGGAATGCCCGCAACCTGGTCAATAAAGTCAAAGTTAATGCTTCTTTCACATATTACAATGTCATCGTACTCATAGTTCAAATTCATTGCATCAAGCTCGTCTCTCATTTCCTGGCTTGAAACTATCAGCAAATCACATTTTAAATTTTTTTCGATTCCTTCCTCCTGAGCGTAGGATTTCAGAATATATTTATCCGATATAAATTCTCTCAGCTGATTAGCCAGAAAATCCCTCGTGCTCTCGGAGCCTGCTATAAGAATTATTTTTTTCTCCACAATATCACCTTAATTTTTACTGAGCGTGTATATGTCCTTGCGTACATGCTTGAGAAGCGGCAGCTGCTCTCTTACCCTTCTCACATAGTCCAGTTCTACCTCTCTGAGCATGTATCCTTCCTTTTCATCCATTCTTCCCACCACATCTCCCCATGGAGAGGCAATGATTGAATTTCCATAGGAATGGTATGAAAAATCCATATCCCTTGCCGGTGCCACACCGATGGTATACACCTGGTTATCAACGGCCCTCCCTCTGAAATGCAGCTCCCAGTGAGCCGGCCCGGTAGTCATGTTGAACGCTCCCGGCGCAATTATTACCTGCGCTCCCTCCGCGGCCATAAGCCTGCTGAGCTCGGGAAACCTTATATCGTAACAGACAGCCACTCCCATCCTGCCGAATTCCGTATCAAAAACCGTCACTTCATTACCCGGTGTAAATGTATCGGACTCCTTGAAATACTGCCCGCCTTCAATATCAATATCAAACAAATGCATCTTTCTGTGCTTTGCAATTTGTTTTCCTTTCCTGTCAAATACATATGCGGTGTTGTAAATCCTGTCCCCCTCCTGCTCGGGAATTGTTCCTGCAACAATATAAATTCCGTACTTCTCTGCGGCATCGCTCATTGCTGCCCATGCAGGTCCTCCCTCTTCCTCGCTGAAAGGTCTGAAGTAAGAGTTTTCATAAGGGCAGCAGAACATTTCCGGAAGCACCGCAAAATCCGCTCCCTCAGCAGAAGCCTTCTCGATCATTCTCACCGCATTTTCTATATTTTTCATCTTGTTGTCATAAACCATGGCCTGCAATAAAGCCGCATTAAATTTATTCATAAGACTCTCCTTTCTCTGATAACTAATACGTTATCATTATGTATCTGACTAATTATTCTCTTTATGTCATTTCAACTTTTTCATGTGTATGATTATTATAATGTTTCTATATTATACTAAAAACAGTCCAAAAATCCAAGCTAAAAAAGACCCTCAATTTTATATTGAAGGTCTTTTGCTTATAAAATACTATTTAACTTCCAGTTTAATTTCTATACGATTTTCGTAAGCTTTTTTAACTGCTCCCACTAAGTCACCGTGAGAATCTTTTAAGCTCATTGTTGCAGCTAGTGTTACATCTGCAAGCATTGTCTTTTCGTCTGCTGACAAAGCATCATACTTAGCCTTGTCTTCAGGCTTGTCAGAACCGTCCTTCAATGGTCTGTGGTTCAAATCAGAAGTATATTTCTCAAACCAGTCTTCAACCTCTTTAACAGTCATACCAACAAATACTTGTTCAAATTTGTTCATTTGCTGATACCATGTACCTGTACCCATACGATAGCTGTCTCCGCGGTCTCTCTTTGTAGTCCAGCCGTTAACTTCTGCTTTGAAATTATCATCATTATCAGTTGTTTTACCGTCTATAACTCCATCATGGTTCTCATCATTGTTGTATCCGCCCTGTCCCGGATATCCGCTGAAATGCGGCATACCGTCTCCGTCATAGTTAGGAGTTGCAACCTCTAAAATGTCAACTGTAAATGCGAGAATTCTTCCTTCCTGGTCAAACAGCGTATGTGCGAACACATCGTTAAAGCTGTAAACAGGTGTTTCTGTATTGTCTTTTCCAGGTCCAAGACGTCCTATGCTTGCAAGTCCGAATCCTTGATAAACCTCAACTTCTGTTGAATTTGCTTCCACTATTTTATTAGGAAGTTCGTCAATTGCTTTCGTACCTATACCATTAGTTTCATTTGGTCCTTCTGCTACAACTTTAGTTATCTTGTCCCCCTCTTTTGTAACAGTAACCTTAATTTCTCCCCCAAAGCCTTTGCCTATTCCCGTTAAAGTTTCAGCTTGTCCTGCCGGCGGTGCCTGAGTTTCTTTAGCACATGCTGCAATGCTTAAAACCATCAGTACACACAATGCTATCGATAATAACTTTTTCATTTTACCCTCCAGGTATTATTATAAATAATCCATATCAGCATTCATCAACATTTTGTTAAAAAATCTACATTTATAAATGTGATTATTCATGCCAATATCTAATACTTCCTCATAGCAGCATTTCAATGTATCTAAGTCAATACGATTTTGTTAAGAATAGTTAACAATTTGTCGCCAAAGCTGACAAAATAAAACTTCTGAATCTCTTATTGAAAATTTTTGAATTAGGAAATATAATATATAGAAATAATTAACAAATATGCATTAAAACAGCAGGAGGGATAGTATGGCACGAATCAAACAAGTTAAACCTGAAACACTGTTTTTCCCCAAGAGAATCATGGAGAGATTGAGCTCAATCAAAGCATATCCACTGACACTGATAGAAGCTCCTTCCGGTTTTGGAAAGACCACCGCTCTTCGCCATTTTTTTGACACACAGATTCCGGAAACAGCACAGTCTATATGGCGGACATTTTCTCCTGAGTCTCCCAATGCGACCTGGAAAGCATTCTGTACATCCATAGGAACCTTTGACCCAGCTGCCGCCGAGCGTCTGGTAGCAGCAGGAGCTCCAAATGAGGATACCCTTTCGGAAATAAGGGAAATTTTCAGACAAATTTATTGCCCCGAGGAAACATACATTGTGCTGGACGACTTCGCCGCATGGAAGCTTACAAACCCGGGTGCATTTTTATCGGCACTTTCAGAGCATGGTGGAAAGGGATTGCATGTGGTAGCCGCTTCACAGGTTCTGACAGCGGATGCACACAACAGTATCCTCCCAAGCGTTCGATTCCTTTTGCTTCAGGAGTCCGTGTTTACATTTTCTTTGGAAGACATCGACGCATACTACCGAGGTGCCGGTATTTCTCTTAACACCGCACAGCTTGAGGAAGTGAAGCGAATCACAGGCGGCTGGGTAATGGCACTTTATCTGCAGCTTCTATCATTGATTGAAACAGGCCATTTTGAGGAAGGCAGCATGCCGAATCTTATACATAACGCTTTGTGGAACCGCCTGCAGCTTAAGGAACAGGAATTTCTCATGGCCATTTCCATCTTTCCGCGATTCTCTCTTACGCAGGCAGTAGCTCTTTCCGGCATGAGTTCGGCAGAAACAGAGCTGCTTCTCAAAGAAAAGAGGGTTTTTATAAACTTTGACAGAGAAGCAAGACGCTTCTATCTGCACACACTGTTCCAATACTTTCTTACCGGACTATTTGCGCTGCTCCCTTATGAAAAACAAAAATCAATCTATCTGTCCGGAGGAAATCTGGCGGAGCAGGCAGGCGACCGTGTAAACACCCTGCGCTTTTATTACCTTTCCGGTGAATGGGAGAAGCTTCTGGCTCTGCCTCTGACCAGCTACGAAATTGCTGATGTGGTGGACGAGCAAACAAAGCCCATGATATTGGACATCATGGAAAATACACCTTTAGAAATAAAGAAGAAATATCCGGCAGCCATGGTACCGCTGGCATTTACCCTGTTTTTTCTGAATGAAAACCAAAAACTAATGAGCTATAAGGAAGAAATATTACTGGTAATTGAACAAAGTGACCTTCCTGATATAAAAAAGGACGCCCTATCAGGCGAAATGGAACTGCTCCTGTCCTTTTTAGAATACAATCGCATAGATGACATGAGCAAAAGACACCGTAAGGCCCTTGACCTCCTGGGCGGTCCCGCCACCCTCATCAGCGTCAAGAGCACGTGGACCTTCGGTTCTCCATCAGTTCTGTATATGTTCTGGAGAGAAAGCGGCAAACTTGATGAAGAGCTTACGCAGATGGATGAATGCATGCCCGTATACTATGCCCTGACATCAGGACACGGCAGCGGAGCAGAAATCATCATGCGCGCGGAAACTCATCTGCTGCGTGGCGAAATAGACCAAGCAGAAATACTATGCCACAAGGCAATGTTCACCGCAGACAGCAAGCGTCAGAACAGCATATACCAATGCGGACTCTTCCTTCTGGCACGCATTGCCATTATGAGGGGAGACGAAGCAATGCTGCAAAATGCCCTTAATTCCTTGGAGGAGCGCTCCCGTCAGAATACCGAGGACCTGTGCCGCTACACCCTGGACTTAGCCAAAGGCTTCATTCTTTTAATGCTTGACAAAGGCAGCGAAATTTCGCCCTGGCTTACGGAGGGTGAAATAAATGATAAGCGTCTCGTTATCATGACACAGCCCTTTGCACTTATTCTATACGGCAGAATTTTGCTCGGTCGCGGCGAATATCAGAAGCTGCTTGGTGTAAGTGAATTCGGTCTTGGTATATCCGGTATTTTTCCGAACCTGCTACCTCAGTTATACATAAAGCTGTATAGGGCACAAGCCTTTGAATCGATGGGCAGACGACCTCATGCCATGGCAGAAATAAACACCGCATTGAACATAGCTTTATCCGATGGCATTTTGCTTCCCTTTGCCGAAAACTATGAAGGAATCAAAAAATTGCTACCCGATGCCGATTGTGACGACAGTACAATCAAAAAAATCAGAAAGCTTTATGAAACACTTACACAAGGGCTTGATGCATTCCGGCACAAGGAGCTGACACCCCGTGAAAAAGAAATTTTAGAACTTCTCAAAAGAGATATGACCAATAAGGAAATTGCAGAGCGTATGTATCTGTCACCTAACACCATCCGCAACGTCATAAGCGGTATGCTTGAGAAATACGATTTTAATTCAAGAGAACAGCTTAAAGCATTATCCGAATAAAAATAAAAGTACACTGTACCATATAAAAAATTAATTCCACACCCTACAATATTATTTAGAAACTGTAGGGTGTATTTTATTACATAAAATAAAAATAAGGAGGCAATAAAAATGAAACAAATAAAGAAACGAATCAGCTTAATGCTTGCCGTGTGCATGATTATATCCATGCTGCCTGCAACGGCGTATGCCGAAACGGGGAAATCGGAGGATACTGTCACTCAGACTGTGGAACCGCATATTATGAGTGCCCCGACCACCGGAGCAGCCATAAGTGTGGGAATTCAGGAAGGAGTTCTGTTTGCCGGAGTGGAAAGCGGCGAAGATGGGCAGTTCTCAAATGTAGAATATAAGCTGAAAGCCACAAATATCGAGCAGGGGGTTTACGATGCGACTGTTGATGTCCTGCCCGCAGGGGTAAGTGTGAAGGATGGCAAGGTAAAGATTGATGCAAAGGGTGAAGGTATTCTTGAACTGGCGGGAAATACCGATACCGTAAAGGGAAGAACAAAAAATTTGACATTGACCATCAAGGGCGGAAGCTTGCCTGCTGACGGTGTAACCTCAGGTCCCTTTGAGCTTACGATAATAGACATAGAGTTTATGGAGATTACCATGGGGCTTGTCGTTAAGTCTATGGAGGTTAATATACCGAGTGCAATAATAAGCTTTTTAGGTGATAAAGAGAACGCCTATGCTGACGGTAAGGGTCAGATTGATTTGAAAAATGCAATAGAGGATGAAGTAGAGGCATTCGGGGAAATAAGTTATAAGTTTAAAGATTATTCGGAAGATAACAAATATATTTTAAATTTATATCTTGAAGACCCGGATGCTTTGATAGCCGAGATTGATGAATTGCTTGAGGAGTACAAGGCTGTATCGGATGCACTTGCCGAAGCAGCAAAGCCGTTTTTTAAAGATGAAGCATGGGAGTATGCCCGGCTTAAGTATGAGGCAGGTCTATTATCAATCTATAGAATGCAGCTTGGATTGCTGATCGGTAAAATTAACAAAGAACAGTTTAACGAAATTTATGTAAAGTTAGAGTCGGAGATTACAAAAATTATCCCTAAATATTTTGATTCGATTGAAGGCGATATTAAGGAAATTGAAGATGCTGCAATAAAAAAGGGAGACTGGGGAGCCTTGGCGGCTTTTTGGAGTGAGGTTTATGATTTTGTGTACGGTCTACTTGAGGAATACGGAATTGTGGGAGGAACAACAAAGGAATATTACGGTCTTACTGTGGGCGGAGTTATGGTTACAAGTGAAAACTGCGGCAATATTACAGGAGATGGTATAGACGGAAGCGTAAGCTATGATGAGGCTTCTAAAACTCTCACACTCAACAATGCCAAAATAGCGGTGAACAGCGGCGACTTCTTTTATACTGCCATTAAGGTGAGCGACAAAATTGATAATCTGAAAATAGTGCTGCAAGGCAGCAGTCAGATAGGCAATAAATTTGGTGAGGATGATAGCATTGACTATACTGTTTATGAAGGAATTAACAGCAATAAAAAGATAACAGTAGAAGGCAGAGGCAGTCTCACTGTTTATGATATGTATATAGGAATTAAGGCTAAGGATATTACCGTTGATACAACAGGCACCATAACAATTACAGAGTATGGCGGAGGCAAGGCTTGCTGCCTGAAGGCAGACGACGGAACCTTGGAGATTAAAAACGGAACCTTGAACCTTTCCTCACTTGTATCCAACGGTCTGTACGGCGATAAAATTATAATCAGCGGCGGCACTATTACTGCCGAAAGCTTTAATCTTGGAACTGAAAAGAATTATGCCTTTAACAATGCACCGACATTTGCTTCCGGCCATAAGTACAGCGTTTATGCCGGTGAAGAAAAGGCTTCAGCCAAAGAAGTAGCAAGTCCAAACGCTGCAACCTTCACTGAGAGCAAATATGTGAGAATTGAGACGATTTCCTCCGGCGGCGGAAGTAACGGCGGTGGCAAAGACAAGGATACATCATCTCCTACAACACCGACAGCACCGGCAGTACCGACTGTACCCACACCTCCGGCAGAAACTGCGAAAAAGCCTGTTGAGAATGTGCTGAATGACGTTGGAACACATTGGGCGCTTGCCAGCATTCAATTCATATATGACAGGGGCATAATGACGGGAACCTCCACAGAGCAGTTTTCTCCCGATGCACGTATGAACAGGGGAATGCTCATTACGGCGCTTGGAAGACTTGCGGGGATAAACGCACTTGATTTCACATCGGGCAGCTTCAGTGATGTTGATATATCTTTCTACTACGGACCATATGCGGAGTGGAGCTTAAGAAGCAATATAACAAGGGGAACAGGTAATAACAGCTTCTCACCGGAAAATCCGGTTACGAGAGAAGAATTAGCCGTAATTTTGGTTAATTTCGCAACTGCAATGAGATATTATCTGCCATCGGGGGAAGGGGCACAGTCCTTTGCGGATGGTAGCACCATAAGTCCATGGGCAATGGAAGCAATCGAAATAATGAGAAACGCAAATATAATGAATGGTGACACAAACAACAACTTTAATCCAAAGGCTCCTGCGACAAGAGCAGAAATAGCGGCCGTGCTCCAGCGCTTCATAGAGCTTATGGGGATATAAAAGGCAACCACGAATTAAACTGAGATGAAGAGAGGAGAAGCATTATGACAGGTAATCAGCAACAGCAGAAAAAGAAAACTCCCATGATTATAAGTGCAGTACCTGTTGATGACCACCGTCTGAGCATCGAATTCGGCAGCGGAAGTTCTTTGGACTTGAATATGCTGCACCGTCTGCAAACTACACGTCATTACAGCTTGAATGAGCCATCGGTATTTCGGGCAGCGGTCACGGACGGCTCAAAAATAATCTTTGATCCAAGCTCTGTATTTGTGCCTGATATTTTCCCTCAGGATGCAATAAATATGGCTCTACGGGCGTTGCCCTTTGATGAGATGTATTTTCTGGAGGTTCAGCCCCTGGATAACAGCCGCATCCACCTGAGAATGGGAACCGGCAGCGTGATTGTTCTGAATATGGAAAATCATGTATGCACAAATCGTTACAGCATATTACAGAATGAGGAACTGTTTTGCTCCGTCAGAGCAGACGGAGAAGCCTTGGTTTTCGGTGTCGACTCCCAGAACATCTGCCTGAGAATCGACGAAGATGAATTGACACATCTCATGCTGTCGATTTCCAGCACCGAAGACGAATAAAATTAAAATAATTCATAAAAATAGAACAAAAATATACAGAGCCTGCCCTTTTGAAAGGGCAGGCTCTGTATATTTTATTTATTCCAGTTCGGCTATCAGCTCTCCTGATACAACGCGCTGGCCTTCTTTTACATATATTTTTGCAACGGTTCCTGCAAGAGGTGCGAGGACGTTTGTTTCCATTTTCATTGCTTCAAGCACTGCCACAGGCTGGCCTGCTTCAACCTTATCTCCCTGCTTAACAAGGATTTTGTAAACATTTCCGGGTATGTTTGCACCGATTTCATACTGGTTGCCTGTGTCGGCCATTACCTTTTCAATTGATGCGCTCTTAAGGTTTATGGCATTTTTGTCCTTCACGGTTATTACTCTTCTGTTTCCGTTAACTTCAAACACAAGGTCCTTAGTGCCGTCATCATTGGTTTTCACCTCTACAAGCTTGATACCCAACTTCTGTCCTTCGGCAATTTTCACCTCACAGGTTTCGCCTTCCTCCAGACCGTGGAAGAATATGTCGCTTCCCATAAGCCTCAAGCTACCTTCTTCCTTTAAGGCTTTGTAGTAATCCTCAAAAACCTTCGGATACAGGGCATAGCTCAGTGCTTCCTCCATTGTGCCTTCAAGGCCGTGCTTTTCCGCAAGCATCTGCCTGATTGAATCGAAATCTTCAGGAGGCAGAAGCTCTCCCGGTCTGCAGGTGATTGGTGTCTTGCCTTTAAGAACCAACTTTTGCAGTTCTTCGGGAAATCCTCCCTCAGGCTGCCCCATCATTCCCTCGAAGTACGATACGATTGAGTCAGGGAAGTCCATGTCCTTTGCCTTGCCGTAAATATTTTCCGATGTCAGGTCGTTTTGCACCATGAATATTGCCATGTCACCCACTGCCTTTGAGGACGGTGTAACCTTTACTATGTCTCCCAGCATTTCATTTACGGTTTTGAACATATCCTTGACCTCTTCAAACCTGTGTCCGAGGCCGAAGCTTTCCACCTGCGGCTTGAGGTTTGAATACTGTCCACCGGGAATTTCGTATTTGTAAATTTCCGCAGTTCCTGTTTTCAGTCCCGATTCAAATTTATTGTACACCGGCCTTACTGCCTCCCAGTAATCGGATATTTTCTGCATATCGTCCAGATCCAGCATAGTATCTCTGTCTGTATTGTTCAGTGCGGCTATTACCGAGTTAAGAGGCGGCTGGCTTGTGAGCCCCGCCATTGAGTTAAATGCCGTATCTATTATGTCCACTCCTGCATTGGCTGCTGCATATATGGTTACCACGCCGTTTCCGCTTGTATCATGCGTATGAAGATGGACGGGTATGGACAATTCGTCCTTAAGTGCACGAATGAGCTTATCTGCTGCCATAGGCTTTAAGAGTGCGGACATATCCTTTATTGCAAGCATGTGTGCGCCTCTCTTTTCAAGCTTTTTAGCCAAATCCACATAGTATTTCAGAGTGTATTTATCCCTTGTGGCATCAAGTATGTCCCCTGTGTAGCAAATGCTGGCCTCGGCTATTTTATTCTGCTTCAGCACCTCGTCGATTGCCACCTCCATACCTTCAAGCCAGTTGAGGGAGTCAAATATACGGTAAACATCTATTCCCGCTGCTGCGGAGGACTTTACAAATTCCCTTATTACATTGTCGGGATAGTTCTTATACCCTACTGCATTTGCTCCCCTCAGCAACATCTGGAATAGTATGTTGGGCATTTTTTCTCTCAGAGTCCTCAGTCTTTCCCATGGGTCCTCCTTCAGGAATCGGTATGCCACGTCAAACGTAGCCCCACCCCACATTTCAACGGAAAAAAGGTCGCTTGCCATATGTGCCATGGCAGGAGCGATTTTTTCCATGTCCACTGTTCTCACTCTTGTTGCCATGAGAGACTGATGAGCGTCACGCATAGTTGTATCCGTGAGCAGCAGCCTTTTTTCATTAAGCACATATTTTGAAACTTCCTGAGGTCCCTTTTCGTCAAGGAGCTGCTTGAGGCCTGCTTTTAATTCCCTTCCTTGGAACTCCGGAACCCTGGGAACATCAAATTGCGGCTTAACTCCTTTTGTTTCATTCACAACAATATTTCCTATATAGTTTAATACCTTAAGCTCCTTATCCTCCCCGCCTCTTACGTTTAGAAGCGAAGGGTTGTCCGCTATGAAGCCCGTGTCGCATATGCCGTTTTTAAAGTCCTCATGATTAAGGACGTTCAGCAGGAAGCCAATGTTGGTTTTTACTCCGTGCACCTCAAGCTCCTTGAGAGCTCTTGAGTTTTTGTTTATAGCATCGGAGAAGGTTCTTCCGTGAGATATTACCTTCACGAGAAGGCTGTCGTAATACGGGCTTATAACCGCGCCTGTGAAGCCGTTTCCTCCGTCAAGCCTTATCCCGAAGCCTGAGCCAGTCCTGTAAACATCAATTTTTCCTGTGTCCGGAGCAAAATTGTTTGCCGGATCCTCTGTTGTAACCCTGCACTGTATTGCATAACCGTTCTGATTTATATCATCCTGAGATTTTATGTTTATTTCGTCGGAATCAAGTCTGTAGCCCTGTGCTATAAGAATCTGCGCCTGAACTATATCAACTCCCGTAACCATTTCCGTAACGGTGTGCTCCACCTGAATTCTCGGGTTCATTTCTATGAAGTAGTGCTTTCCGTCCTTGTCCACCAGAAATTCCAGTGTGCCGGCATTTCTGTAATTTACCGCTCCTGCAAGCTTCAGTGCATCGCTGCATATTGCCGCTCTTTGCTCGTCTGTTATACTTAATGCTGGCGTAAATTCAACAACCTTCTGATGCCTTCTCTGAATTGAACAATCTCTTTCAAACAAATGAACAAGATTTCCGTAATTGTCCCCAAGCACCTGTACCTCAATGTGCTTCGGCTTATCAAGATATTTTTCTATAAATATATCATCTATACCAAAAGCCTTCTTTGCTTCGCTCTGAGCACTTCTGAATTCTCTGAGCAGGTCCTCTTCGCGCCATGCAATACGCATTCCCCTGCCGCCACCGCCTGCCGAAGCCTTCAATATTACCGGATATCCGCAGAAGTCGGCAAACTTTCTGGCATCCCCCTCGGATTTCACTGCTTCCTCGATACCGGGAATAGTTGGAACACCAACAGAATTTGCGGCTATCTTCGATG
>DAMAEI010000024.1:11121-19089 GCA_031997345.1 Sedimentibacter sp. | reverse complement strand
TCCAAGCCTGCTCATCATAATGTGGTCAGGACCTATGAACACAAGGCCCTCTTCCTCACATTTTCGGGCAAATTCCACATTTTCAGATAAAAATCCGTATCCGGGGTGGATTGCGTCCACTCCCTTGGACTTTGCAAGACTGATTATCTCGTCAATTCCCAGATAAGCATCAACAGGCTTTTTATTTTTTCCTACCTGATATGCCTCATCTGCCTTTGTTCTGAAAAGTGAGTTCTTGTCCTCTTCAGAATAAATTGCAACACTTCTTATGCCAAGCTCCTCGCAGGCTCTGAAAACCCTTATGGCGATTTCCCCGCGATTTGCTACCAATACTCTTTTAAATTTCCTCATGGCTCCACCTCATAGTAGTATCTCGTTATCATAAAAAATAGTATAGCATTATATTATTAATTCTACAATCAATAAATTTAATATAATTAAATTTTAAGGTTAAATACTTTATTTTATTCGTTTTAGCTAATTAAAAACTATGAGGCATCGTTTTCAGCCTTAATTTATAATGCATACTAAAAAGCCAATATGTTATATTAATTATAACATATTGGCTTAATGTGCTATGCTATTTACTTTTATTTACTCTATCTTCCATTTCCCGGGAAATTTCGACAATTACCCCAATGCCGGTGTTCCCTTAAGGTGCTCTGTATCATTGTAAAAAATTTCTGCTATTTCATCGCTATCATTAATTTCAAAACAGGAAAGACTGCAGTTTTGAACCACATTTGCCATCCAGTCGCTAGTTATCTTGAATTTTCTTATATATGACTCTATGCATTTGATTGTTCCACCGTGGGCAACAATTAATACCTTTTTGTTTCTGCAACTTTCGATTGTGTCCTTGAGAGCCTTCTCAACCCTGCCGTAAAATTCCGATAAATTTTCGCCGTTTGGGTAACGGTTGTGAATCGGGTCTTCTTTTATTTTAGAAAGTACATTACCATGGGCTTCCTCTATTTCATCCCAGCGCATACCTTCAAAATCGCCCAGGTTTATTTCCATAAAGCCCTCATTTTTTAATATATCTATACTTTTATTACCTTTCACTATTTGTGCAGTGTGATACGCTCTCTTGAGAGGACTTGAAATTATACAGTCAAGCTCAACATCTTCAATACGTGATGCCAGAAGCTCCGCACCCAGTATTCCTTTTTCGGTAAGCTCGGAATTCTTGCTTCCCTGAAATCTTCTTTGCCTGTTCCATTCAGTTTCACCATGTCTGGTTAAATATATTACAGTCATACTATCACTTCCTTAATTTCTTTCATTACATTATTATATTTACATGCCGGTCATCATGCCCGTAAAAATCGGTACAAGCACCGTTACCGACAGAGATATTATCACTCCGCTGATGAATGCTATTACGGCAACCTCTTGGTTTGTGTTTTTCGTTATCATGGGGAGACCGGTGTCCATGCTTATTGCCGCTCCGGCTGCTATAGTTTCCAGATATCCTATGCGTGCCGCTATAATCGGTATACATACAAATGCCATCATTTCTCTGAACACATTGGTCAAAAACGCAATTGCGCCGAGCTCCGGGGATACAGGTGTTATAATTATTGCTGATAAGGTGTACCACGACATTCCCGATGCCACCGCGAGGGCTCCGTATATATCCATGCGGAACAATACGCTGCACACAACGCCTCCCAGTAGGCTTCCCGCTATGGTTGCCACAGGTACAATGAGGATTTTAAAACCGGCTTTCTTAAGATTTTTAAATATTTCGCTGTTGCCTCCCAAATCTATTCCTACGAAAAATAGCAGAAGGCAAAGCCCTGCATCCATGAGCAGTCCTGTTTTTCCCTGCACTGCATCGGGCATTATTAGACCCGATAATATACCGGCAGCCAGAACTATGAGTATTTTTTTAGTCATGTCTGCCTCCCGTAATTTTTTCATCCCTGAAGAATTTTTTCCTTGCCCAATAGACAAGAAGTATGCTGAAGCCTGAGGTCGTTATGGCAAACGCTGCAGCCATGAAGCCAATTTTTCCTATGGAGGAAAACACCTGCTCGTCCATTCCCACGCTTACACCCATTACAAATATAAGGCCAAACAGCACCACTGTCTGAAGATGAGAAATTTTACCCGATACTTTTTTATTAATGAGACCCTTGCTGCTTAAAATCCAGCCCACAGCTAAAAGTCCGAAGTACAATAAAATCCTGAATGCCATACTTCCTCCGTCCCCGTTTTATATATCTTATCACATTTAGAGAACTCCGTAAAGGCTGAACTATTCCGGTACCACTCCGCTGTTCAGCCAGTTTTCAAATTCGTTCTCTGTAATTATCCTTACGCCCAGTTCCTTTGCCTTTTTGTTTTTTGATGAATTTGACATATTATCGTTGTTGATGAGGTAGTTTGTTTTCGATGTTACGGAGCCTGTTACCTTTCCGCCTCTCTGCTCAATGACTTCCTTCAGCTCATCCCTGTTTTTAAACTGCTCCACCGAGCCTGTAATTACGAAGGTACTATCTTGGAATATCTGATCCTCTTTGCTTTCCTCAACCGTTTCAAGCTCTATCTCGGCAAGAATGTCCATGACAATTACCCTCTTTTTTTCATTTCCGAAAAAGTCCGCGTAGCTCTTTGCCATTATATCACCGATTCCGTCTATTTCAATGAGCTCATCAAAGTCGGCATTTTGTATCTTGCTCCAGTCATCTCCAAATTTCCTGCATATTATTCTGGCATTTGAAACTCCTATACCCGGTATACCAAGGCTGTATAGAAGCCTTGAAGCTGTGGTCTTTCTCGCCTTGTTCACTGAGGACACAAGGTTGTTGAAGGACTTTTCTCCAAAGCCTTCCATTTCCGTTATTTCTTCCTTGAATTTCTCAATGTGGAACACATCAGCCAATTCTTTTATGAGGCCTTTTGCAATGAGCTTTTCGATTGTAGCCTCCGACAGGCCCTCTATATTGATTGCATCCCTGCTTACAAAGTGCGTAAATGATTTTATCTGCTTTGCCAGACATTCATCGTTTGTACAGTACAGGGTTTTAATATCTTTGTCGTCTCTTATTTGTGTTTCGCCGCCGCACACGGGGCAGCTTAACGGTACAGCAACGCTTCCGCTTCTGGTCAAATTGTCTGAAATCTGGGGAATTATCATGTTTGCCTTGTACACGCTTATGGTGTCGCCTATTCCAAGTTCAAGGCTCTCCATTATGCTCAGGTTGTGGACGCTTGCACGACTCACGGTAGTTCCCTCAAGCTCCACCGGCTCAAATATGGCGATGGGATTTATGAGCCCCGTCCGTGACGCACTCCACTCAATTTCCAAAAGCTTTGTTTCCTTTATTTCATCACGCCATTTAAAGGCGATGGAATCTCTGGGAAATTTAGCCGTTGCTCCCAATGATTCACCGTAAGAAATACTGTCAAAGGTAAGCACCAGTCCGTCTGAAGGCAGATCGTTCTCAGCTATGCGCCCCTCAAACCTCTTAATCTCACCCTCAATATCATCTGCAGTTACAACTTTATATTCCACTATGCCGAAGCCCTGCTCCTTGAGCCATTTAAGCTGCTCCTCCCTGGAATCTCCGAAATCCACGCCGTCTGCTCTCAGCACGGAAAACCCATAAAAATTAACATTTCTTTCTGCTGTTATTCTGTTGTTCAGCTGTCTGACGGAGCCGCTGCACAGATTTCTGGGGTTTTTATATTTCGCATCCTCATCCTTAATTTCAGCATTGATTTTTTCAAAATCGGAATAGCTTATCACAGCCTCACCTCTGAGCACCACGCTGCCTCTATGCTTTATGCTAACGGGAACATTGGCAAACACCCTTGCATTGTTGGTTATAACCTCACCTATTTGTCCGTTTCCCCTTGTAACAGCCTTTGTGAGCCTTCCGCCGGTATATGTCATGACAATTGTAAGCCCGTCAAGCTTCCAGGAAAGAATGCCCTTGTTTTGACCCAGCCAGCTCTTCAATGCATCTGCATCCTTCGTTTTATCAAGGGAAAGCATAGATCTTTCATGAGCTTCCTTCGGCAGATTTGACAAAAGCTCGTAGCCCACATGTATTGTGGGGCTGTTGGACAATGTCACTCCTGTTTCGCTCTCTAATTTTACAAGCTCGTCATAAAGGCTGTCATATTCCATATTGGACATGATTTCCCGGTTTTCCTGATAGTATGCCTTATTGGCTGCGTTTAAAAGCTTTATTTTTTCCTTCATCAAATGAAGCTTATCCATAATATATTCCTTTCAGACTAAATTTTTTCTATGGGTGCATATTCCAAATTAAGATTTTTAAGTCCTTTGTTTTCAAAGGCTATTACTGCAACCTTGCTGTCACCGTCCTCCTTTATCTGCACTACGGTTCCTACTCCCCAGGCCTTGTGCATAATGCGGTCACCGGGCTGTATAACATCCGATTTAAGCTTCGGGCGCTCCGCCTTTTCCTCAGTGTCAAAGCCTCCTCCTCTGAAAAAGTCATTTTTCACGAAAGGCGGTCTTCTACTTACTACAGGCTCGTTTCGCTCAAGCCTCTCAAGCTTCTTTGCGGCAAATGATATCGGCTCATTTTCCTCTATGCACTCAACCGGGATTTCCTTCAAAAATCTTGACTTTGCTTTCATTTCGTGATTTCCGAAGCGCATTCTGTCATTGGCACGGGTTATATAGAGCTTTCTTTCAGCTCTTGTGATTGCCACATAAAACAATCGCCTTTCCTCTTCAACATCATCCTCCGTATCCATATCTCCTATGATAGGAAATATTCCTTCCTCGAGGCCTGTTATGAATACAGTGTTGAATTCCAGACCCTTTGCACTGTGAACCGTCATGAGAGTCACGGTGTCCCTCTTTGTTTCATCGGTTTTATCAATATCAGCAAGAAGAGATACATGGGCGAGAAAATCCTCAAGGCTGTTTTCCTCGTATCTTTCCTCAAAGTCCTTTGCAGCAGACAGGAATTCCTCTATATTTTCAATCCTGCTTCTTCCTTCAACTGTGTCGTCCTCCTGAAGCATGACCCTGTATCCCGTTGATTCGTACACATCCTGTATAAACTCGGAAAGTGGCATGACATCCTTCTTTATCATGAGCATTTCCAGCATTTTCACAAAGCCGTCTATGCTTTTAGCTGCTGCCGCAGACAGGCTCATTTCCTGGGTGTCGTAGCACGCTTCAAATTTAGAAATTTCGGCCTCTCCAGCATATTGAGCAATCGTCTCTATTGCTTTCTGGCCTAATTTCCTCTTTGGAACGTTTATTATTCTGTCAAAGCTCATTCCATCCTTCTGGTTGTATATGAGCATAAGATATGCCATGATATCCTTGATTTCTTTTCTTTCGTAGAACTTTAGACCTCCCACAATTTTATATGGTATGCCCTCTCTAATAAGACCCTCTTCCAAAGCTCTGGACTGAGCGTTCGTTCTGTAGAGAACAGCCATGTCGGAATAGTCTATGTCGCTTTCTCTTCTTTCCTTGCGCATGAGCGCAGCTACTGTAAATGCCTCATCCTTTTCATTGTCTGTTTCCAGCATTCTTATGAGGCTTCCGCCCTCACACTCAGTGTAAAGGTGCTTACCTTTTCTCTGGAAGTTGTTTTTTATAACGCCGTTGGCTGCATTAAGTATAATATCTGTTGAACGATAGTTTTCCTCTAACTTTACAACCTTCGCCCCGTCGAAATCCTTCTCAAAATTAAGGATGTTCTTTATGTCGGCTCCTCTCCATCCATAGATGGACTGGTCTTCATCCCCAACAACGAAAACATTGCTTTCGCCTCCCGGCTTCTGTCCCAGAATTTTAACCAAGCTGTATTGGATGAGGTTGGTGTCCTGGTATTCGTCAACCAATATATATTTGAAGCGCTCGCGGTATTCTTCCCTGACATCCTCGTTCTTTTCAATGAGCTCCAGTGTTTTAACCAGCAAATCGTCAAAGTCCAGCGCATTGGCGATTTTCATTTTCTTTTCATAAAGAGCATACACTTCTCCTACATTGCGCTTGTAGAAATCTCCATAGTGCTCCGCAATATATTTATCCGCGGATTTTCTGTTATTTTTCTCGGCACTTATGATCGATTTGATAGAGTTGGCATTGTACTTTTTAGGGTCCAGGTCTATTTCCTTAAGGCAATCCTTAATAAGTATTTTCTGGTCGTTTGTATCATATATGACAAAATTGCTGTCATAGCCTATTCTTTCTATATTTCTTCTCAATATACGCACACATACTGAATGGAATGTGCCAATCCACATTCTGTCTATAGAATAATCTATAAGCTGGGCAATTCTTTCCTTCATTTCATTTGCAGCCTTGTTGGTAAATGTGATAGCTAAAATTTCCCACGGCTTCGCCCTGCCTGTTTCAATCAGGTAGGCTATTCTGTGTGTGAGAACTCTTGTTTTGCCTGTTCCCGCTCCGGCAATAACAAGGATGGGCCCCTTGTCGTGGGCAGCTGCCTCTCTCTGTTTTTCGTTTAATTTATCTAATAAGTTCATAATTCCTCCGTGAACCAGTTATTATTGCTTAAGTCTATAAATTATATCACAATAGAGTTTTAGGAACAAGCCTTAACAATTTAACTCAATTGTTTACGGACGGTAATTTAAGGTATAATAATATTAAAGATATAATAATATCAAGTGAACAATTATGCTATTAATGCAGGAGGATTGTATGAAAAAAATATTAGTTCCCGTAGACGGCTCTGAGGTATCACGAAAAGCAGCAGAAAAGGCTGTTGAAATAGGAAAGCTCATCAATGCAGAAATTGCATTCATTACCGTTGTAAATCTTCCTTCCGAAGACAAGTATTCAATTTTCGGCATGAATGTTGAGACTGCCTTTGAAGCAAACAGGAAGGAAATGCTTAAAAAGCTCATACACGAAGAGACCAGAATGCTCGACATAATTGTAAGAAACATCGACTGCGGAAGCCTGACTGTTACTAAAAAGGTAATTGTAGGTAAGGCATCAGATGAAATAGTAAAAATGGCTGATAAGGAAAAATTCGACCTCATTGTAATAGGAAGGCGCGGCTTCACAAATATAGAAAGATTTTTTATAGGCTCCACCACTCAGAAGGTCCTCGCTGCCGCCACATGCCCGGTAATGGTTATACAGGATTAAATAAATGCACGAATGAAAACACCCTTCCGCGTGAACCGACCCCCAAGAGTTAGACCAAAAATCTAATTTTTTGGGGTCACATCAGCGGCAGGGTGTTTTCATTCTTTATTTTCGTTATTGTTTTCCCCACTTTAAAAGCCTTCGTTCACCATCAAGGTTTTTAATTTCGGTAATGTCCTGACTTGCTTCAAGAACTCCTCTGTATTTTCCCGAGCTGTCAAACAGCGCAAAGTACTGTATCAAGATGATTTTCCCCTTCATATTAATCCAGAATTTCGCCGTTGTTTCTCTGCCTGAGCGGAAGCTCTCAATAATTTCCTCAACCACGTGGACACTTTCCGGTGGATGACAGTTCTTTACGTCCCTGCCTATAACCGCTGCTGAGCATGGAAATATTCTGTCTTTAGGCTTTGTAAAGAAACGAACCCTGTTGTTTTCATCTACAAATGTCAAATCTACCGGCAGCGCACCGAAAACCATAAGAATTTCATCGAAGGTCAATTCGCCTGCGTCTGTCTTGAACCTTCCGTTGCTGAAAAGGTCACTCTCCGCCTCGGAAACCGCACCTGCATTGACAGACTCTCCGATAAAAGGAAATTTGTATTCGAGGCTCTGCTTGTGCATCTCATCCCAGTCTTCTTCAGAAAGTACCTCGCTTGCTGCCGGAAACAATATGAGCTCTTCCTTTTTCTTTACTCCTAAAACACCAAAAAATAAGGTTGCTATTGCAGAGTTCACCTGTTGTTCAGTTGTGTATTCATCACCTAGAACATCTTCTGCCGTCTTAATCTGATTTCTCACAATATCATGCAGCGACCACATTATTTTCAGTCCCTCAAACT
>DAMAEI010000024.1:4802-11111 GCA_031997345.1 Sedimentibacter sp. | reverse complement strand
CATGTAGGGAAACAATATATTTTCTTTTTTCAGGTAGTGGTGGCTAAACTCTTCCAGCTCTATAATTTTCTTCAGTATGCTCTCTTTTTTTGTCTTAAGGTCCGATTCCTTCATGAGTACCTTAATTTCATCGGTTTTCTTGACCAAGGCCTCATTTTCAAGAAGCATATCCTTTAAAAAGCTATTGTTGGAAGGATGCTGCCACTTATAACTTATGAGGCTGTTATAAAATGCATTTATTGCCTTGTCTAAGAAAATCAAAATGTCCTTTGGAAGTACATTGTCGTCCAGCAGGCTTTTAAAAACTTCGAAGACCTCCTGGGGTTTCACGGCTTCGATTTCATTTTTATATTCAGCATATAATTCTCTTCCGTCGGAATTGTCCTTAAGTCCGTTGACGTATTCAATGAGCCGAGTAACTCTCTGTTTTTCCATTTTCTCCTCCTGTTAATTTATGTTATCAATTATATATATCACAAGTTTGAATCAAAGCACATATTGTTGCGGCAACCGCGCCTTTATAGCCTGTCTTTTACGTTTGTTCCTGAGACAGTCAGAAATCCTGCCGCACAGCATGCAATTGCTGTAATTGTCAGCATTGTAAACTGTGCAGCTCCTACTCTTTCCGTAAACAGCCTTCCTATGAGCTCAAAGGGAATACCCGTCCTGGCGGAATACAGTATGCCAAGCAGGGCAATTACAATCCACAGCCTGTACCCGAATTTATAATTCAGTGCACTCAGAAGGTTCATGGCACTTGCAAAAACAGTGAAACAAATGAATAAGGAAAATACTATAAATATAATGCTGTCCGTTCCGCTGTTAAATATGCCAAAGTCTGATTTTATATTCTGTCCGAGATATTGCACCAAATGTAAGTCTACCTTAATAAGTATACCCTGAATAAGTGCGAACACAGCCGACGCAATCAAATTATATATCACAGCCGATTTGTAGAAATCCTTTCTGGTAACACTGAAGCTTATTGCAACAGGAAAATATTCATAATACATCTCATAGCAGTATACTATGAAAAAAATTATTATTGGAACAAGATTGGCAGCGGCTACAGAAATTAATGTTATATCTATGCCGTCAATACTGGCATAGCCACTCACCCTTATTCCGATAAATCCTCTGTTGAACTTATACATGGATACATATGAGCCTATATTTACTATAAACAAAACTAACCAAAACATCCCTACGGATTTTTTAAAATCTCTTCCCTGAAATTTAAGTGCTCTTTTAATGCTTTCCATTAATGGCCCTCCTTCTTACTGTTATTTTCGGTTAAATAAACGAACAGCTTCTGCAGCGGCATGGGGCTTATCTCAACATTCCTGTTTCTGAGAAGCGCCTTTTCTTCCCCATCCAGCAGGTCGAACAATCCTACTACGGCTGACGCTCCGAATTCTTCTTTATGAATTATATTTTTACCTTTTATTACCGAGAGTATATTGTCATAATTTCCGTTTAAAAAATATCCTTTTTCCACAATATTGCTTACTTCGTCCTTGAGATAGATCCTCTCTTCCTTCAATATGATGACCTCCTCGAACAAATTCGTGACCTCATCAATTAAATGAGTGGATATTATAACCGTACGCGGATTTTTTTCAACATCCTCCAAAAGAAGATCATAGAATTTATACCTGTATGCAGCATCCAGCCCTAAGGAAGGCTCATCAAATATTGTCAGTCTCGCCCTTGAAGCAAGACCTATTATAAGGCCTACAATCGTCTGATTTCCTCTGGACAGCTTTCTGTATTTCTTCCTTACATTAAGGCTGAACTCCTTCACAAGATACTCCTTATAGCCTTCATCCCAGTCCTTGTACAGTGTTTTTGCCATATCAAAAATTCTCTTTACCTTGTCATCATCCACAGGTATTGATTTCTCTCTTACCAGACAGATATTTTCAACTGCCTTGCTGTTTTCATAAATATCCTCTCCGTCATACTTCAGTTCTCCGGCATCACATTTAAGCTGATTCGCCATTATATTCAGGAGTGTTGTTTTGCCTGCACCGTTTCTGCCCAACAATCCATATATTTTATTATCTTCAAGATTAAGAGATATATCTGTGAGGACATTTGTCTTTCCGTATCTTTTGCTCAAATTCCTTATTTCAATCATTTTACGCTCCTTTCTGATTTTTAATATATTCTGCAATTTCTTCCGCAGAAATCTCAAGCCTTTCTGCCTCTGCTATTATTCCAGGCAAGATTTCTTTAAAAAAGGACTGTTGTCTTTTTTTAAGAACCTTTTTCTGTGCTCCCTCGGCAACAAACATACCCAGTCCTCTCTTCTTATACAATATATTATCCTCTACCAGCAAATTTAATCCCTTTCCGGCAGTTGCCGGATTTATATGGTACAACTTTGCAAATTGGTTTGTTGATGGAGCCTGTTCTCCCTCCTTGAGATTGCCTGCCAATATTTCATTCTCAATAGTCTCTGCTATTTGTATATAAATTGATTTATCCAAGCTTAAATCCAGCAATCTGTTACCTCCGTTCATTCAGTTGCATAGTTAATTAGTTATGTAACTAACTATATAACTTTATTTGTATTTTGTCAACTATAAAATAAAAAACCCCACAAATTTTTCATAGTAAAAAATTTGTGAGGCTTGCGCTCTTACCTCATTTTCCGGAAGCCTTTTCCGGAAAATGATCGCAACTGATTATTAATCGAGCAATAAATATGGATTTTCAATTATATCAACAATTTCCCTGAGGAACTTAGCTGACAGTGCTCCGTCCACCAGACTGTGGTCTGTTGTGAGGCTGAGGTTCATCATCGGACGGATTACCACCTGACCGTTAACTGCCACAGGTTTTTCCATGATTTTGTTAATACCTAAAATGGCAACCTCGGGCTTATTGATAATAGGAGTGATTCTCTCGGTTTCTGACGAGATTTCCCTCAGTGTCATTTTTTCTGCTCCCTTAACATTGGGAACCATAAGGCCCTTTTCAACATCAACGGCAACACCGATGTTCACATGACTGTGATAAATTATTGTATCGTCCTCAAAACTTGCATTCAAGTATCTGTACTTTACAAGAAGCTTTGACAGTATTTTCATTATTATATGGTTGTAGGTAAGCTTCAGATTATCCCTTGCATAAACAGGCTTCAATCTTTCTCGCAGGTTAATCAGCTCCGTCATATCAGCTTCCATATTGAATGTTACCATAGGAGTTCCGGCCCATGACGCTTTCATTCTCTGAGCAATTATTTTTCTCATTGAGCCTGCCTTTTCTGTTTCACCTTCAGTGTCCTGCTTTTCCTCCATTGCAATTATATCTGCTTTTCGTATCTTTGTTCCGTTGTAAATATCAGCTAAGTTTATTCCCTTGTCTTCAGCCATTTTTCTTGCCGTCGGAGTAACCTTTATCTTTATTTCACCGGAGTCATAGCTTTCAATATCCTTAGCTAAAATTACACCTTTGTAGCCCGTGGCTGTGACATTGCTTAAATCTATACCTCTTTCGGCAGCCAGCTTTTTAGCATAGGGAGTTGCCGCAGCATAGCCTGAATTAGTACTGATTTTCAAATCTGCAGATTTTACTGCTGATTCATTTATGTCTTCTGTTATTTCTTCAACTTCTTTATCGTTTGAGTGACCGCCCTGCAGGTATGATATATCCTCGCCCTCACCTGCTATTATACCTATGAGCGCCTGCACCTCTGCCGATTCTCCTGGCTTAACCAATATGCTTTTCAATATACCTTCAGAATCTGCGATTATTTCGTTGGTGAGCTTGTCAGTTTCAACCTCCAGCAGCCTGTCCCCTACATTTATGTGGTCACCTTCATTTGCGAACCACTGTATGACAGTGCCTTCAACCATTGTAAGCCCAAGCTTTGGCATCAATATTTCTCTTATCATTTTCTACCTCCTTCGCCCGGTTAGAATTTCTCTGCAATTTCCCTTGCAATTTCAGCAGAATTAAGCCTGTATGCATTTTCTAAAGGCGGTGAAAACGGCACCGGAACAAATGGCGCCCCAAATCTCATTATGGGGGCATCCATGTATTCAATTGCATTTTCAGCAACAAATGCAGCTATTTCCGCACCTGCTCCTCCCTGCTTCACAGCCTCGTGTATCACTGCAAGCCTGTGTGTCTTTTTAACGGATTCAAGTATTGTTTCCTTATCATATGGTACCAGTGTTCTAAGGTCGATAATCTCAGCATTTATTCCTTGCTTTTCAAGAATTGTCGAAACCTCCTGAGCCGTTTTCATGCCTATTGAATAGGATATTATTGTAATATCCGTTCCTTCCTTAACCACGTTGGCCTTGCCAATTGGAATAAGGAACTCTTCCTCGGGAACCTCTCCCTTTTCTCTATAAAGTATTTTATTCTCAAAATATATTACAGGATTGTCATCTCTCATAGCCGATTTTAAAAGGCCCTTGGCTTCGGCGGGACTTGATGGAGCAACAACCTTAATCCCAGGAATATTCATAAACCACGCCTCCACGCTTTGTGAATGCTGTGCGGCTCCGCCGGAAGACAAGCCGTCAGGTGCTCTGACGACCATTGGCACTGTTGTCTGTCCGCCAAACATATATCTTACCTTTGCCATTTGGTTAAACAATTCATCCATGGCAACACCCATGAAGTCGGCAAAGTGCATGTCAGCAACAGGCCTCATGCCTGCCATTGCAGCTCCTACGGCAGCTCCTATTATTGCTGTTTCAGATATGGGAGTATCCATTACCCTGTCGCCGAATTCATCAGCAAGTCCCTTGAACTGTCCGAATACTCCACCCTGTCTTACAATATCCTCTCCCATTACAAATATATTTTCATCTCTTTTCATTTCTTCGGCCATTGCTTCCAATGTTGCCTGCGAAAATGTAATCTGTCTCATTTTACCCTCCTATACATACAAATCATTAAACAGCTCTGAGGCATCTGGATACTCGCTGTCCATTGCAAATTGAAGCGCTTCTTTTATTTCATTTTCAACCTTATCTCTTATTACCCTCATCTCATCTTCAGACAGAATATTTTCACTCAGAGCCTTTACCTCAAATCTTGTTATGGGGTTGTTCTCTTCATAAACCGTCTGCACTTCTTTTTTTGTCCTATACATTTCAGGGTCGCCTACGAAGTGTCCCTTTATGCGGTATGTCTTTGCCTCCAGGAAGTATGGCCCATTTCCTGCCTTTACATATTCCAGAGCTTCTTTAAATCCATCATAGACAGCAAACGCATCATTTCCGTCCACTATTTTACTTGGCATATTGTATCCTATAGCTCTGATTGAAATATCCTCTATGGCAGTTGTGGTTCTGTATGGAGTTGTCGATGCCCACTGATTGTTTTCACATACGAAAATTGTAGGCAGCTTCCACGCTGATGCAAGGTTCATCGCTTCATGGAATGTTCCTCTGTTTGATGAACCGTCACCAAAAAATACAACAGAAACATTGTCTCTTTTCTGTTTTTTGATTGCAAGTGCGGCACCTACAGCCAAGTTAAATCCGCCGCCAACTACTCCATTGGCTCCCAGCATTCCCACGGAAAAATCCGCTATGTGCATGGAGCCTCCCTTTCCTTTGCAGGAGCCTGTCTTCTTGCCGAATATTTCAGCCATTACCCTGTTTAAATCAGCGCCCTTTGCGATTGTGTGGCCATGTCCTCTGTGTGTACTTGCTATATAATCGCTGTCTGTAAGACTTGCACACACACCTGAGGCAATTGCCTCCTCGCCGATATACAGATGAATAAATCCCGGGATTTCCCCGTCTAGAAAGTATCTTTCCACTGTTTCTTCAAATCTTCTTATTTTAAGCATTTTGTAATAGAGCTCTTCAGCCAAATTCTTACTGTACCTTTCCATCATTGCCTCCCTTTTAAATCTTGTAACGTTTTCTGCATAACTGTATCATAATTATTTAAGCAATATTTATGCCAAAAAATATGCACCTTAAAATCCTGCATTTCGTGGTAAACATGTTTGATTTACAAAAAAAAACGCTCAAAATTTTATCACAATTGCTAAAACTTTGAGCATTGAATTTGTTTAATTATTTAGCACTATGGAACAAGTATTATCTTTCCGCCCATTCCATTCTGAGCAATCTCAAATCCCTTCTCAAACTCCTCTAATTTAAGAACATGAGTTATAACAGGATCGATATTCAGAAGTCCTTTGTCCAGCAGATTGGACATTGTGGTCCATGTTTCAAACATTCTTCTGCCGTGTATGCCTATAATTGTAGCTTCCTTAAATACTACCTGAGAGCCTAAATCAATCTCAAGGGGTCTTGACGGAAGACCTAT
>DAMAEI010000024.1:0-4792 GCA_031997345.1 Sedimentibacter sp. | reverse complement strand
CCACCTTTTCTCAGACCTCTGAAGCCTTCAAGTATGGCTGCTGTGTTTCCGGATGCATCTATGAAAGCGTCAACGCCCACACCATTTGTAAGCTCAATGAGCTTTTCACCCGCTTTGTTCAGAGAGGAGTTAATTATCTCAGTAGCTCCCATTTCCTTGGCTATTCCAAGTCTGTAGTCATTTATATCAATAGCGTATATGTTTGCTGCACCAAAGGCCTTTGCAGCGCCAACAGCCATGAGACCTATTGGTCCGCAGCCTATTACTGCAACATTTTTTCCTGAGGACTGCACTTCAACATTTGCTCTCACAGCCGTCCCGAGAGGCTCCAATACAGCACCAACATTTGGATTGATGGACTCAGGAATTTTAACAGCACATATTGCCGGTATTTTTGCATATTCGGCATAGCAGCCGTTTGTATGAATTCCAAAAAGTTTGAGGTTTCCGCATATGTGCTGCTCTCCGTTTTTGCACTGGTAGCATTCACCGCACGGAATGTGAGTTTCGCATGCCACGTAATCTCCGGGCTTAAGGCCTTTCACTCCGGGCCCTACCTCCACAACCTCTGCACTGCATTCATGCCCCAGTATAGTCGGCAACTTTATATTGTTGTTCTGTGCCCATGTGTTCCATACATATATGTGCTGGTCAGTTCCGCATATGGCTGCTGCCTTCACCTTTACAAGGACCTCTCCCTCATTGAGGACAGGCTTTTCCACATCCTTAAGAACTGCACCGATGCCTTCATTTTCCTTTACTACTGCTCTCATTGTAACCTCCTTTTTTTATTGTTGTTACTGTATTTTAAATAACCTGAAGCCTGTCTCTTCGTCAAATTGTCTTACAAACTCAGCTTCTTCCAGTTCGTGAATTATAATTTCGGCTGTTGCGGCAACAATGTTTCCGCCTTCAATTGTATGTCCTCCGAAAATTCTCATATACTTGTCGCTTACCAGCATATGAATGTGTATGGATTGCTCTCCCGTATCCTCCATGCCTATAAGTCCCTGAGCATATAGAAGCTCCAGAGGTCCTTCTACATCCACAGGCTTACTGTAAACAAAGTCTATGGGTGCATTCTCATCGGGAATAGCATAAATAAATCTGGCTGTGATGAAGCTGCCTATGCACATTGGAATATATCCGTGCTTTATGTTGTGCTCCTTGCATATTTGTTTAATTCCTGTTATAAAATCAACGCCTCTTGGAATTCTTCCAGCTACCACACGCTTAACTTTTGATTCTTTGAAATGCTCTTTTAAATCCATTTTTTTCTCCTTATATAATTTTTCACTTTTATCAAATAAATAAGATGGATATTAATCCATCTCGTTTATTCGCTCATATTTTAAATGTATAAGACATAATAGGACTAATTTATTTAATACCCATCATATTTGGCAGGAACATAATTATATCCGGGACATAGGTTATAAGGAACAACACTATAAGTGAAGCAACCAGGTATGGTATAACTGATTTTGATATATGTCCCAACGATATTTTCGAAACTCCGCACGCAACATAGAGGTTTACACCAACCGGCGGCGTAATCATTCCTATTGCAAGGTTTACTGTCATAACAACACCGAGTGCGACCGGATCATATCCTAACTGAATTGCAACCGGAAGCATAATAGGTGTAAATATATACAATGCTGACGGTGCATCCAGGAAACAGCCTGCAATAAGCAGAATAATGTTAACCAGCAACAGGAATACAGTCTTGCTTCCTGAAACCGATAATAATGCGTCACTTGCCATATCTGAAATACCTGTTGTTGTACAGAACCATGCGAACAGTCCTGCTGCGGCAACTATGAACATAACTACTGCAGAGCCTATTGCCGATTCAACCATAAGTTCATGCAAATCGCTTAATTTAAGCTTTCTATAAACTATTATACCTACTAATATTCCGTATACGGCAGCTACAGCAGCAGCCTCTGTCGGTGTAAAGAAACCCCCGTATATACCGCCCAGAATTATAACCGGCATCATTAATCCCCAAAATGCTTCCTTCAGGGCTATCCACTTTTCCTTGCCTGTAGCCTTCGGCTGTGGCTCTATATCCATTTTATTAACCATCATCAAGCTGGCAACAACCAGCGCAATTCCCATCAAAACACCCGGAACAATACCTGCAATAAATATTTTCCCTATGGAAACTCCTGCAATTGCACCGTAGATAACAAAAGGTATACTTGGTGGAATAATGATTCCTATACCACCTGCCGTAGCCATAAGCGCAGAGGACATTCCCTTGCTGTAGCCTGCATTGATCATGGCAGGAATTATAATAACTCCCAGAGATGCAACTGTTGCAGGGCCTGAACCCGAAATTGCCGCAAAGAAGCATGATGTTATAACACCAACAATTGCAAGCCCTCCACGCTTGTGTCCAACGAAGGCATTCGCCAGATTAATAAGCTTTTCGGAGATACCCGCTCTTTCCATAGTATTTCCCGCAAGCATAAAGAAAGGAATTGCAAGCAGCGTAAACTTGGAAATATTCGCATATATCTGCATAGGAAACATATCCATTGGCAGCTCTGCTGCAATCATAGCTATTAATGATGATACTCCCAAGCTCAGCGCTATGGGAACATTAAGCAGTAAAAGTACTCCAAAGGAAATAAACAATATTGAAGCTATACTCATGTTATTTTACCTCCTTTGATTGTTTAATAGTATTAAAAGTCCATTGTGTATATCTGATCAAAATAAATACTGCACCTAAAGGCACAAATGAACCAAATACGGCCTCAGGCCATCCCAGTGAAGGAGTCTTGATGCCCATTCTCAATTCACTCTGCACCATATCAATACCAAATTTCAATAATAATACCGAGAATACCACGGCTGCAAGCCATGTTATCAGCACTACATACTTTTGATGCTTCTTAGGAAGCAAATCAGTTAATGCACTCAAGCCCAAGTGTCCGCCTCTCTTTGCCGCTGCTGCCGCACCAAGCAATGTTGTGAGAAGGAACATAGCTGTTGTTATTTCCTCAAGAAAGGACATGGACAAACCAAGGAACTTCCTGGAAATAACATTTATAACAGTAATAAATGTCATAATGGTCAAGCCAATTGACATAAAGTAAGTTTCCATATTGTTAAAAAAGTTTTTCATTATTACCTCCGTTTCTTTCTAATAAAATCTATCTAAGTCCCCAAGGGGACTTAGATAAATCATTTTAGTTACTTTCTGAAAGAATCGATTAATTCTTTACCCATTATAGGCTCATATTCAGTATATACAGATTGAACCGCATCCTTGAATGCTGCTCTTTGATCATCAGTCAAAGTATTTACTTGCATACCGCCGTCAATAAATTCCTGAGTTTGTTTTTCTGCTTTCTCTCTGTTTATTTGTCTCTGATACTCGCATGCCTCTGCAGCTGCTTCTCTTATTAATTTCTGATCTTCTGCACTAAAGCTTTCAAATTTATCTTTGTTCATACCAAAGATGATTGAGTCATATGCATAATCCCATACTGTCATATATTTCTGTACTTCGTTGATCTTTGATGATGCAATAACGTCTGTCGGGTTTTCTTGTCCGTCTATTGTTCCCTGCTGTAATGCTGTGAATACTTCGCCAAAGTTCATTGTTATAGGGTCAGCACCTAAAGTCTTGTAAAGAGATATAAACATTTTTATTCCCGGTATTCTTATTTTCAATCCGGACATATCAGCAGGAGATTCGATAGCTTTCTTGCTGTTTGTTATCTGTCTGAAGCCGTTTTCGCCAAAGCCAAGACCTACTATGTTCTTTTCAAGCAATATTTTGTTTATAGCCTCTCCGCCTGCACCGCTAAGAACCTTGTCTGCTGTTTCAGTATCGTCGATAAGGAACGGCAAGCTTATAACTCCGAATCTTTCATCCATTACAGAGTAAATTATATTGGAGTGGTATGTGATATCAGTTGAACCTGACATAAGCATTTCAATACCTTTACTTTGGTTTCCGCCTGACAGCTGGTCATTTGGATATACCTTTACTTCAATTCTGCCGTTTGTTTTTTCTCCGATTATTTCAGCAAACTTTTTTGCTCCAAGAGTCCATGTTGATGTGTCTGCTGTTGTTGTACTGAATTTTAAAGTCACTTTCTTGTCTGTCGGCTGTCCGCCCTGCTCTCCGCCTTTTCCGCTGTTAGAGCATCCTGTTAAGCCGATACTTAATATCATTACTGCTACTAAGATAAGTGATATTATCTTTTTCATTATAAATATTCCTCCTAGAATAAATTGTTTTTTTCAGATTAGTACATGCAATTGGCGTGCCAATTTTTATGACAATTTTTAAAACCTCTTTATTTGAATATAGTTATTTAATTGTCATAAATAATGCACAATAATCTGCCAAGATAATAAATTGCATGGTTATTGATTGTTTATTTTTTGAGCAGTTCATTGCTCAAAATATAAACACTGCTTATTTTTTTAGCACATATCTTAGGCTATTCGCCTGACAGATTGTATTTTTTCATTTTATTATATATGGTGTTTCGTGTAACCTTTAGCAAATTGGCAGTAATAGTTATATTTCCTCCGGAAATATTCAGCGCTCTTTCAATGGCTCTTTTTTCAACATCCTCAAGGGGCTCTATCTCCTTTTCGGATACAATGTCCATATTTTTATGTCTGCCCTCCGCATCTGCCGAATAAGTATGACTTTCTTCTCTGAGGTTTTCAATAAATATGTCTTCCTCGCCGATTATGCCTCCATTGCAGAGATTAACCGCTCTCTCAACAGTATTTTCCAGCTCTCGTATGTTGCCGG
>DAMAEI010000023.1:28160-43040 GCA_031997345.1 Sedimentibacter sp. | reverse complement strand
ACTATTACACATTAATTTCACCTTCTTTACTAAGGACAAACTTAACAGTATTATATTCTGCAGCTAAAAGAGTGTGACCATATGTCCTGTTTTCTCAAAAAGCTAGGGGATTGTTCAAATTCCGCCTCGACTTGTCGCCTATTTCCGCTAGATCGTCATTATAATAAAACAAAAAACTCGATAGAAATCTGAGTTTTTTCATGTTTGCAAATTGAAATTTTCATTAAAGCAGCAAGGTATTCCATAGTGTTGTTGATAGATACGTAACTAACACGTAACTAGCAAAATGAGTGGAGACGGACGGGATCGAACCGTTGACCTCTTGAATGCCATTCAAGCGCTCTCCCAGCTGAGCTACGCCCCCAAGATATTACTGACCGATAGGAGTATTATAATACATCGAACGGTGTTTAACAAGATATTTATTTCAAGAAATTTTCTCTTATGTTAAAATTGGAAATATAACTTGGTTGTAATAAAAAAACTCGGGTGGTATAATGTAATGTAATTGTTTCAAGAGGTGAGGTTGTGGGAGAATTAGACATTTTGGCAATGAAGGCCAAGGATGACGAAAGTATAACTAATGAATTAATAACCCAATACGAAAATTTCATATTGAGATGTACCTCTGCTGCGGCACGAAAGTACATTTCCAAAAGTGATGATGAGTGGTCAATTGCTTTGGCTGCTTTTACAGAAGCAATACGGAGCTATTCATCAGAAAAAGGTAGCTTTCTTAATTTTACGGAGCTTGTAATAAGGCGAAGAATTATTGACTATATAAGGAGTAAATCGAGATATTCTTCTGAAATATTGGTCAAGCCATCTCTCTTCGAATCTGAAGCGGAGGAAGAAGGGGATTATGGCATGCAGTCGGAGATAGCAAAAAAGGTATCTGCTGAGGATGACAATTCTCTAAAAATGGAGATACACTTGATAAACGAGATTTTTTCTGAATATGGATTTTCGTTCATGGATTTGACGGAATGCTCTCCTAAAGCGGAAAAAACAAAAAGGTCATGTGCCAAAGCTGTGGCTTTTATTATTAAAAACCCTATACTTATAAGCGAAATGAAAATTAAAAGGCAGCTTCAGTTAAATTTAATTGAGAGGAACACAAAAGTACCCCGCAAATTGTTGGAGCGCCATCGAAAATATATAATAGCAGCTGTGGAAATAATGTCCGGTGATTATCCGCATCTTGCGGGATATATGCGATATATTAGTGAGGAGTTAAAAAATGAAGGCAGTAATAGTTGAAATTAAGGATAATGTTGCAGCTGTCTTATCTGAGGACGGAAGAATCAGCAAGATAAGAAATAAAAAATATTCCGTCGGTCAGGAAATAGTGTTGAAGAAAACAAATACATATATAAAAATAGCAGTATCGTCTGCCGCCGCCATAATGCTTTTTACAACGACTGCATGGGCATACTTTACTCCATATTCATATGTAAGCATAGATATCAATCCGTCCTTTGAATTTTCAATTAACAGATTTGATCGTGTATTGAATGTAAAAGCTATGAATTATGATGGCGAAAAGGTTACTGATGAAATTGGTGTCTCCGGGCTTAAGAACAAGGAGATTAAGGAAGCAGTAAAGACTGTTATTGTGGAATTGAAAAATCAGGGATACATAGACGATGAAAATAGAGTGGGAATTGTTGTTGCCGCATCAAGCAAGAGTCAGGAGAAAACAGACATGCTTGCAGAAAAGTTAAAAACAGCAGTGGAGAAAGAAATAACAAATGCCGTCGGAAATAAGGAATTGCCGCTTCCTACTTCAGATGCTAATAGAAATGCGCCTAATGCTGAAGAAAAGCTCGCAAAACCAGAAGACTTAAAAAATAAAAGCGATATAAAAGAAAATGACAAATATGCGAAGAAGAATAAAGAAGATAAGGGTAAGAAGGCTGAAAAAGGAAAAACAAAGATTGAAATCATAGAGGTAAGCAGTAGTTATGTTGATACTGCAAGGGCCAACGGAGTGACACCAGGCAAGTGGAGCATGGTTGAACAGCTTAAGGAAAAAGTGCTGAAGGATGGAAGTGAATTCGGAGAAAATGAATTTAAAAGCTGGCTCGATAAACCTGTAAAGGACATAATGAAAGAAATAAATAAATATAACAAGGAAGAGCGCGAGATAAAAAAGGCTTACGACAAGGATAAAAAAGAAAAGGAAGATAATAAAGAAGAAAAAAAGGATGAGGAAGAAAAAGAAGTAAGCAAGGAAAAAGAAATAATAAAAAATAATAATTATGATAATAAAGAAAAAGAAGTAAAAAAAGATAATAAGGAAAAAGAAGATAATAAGGAAAAAGAAGAGAAGAAGGACAGCGAGGAAAAGGAAGAAAATAAGGACAATAAGGACAATAAGGACAAAAACGATAAAGACGATAAAGACGATAAAAACGATAAAGATAACAAAGATAATAAGGCGAAAGAAAATAATAATCCCGGTGATAAGGTAAAAAAGTCTAAACAGTAACATAAAAAACCCCGAAAGGGGTTTTTTAGTTGCGATTGTACTATAATAAGCTTATAATATTGATACTACAAGTAATTATTGAACAGAGGCTGAAATGATTGAAATAGGAGTAAGTAATTTAACAAAGGCATTTGGTGCCGATAAAGTGTTTGAAAATATAACTTTTGATGTAAAGACGAGAGACAGAATTGGATTAATAGGCAGAAACGGCACAGGCAAGACAACACTGATGAAAATTCTTGCAGGTATGGAAGAATATCAGGAAGGTCAGGTAAGCAGACGTAAGGGACTTACAGTTGGGTATCTGGAGCAAATTCCAAGCTGTGATGCTAATAATACGGTATTGGACGTATTGAGCGAGGCCTTCAGAGGTCTGAATGAAATAAAGCTTCAGATGGACTGCCTTGAAAAATCCATCGGCGGCATGAAGGATGATGAGTTGAAGCAGGCGGTAAATAAATACAGTGCTCTTCACGATGCATATGAAGCTTCGGGAGGCTACAGCATAAATGAAAAATTAGGCAGAATACTAAATGGTCTTGAAATCCCCGAAGATATGCAGAAAAGGCAGTTCAATATGCTCAGCGGCGGTGAAAAGACAAGGGTGATATTGGGGAAAATATTGCTTGAAGGACCAGAGCTTCTGCTGCTTGATGAGCCTTCAAACCATCTTGATATTAAATCGGTGGAATGGCTTGAAGAATATTTGAACGGATACGGCGGAACCGTGATAATGGTTACACACGATAGATATTTTTTAGACAGGGTTGCCGATAAAATAATAGAATTAGAATATGATTGTGCACAGGTTTATTACGGAAATTATTCTAAATATGCAGCTGAAAAGGAGCTGAGGTTCCTTCAGGCAATGAAAGAATATGAATCCCAGCAGAAGAAAATTAAGAAAATGGAAGAGCAGATACAAAGATACCGCATATGGGGAGAAATGCGTGACAGCGATAAAATGTACAAAAGGGCAAAGGAGCTGGAAAAAAGGCTTGAAAAAATCGACAAGCTGAAAAAGCCAATAATGGATAAAAAAGCTCCGGTATTCAACATGAATGGTGTTGAGAGAACGGGAAAAGAAGTAATTAAAGTATCAAACATAAAAAAGGCATTCGATGAAAATATACTTTTCGACAATGTGGATTTCACCTTGTTCTATAAGGACAGCATGTGTATTTTGGGCGAAAACGGGACAGGAAAGACAACAATGCTTAAAATTATTTTAAGTGAAATCAATGCTGATTCAGGTGAAGTGAAAATAGGCTCAAATGTCAAAGTCGGATATCTTCATCAGGAGGTGAGCTTTGACAGAGAGGATGTTTCCATAGTTGACTATTTTTCATACCATTATGGAATTTCGCTGGGGGAATCCAGAAAAGAGCTGGCTAAAATTTTATTTACGGGAGATGATGTATATAAAAATATAAGCACATTGTCCGGAGGCGAAAAATCAAGGCTTAAGCTGGGGATGCTGATTTATGAGGATGTAAATACACTGATACTCGATGAGCCCACCAACCACCTGGACATTGATTTCCGTGAAATGCTGGAGGAAAGCCTTATAGAATATGAAGGAACGTTGCTGTTTGTATCCCATGACAGATATTTTGTTGAAAAAATTGCAACATGCATAGGTGAAATACAAAATAAAAAATTTAAAATATATGAATTTAACTATGAGGGCTACAGGAGTGAAAAGCAAAAAATCTATGAAGGAAGCGCTGCTCTGAGTGAAGAAACAAAAGAAAAACCGGTTTCTCAAAACAAGGAAATTTATATAAAGAAAAAAGAAGATCAGAGAGCGAGAGAGAAATTCGCAAGAGATTTAATAAAGCTGGAAAACAGCATATCTGAAAAAGAAGAAATGGTGTCTGAGCTTGAAAAGAAATTAAACACAAATTCCGATGAATGGGATTTAACCGAATATAATAATATGTACGAGGAATATACGCATCTTAAGGAATGCATTGAAAAATTGTATATGGAATTAGATGAGAAATATATGAAAGAGGAAAGTAATGATTAATTTTTTAATTAGAAAATTTATAAAGGATTATGAAAATGTCAATGATGAGGACGTAAGAGAAAGATATGGAACAACGGCAAGCGCAGTGGGGATTTTTGTAAATATGCTGCTGAGCCTGAGCAAGATAGCTGTAGGGTCAATATTCGGAAGTATTGCGGTAACCGCTGACGGGATAAATAATCTGTCTGATGCGGGATCATCCGTAGTAACCTTCATAGGCTTTAAAATTTCAGGAAAGCCTGCAGATGAAGATCATCCTTTCGGCCATGCAAGGAGTGAATATCTCACAGGACTGATTTTAGGTGCCGCAATACTGCTGGTTGGAATAGAGCTTGTGAAATCTTCTTTTGATAAAATCATGAATCCAAGTCATACGTCGTATTCTGCTGTAATGATTATAGTATTGATAGTTTCAATTTTGATGAAGTTCTGGCTCAGCAGATTTTATATGTATTTGGGTGATAGAATTTCTTCATCTACTATCAAGGCTGCTTCTGCGGATTCAAGAAACGATGTGATTGCTACATCCACTGTGCTTGTGTCTGTAATTATATCAAGGATAACAGGGTTTGAGATAGATGGGTTTATGGGGCTAACGGTGGCAATATTTATTTTGTACTCGGGTGTGGGAATTTTGAAAGATATTCTTAACCCATTGCTGGGTGAAATGCCTGATCCTGAATTTATTGAAAGTATAGAACAAAAAATTCTATCATATGAGGGAATAATGAACATACATGATCTCGTTGTGCATAATTACGGACCTAACAGGTATTTTGCAACAGTTCATGCTGAGGTTGACGCAAAGGAGGATATACTGAAGTCCCATGATATGATTGATAATATCGAACGAGATTTTGCAAGAGAACTGAATATAAATTTAGTTATTCACCTAGATCCTGTTATAACCAGCGATAATGAAATAAATCAGCTCAGATGCATGACAGGCAAAATAATAAAGGAAATTGATCAGAGTCTCAGTATCCATGATTTCAGGGTAGTAAAGGGAGAATCGCATACGAATTTAATATTTGATGTGCTAGTGCCTGTGGGTTATGAAATAAAATCTGGAGAGCTTGTTAAAATTATTGAAAAAAAAGTCAAGCTCATAGACGAAAATTATTATGCCGTTGTAACAGTAGATAAAAATTATGTATCAACATATGTTAATAACCCTAAGATGCAATAATGCAAGATATCCAAAAAATGTTGCAATTTACAAATTTAATCAAAATTTGCTTTAAGTTTTTATCATAGTATGATATAATTTCACTCAGTGATTAAATCCAATTGGAAAACGTTAGAGAGCAAACGGAGGGAATAATATGACTAACAAGCTTGAAGAATTGTTGGCGAAAAAGGAAAGGATATATCTTGGAGGTGGTGAAAAAAGGATAGAGAAGCAGCATGAGCAAGGTAAGCTTACGGCAAGAGAACGTCTTAAAATGCTGTTTGACGAAGGAAGCTTTATTGAAACAGGATTATTCGTAAAACACAGATGCACAGATTTTGGAATGGAAAATACAGAGGCTCCTGCTGAAGGCGTTATAACAGGATATGGAACAGTGGACGGACGCCTCGTGTTTGCATATTCTCAGGACTTCACAGTTCTGGGAGGTTCTCTCGGTGAGATGCATGCGAAGAAAATTGCTGATGTAATGGATATGGCGTTAAAAATGGGTGCACCAATAATAGGCATGAACGATTCGGGAGGAGCCAGAATACAAGAAGGTGTGGATGCCTTAAGCGGATATGGAAAAATATTCTTCAAAAATACAATTTCTTCTGGGGTAATTCCGCAAATATCGGTGATAATGGGACCGTGTGCAGGAGGTGCCGTTTATTCACCTGCAATTACGGATTTCATATTCATGGTTGACAAAACAAGCCAGATGTTTATTACAGGCCCACAGGTAATCAAGACAGTAACAGGTGAAAATATAAGTTCTGAGGAGCTTGGCGGAGCTTCAACGCACAATTCTGTAAGCGGCGTTGCCCACTTTATCAGCTCGGATGACGAAAGCTGCATAAACGATGTTAAGCGTCTGCTTGGATTCCTTCCATCGAATAATTTAGAGAATCCGCCTGTTTATAATACGGGAGATGACCCAAACAGGACTGATTACAGTCTGAATGATGCCGTACCGGACAATCCTAATAAATCTTATGATATTAAGAACATAATTGCTGCTTTGGCCGATAACGGAGAAATTATGGAAGTTCAGCAATATTACGCAAAAAATATAGTTACATGCTTCATCAGAATAAATGGACAATCCATAGGTGTAATTGCAAATCAGCCGAATGTTCTGGCGGGATGTCTGGATATAAATGCATCGGACAAAGCGTGCCGGTTTATCAGGACATGTGATTCATTTAATGTTCCAATATTAAACTTAGTCGATGTTCCAGGATTTTTACCGGGCACCGAGCAGGAGTTCGGAGGAATAATAAGACACGGTGCAAAGATGCTGTTTGCATATTCTGAAGCTACGGTACCGAAGGTAACCTTGATTGTAAGAAAAGCTTATGGCGGAGCATACCTGGGAATGTGCAGCAAGGAGCTTGGAGCAGATGTGGTATTGGCATGGCCTACGGCGGAAATAGCCGTTATGGGACCTGACGGAGCGGCAAATATTATATTTAAAAATGATATAAATGACGCAGAAAATCCTGCGGAAGAAAGAAAAGCAAAAATAAATGAATACAGGGAGAAATTTTCTAATCCGTATGTTGCTGCAGCAAGAGGCTTTATAGATGATGTTATTGAGCCGTCGGAAACCAGGAGCAGACTTGCAATGTCATTTGAAATGCTTTCGGGTAAAAGAGAATCAAGGCCAGCTAAAAAGCACGGAAATCTGCCGGTATAAATGCATAATGAGAGGTGATTAGATGTTACTTACACAATCCATGTCGATGGGAGAGAAGTTTTTAAGTACATTATCAATTACTATACTTGGAATGGTGATTGTATTCATAGTATTGGTAATAATAGCATATTCATTAAAGCTTCTTAAAATAATTTTTGGCGAAAAACCGAAGGAAACATTAGTCGAGTCTAAAAAAACTGTTGAGGTTAAAGGTGAGGAACCTGAAGAGACAGTACATATAAGCAAAGACGATGATATAGACCTGATAGTGTTGCTTACTGCAGCAATTGCAGCTTTTGAGGCAACATCAGGCGAGAATTTAGTTGTGAGAAATATAAGGGAGCTGCCTCAAAACAAGAGTACATGGGCAGCAGCAGGAAGACATCAGTTAATGTCTGCAAATAATATTACAAGGACGAGGAGATAATTATGAAAAAATATTTAATTACTGTTAAAGGTATTTCATATGAGGTAGAGGTAGAGGAAATAAAAGGAGTAGCAGACGGCAAGAGAGCAGAAGCTCCGGCACCTGCCGCAGAAGTAAAATCGGTTGCACCTGCTGCAGATGTGAAGCCTACCGCTCCAAAGCCAAGTGCAGCTGTTTCTGAAGGAAAGAACAGCGTTACATCACCGATGCCGGGAACAATACTTAAGGTAAATGTAAAGGTGGGAGACTCTGTAAAAAAAGGCGCAGTTTTAATGATACTTGAGGCTATGAAAATGGAAAATGAAATTATGGCTCCGAATGATGCCGTAGTTGCATCCGTTGCAGTTTCTGAAGGAGCAAGCGTAAGTACAGGAGACGTGTTGGTGGCATTTAACTAATACTGGCAGAAAGCGGGGAAAAACAAATGTTAGATACATTATTGATAGGATTGCAAAAGTTTATTGAAAGTATGGGCTTCACCGCAGTAACAGGCGGGCAGGTAATCATGCTGATAGTTTCTCTTGTTCTCCTATATTTAGCAATAGAAAGAAAATTTGAGCCATTGCTGCTGCTTCCTATTGGATTTGGGATGTTCTTGGCTAATCTTCCACTTGCCGGACTCATGGCCGAGCCGGTGGGAACCTTTGGAAAAGAAGGATTTCAAGCCGGAGGGCTTTTGTATTATCTATATATGGGAGTAAAGCTTGGTATATATCCTCCTTTAATTTTCATGGGAGTAGGAGCTATGACGGATTTTGGGCCACTGATTGCAAATCCTGTTAGTATACTGCTTGGTGCAGCTGCGCAATTCGGTATATTTGCGGTATTTATAGGTGCTGCTTTGCTGGGCTTCACAGGACCGGAATCAGCATCCATAGGAATTATTGGAGGCGCGGACGGACCGACTGCAATATATCTCACATCGAGGCTTGCACCGCATTTACTGGGGCCTATAGCCGTTGCGGCTTATTCATACATGGCGCTTGTTCCAATAATTCAGCCTCCAATAATGAAGGCTCTCACCACTAAGGAGGAGAGAATGGTTGTAATGGAACAGTTGAGACCCGTATCCAGAAAAGAGAGGATTATTTTTCCGATATTTGTAACGGGCTTGGTTTCATTCATACTTCCTTCAGCTGCTCCGCTGGTAGGTATGCTCATGTTGGGAAATCTTCTCAGAGAATCCGGCGTGACTGAAAGACTTTCTAAAACAGCTCAAAATGAGATGATGAATATTGTTACTATTTTTCTTGGAACCACTGTTGGGGCTACAGCAAACGCAGAAACATTTCTGAGACCACAGACACTTATGATAATTGCTCTTGGTCTTATAGCTTTCAGCTTTGGTACAGCTGCCGGAGTAGTATTTGGCAAGATTATGTATAAAGTTACCGGAGGAAAGGTTAATCCATTAATAGGATCGGCCGGAGTGTCTGCAGTGCCTATGGCCGCAAGGGTTTCGCAGGTTGTTGGTCAGAAAGAAAACCCCGGAAACTTCCTGCTTATGCATGCTATGGGACCTAACGTGGCAGGAGTAATAGGTTCGGCGGTTGCAGCAGGCTTATTGCTCTCATTGTTTGGATAAAAGTTTAAATATAAAAGGAGGCTTATATGTTTAAACATAAGATTAATGTTGGAATGTCAACAACGTATGAGAAAATTATAACACCGGCAGATTCATATCTATCTAATTCTGTTTCAATTGATAGTCTCATGTCAACTCCAGCTCTGCTTGCAACTATAATTGAGATCTCATGGAATATGTTTAAGCCACTCATACCCGAAGGGTATTTGACAGTAGTGAGAAGCTTTCAGTATGAACATTTATATCCATCGCTGGTAGGAGAAAAGGTAAAGTTTAAATTAAAGGTAGAAGCGGTTGAGAATAACAGAATTTATGTTGCTTTTACAGGTGCCGATCACATAGGTGAGTTTTGCTCAGGAAAATTTGAAAAGGTAATTGTAAGAAATGACAAGCTGTTAGAAGAAGCGTATAAAAGAGTGAAAATGTAAATGACAGTTTCGCTCACCAAAGTATAAGCTCCCTCTGGTCGCATACTTTGGGAGCTTGTTGCGGTAGGGCATACAAAAGGCTGACAGGAAATTCCGGTCAGCCTTTAATTATATGTTATATTTTTCCGCTGCAGCCTAATACATTTCTCATTTTATGGGCTACCATATCCTTAATGGCTATTCTTCCCGGTCCAAGGTATTTACGAGGGTCGAATTCTGAAGGATTTTCCGTTAATATCTGTCTGATGCATGCTGTCATTGCAAGTCTGAGGTCAGTATCAATATTGATTTTACATACACTCATTTGAGACGCTCTTCTCAGCATTTCCTCGGGTATCCCTGCTGCTCCCGGTATTTCACCACCGTATTTGTTACACAAATCAACAAATTCTCTCGGCACGGATGATGAGCCGTGAAGTACGATGGGGAAGCCCGGAAGAAGTCTTTCTATAACTTCGAGCCTTTCAAAATCAAGTCGTGGTTCACCTTTGAATTTATAGGCACCATGACTTGTTCCTATGGCGATTGCCAGTGAGTCGACACCTGTTCTTGCAACAAATTCTGCCGCTTGGTCAGGGTTTGTAAATGTTGCGTCCTTTGAGCTTACATTAACATCGTCCTCAATACCTGCAAGTTTTCCAAGCTCTGCTTCAACCACAACTCCCTTACTGTGAGCATATTCAACCACCCTTTTAGTTAAAGCTATATTTTCTTCAAAAGGATGCTTTGATCCGTCAATCATGACAGATGTAAATCCGTCATCAACACATTGCTTGCATATTTCAAAATCCTCGCCGTGGTCAAGGTGCAGGCATATATCGAGTCCTGAGTCCTCAATGGCAGCCTCCACAAGCTTTCTCAAATAAATTGGGTTAGCATATTTTCTGGCTCCCGCAGAAACCTGAAGAATCAGTGGGGCACTTTCCTGCTTTGCAGCATCAACTATGCCCTGAATTATTTCCATGTTGTTTACATTAAATGCGCCTACTGCATAATGGCCTTCATATGCCTTTCTAAACATTTCTTTAGACGTAACAAGAGACATTTCGTTTCCTCCTAATATTATAGAAATATCCGGTTATTGATATTCTAATTATACTATAGACAATTATAAAAAACATCAACTATTTGTAATTTTTTTTAAGAGATTGATTTTTAATAACCAATGAAAAATTTCATAATAAAGCTAAAATCAAAGTAAATTGGAGGTATTGCGATTTAATAAGCTTAAAATTAATGAAAACGGATTATAATTAAGTAAAATGGTACTTGAAAACAACTATGTGAATGGGTATTATATTAACTACAAGCATTAGCACTCTAAGACGATGAGTGCTAACAACAAACTTAGATAAATAATTACATTAAATAAAATGGGAGGAATGAAACATGACAGTAAAACCATTAGGTGAAAGAGTAGTTATTAAAATGGCGGAAGCAGAAGAAAAAACAAAGAGCGGCATAGTATTGCCCGGAACTGCTAAAGAAAAACCACAGGTTGCAGAAGTTCTTGCGGTTGGAGCAGGAATCACTTCCGATGAAAAGAAAAAAGACGAAATAAAGGTTGGAGACAAAGTAATCTTCTCTAAATTTGCAGGAACGGAAGTTAAGGTTGACGGAGAAGAACTGATCATTATTAAATTAGCAGATGTTTTAGCAGTTATAGAATAAATTAAGGAGAGGTAGATAAGATGGCGAAGATAATAAAATTTGATGAAGATGCGCGCCGCGCAATGGAAAGAGGCGTTAATGCGCTTGCAGATACAGTAAAAGTAACACTTGGACCTAAGGGAAGAAATGTTGTGCTGCAGAAATCTTTCGGTTCACCGGTCATTACAAATGACGGAGTTACAATAGCAAGAGAGATAGAGCTGCCTGATCCGTATGAAAATATGGGAGCTCAGCTGGTAAAGGAAGTTGCTACAAAGACAAATGATGTTGCAGGAGATGGTACTACTACAGCTACATTGCTGGCTCAGGCAATAATCAGAGAGGGATTGAAAAACGTTGCCGCAGGTGCTAATCCTATGATTCTGAAAAGAGGTATCCAGGCAGCAGTTGAAGCGGCTGTTGAGGAACTTAAGAATGTAACCAAGAAGGTAGAGACATCAGAAGAAATTGCTCAAATAGCTTCTGTTTCAGCAGGAGACGAAGAAATAGGAAGACTCATAGCTGATGCAATGGATAAAGTGGGCAAGGACGGAGTTATAACTGTAGAAGAAGCAAAGACTATGGGGACAGAGCTGACTGTAGTTGAGGGTATGCAGTTTGACAGAGGATACTTATCAGCATATATGGTAACAAACACTGAAAAAATGGAAGCAGTGCTTGAAAACCCATACATTTTGATTACAGACAAGAAGATTTCCAACATTCAGGAAATTTTACCTGTGCTTGAGCAAATAGTTCAGACAGGAAGATCACTTGTAATCATAGCAGAAGACATAGAAGGCGAAGCATTGACTACATTGATTGTTAACAAATTAAGAGGAACATTCAATTGTGTTGCAGTAAAGGCACCAGGATTCGGCGACAGAAGAAAAGAAATGATCAGAGACATAGCCATTCTTACAGGTGGTCAGGTAATATCAGAAGAACTAGGCTATGACCTGAAAGAAACAACAATGGATATGCTCGGTAATGCAGGAACAGTTAAAATAGATAAAGATAACACAATAATAGTTAACGGAGCAGGCACATCAGAAGCTATAAGCGAAAGAGTTAAGCAAATAAGATCTCAGTGGGAAGAAACTACTTCTGAATTCGATAAGGAAAAGCTTCAGGAAAGACTGGCAAAGCTTACAGGTGGGGTAGCTGTTATCAATGTTGGAGCTGCTACTGAGACTGAAATGAAAGATAAGAAATTAAGAATAGAAGACGCTTTAAATGCAACAAGAGCAGCGGTTGAAGAAGGACTTGTTGCAGGCGGCGGCGTAGCACTTCTGGCAACTACGAAGGTTGTGGCTCAGACAGCCGAAACCTTGACAGGTGACTCTAAGACAGGAGCTAAGATAATAGAAAAAGCCTTGGAAGAACCGCTTAGACAGATAGCTGCAAACGCAGGACTTGAAGGTTCAGTAATAGTTGAGAAAGTTAAAAACAGCGAAAAAGGCATAGGTTTTGATGCTTTAAATGAAAAATATGTAAACATGATTGAAGCCGGTATAGTTGATCCAACTAAGGTTACAAGATCAGCTCTCCAAAATGCAGCTTCAGTGGCTTCAATGCTGTTGACAACAGAAGCAGCAGTTGCAGATGAACCGAAGAAGGAAGAGCCGGCAATGCCTCCAATGGGCGGCGGAATGGGCATGATGTAATTGGAAATTGATGAAGCATTGTAAATTCAATGATTATATCAATCGATAATTTAATATGCTAACACTTTGCTAACAAACGAAGTCTTTCATTAATTCACTGAATTTTTGAGAGGCTTCTTTTTTCATTTCTTTAGTTACATGAAGGTAAACAGCTCGGGTAGTTTTATCATTTATATGACCCAACCTTTCCATAATTTCCTCTAAGCCTACACCGGCTTGAGCTAGCAAAGACGTATGTGTATATCTTAATCCATGAATAGTAATTTTTTTATGCAGGCTTTCTTAATTGCGTCATCCATTCTTACTGCAATATTTCTTCTCAATATAGGATATCCCGGATGGTACAACGATAGGGTAAATATAAAATCATCATGCCATGATGGTATCTTTAATTTCAATTCGCTTTGCTGGCAGTATCTGAAATTTTACAGGTATGGTGATGCCCTGCTGTTGAAGCTGGCTGAAACAATGAAGTAAAATAACCAGGCTTGATTGCCTGGTTATTTTTTTGTTTCATTAGAAAAACCTTCGACGTATAAAACCTCTTCGGAAGAACCAACAGCGACGACGACAACAACGGCGTTCGCCGAATTCTCCTTCAGCTCTTTCTTCACATCTATTCCAATCGCACATAAATATCACCTCCCTTTTTATACGGGTTAATTTACTATATTCTTTATTTAATAAACATGTTACAGATTGTCCTATTTTGCGGGTATAAAAAAAGATATGGTGCTCACTGTATTATAAGGTTGTACCAGTTGGGTGTTACTAAAGAGTGCGTAAAGCGAGTTAAGTGCGCAGAGACTATAAAATAGTTTAACAAAGAATAAAGTGCAGTACAATGGGCTGGAACATCCTTCCGGCCCATTTTTAACTTCTAAAAATCTAATCTATCTAAAACAGCAACAGCATCTGTTACGTCTATTTCTTTCTTCGTCTCTATCTTCGAGTAATTCTCCTAAACAATCGAAAACACAGTCACAATTTCGTCTGTTTCTTTCACCGCGAACATCTTTGTCTCTGCAGCAACAATTACGCCTACTATCTCTATCTTCGTTTCTACCTTCAAGCAATTCTTCTAAGCAATCAAAAACACAGTCACAGTCGCGTCTTCTTCTGTTTCTTTCACCAGCTATATTACTACACATAAAATTCACCTTCTTTACTAAGGACATACTTGCTAGTATTATATTCTGTGGCTAAAAAGGTGTGATTATATGTCTTGTTTTCTCAAAAAGCTAGGGAATTGTTCTAATTCCGCGCGGAATTGCATGTGCTTCCCCCTATGAAGTAGCAGAAGAGAATTACTATAGAATACGCATACCGCATAGATATAGCAAGAGGTGATTATTTTGAGGCAGATATACAAGAATATGGTTCTATTCATTATAGGTGGTATGATTTATTATTTTATTGAAACCTTGTGGAGAGGATACAGTCATGTGAGTATGTTTTTTGTGGGAGGACTTTGTTTTGTGCTTATAGGACTGATTAATGAGTATCTATCATTTGATACACCGATTTGGAAACAACAGCTCATAGCGGCCGCTATTGTGACGCTTATTGAGCTCGCAGCAGGAATTGTACTGAACAGATGGTTGAAGATGAGCATATGGGATTACAGCGATCTTCCGTTCAACTTATGGGGGCAGGTGAGCCTGTATTACAGTATGGGTTGGTTCATTCTATCCGCAGCTGCAATTATTTTAGATGACTGGCTAAGATAT
>DAMAEI010000023.1:27280-28150 GCA_031997345.1 Sedimentibacter sp. | reverse complement strand
CAAGGAAGAAAAACCTTACTATAAACTGGGTGTTTACTTAATATGATAGATACGAGATTCTTTTTTGTTTTACTTGAAGTGTTTTTATGATATAATTTTTGTACAAAGTTAAATAGTGTAGGTGATATTTATGTACAATTTGTCTAACATAGCAGATACTGTTCAGAAATATGCAAAGATCACTGCCGAAATAGCAAAAGTTGACGTTGAGGTTGTTGACGCCAAGCTTATAAGAGTAGCCGGTACAGGAATATTCAGCGAAGGAATAAATGATGATGTATCGGAAAATTCTCATGTCTATAAAAATGCAATTGCAACAGGGGAGAGACAGATAGTATATGAGCCCGGCAATGATGAAAGGTGCAGGGACTGCAAGATAAAAGGCGAATGCCATGAAACATTTGAGATATCTATGCCCATAAATATGAAGGGTCAGATTATAGGTGTAATAGGAATGGCTTGTGCCAATGAAGAGTCAAAAGGTATAATTCTGAAAAACCTTGATAATTATCTTGAATTTTTGGCGCAAGTAGCAGACTTTATTGCAACTAAGGCCTATGAATATGAAGAGTCTAAAAGCAAGGTTGCCGTTATAAACATGCTTAAAATTATCACAAGAAGCATGGATGAAGGTGCCATTATTATTAATAATGAGGGAAATGTTGACACCATAAATTTAAGTGCAAAGAAGCAGCTTGGGATAACAAGAACAATAGCAAATGAAAAGATTTATATAGAGGCCACAGGCGACACTGTCAATAACAGTAAGGAATATCGTGTAAGAATAGGCGAAAATATAAATACTGTAATAGGAGATATTTATAATGTGCCTGAAAATCCTATATTTAAGCAGGTTATGCTGTTTAGAGA
>DAMAEI010000023.1:22070-27270 GCA_031997345.1 Sedimentibacter sp. | reverse complement strand
AAATAATGTTCAATCAAATATTTACGCCATGACATCAACTGTAAATGCGCTTAATACGGACAAGATAATTGGAAGCAGCCAAAAAATAACCGAGATAAAGAAAGAAATAAAAAAGGTTGCAAATTCATTTTCGACTGTGCTTATAACGGGAGAAAGCGGAAGCGGTAAGGAAGTTGTTGCAACGGCCATATGGCAGAATTCAGACAGAAGGAACAACAGGTTTGTAGCTATAAATTGTGCCGCCATACCTGAGCCGTTGCTTGAAAGTGAGCTGTTCGGATACGTAAAAGGAGCATTTACGGGAGCTGACCCTAATGGAAAGATAGGGAAATTTGAGCTCGCTAACAAGGGTGTGATTTTTCTGGATGAGATAGGTGATATGCCTATTTACTTACAGTCTAAAATATTGAGGGTAATTCAAGACAAAAAGATAACACGTATTGGCTCAAATCAGGTTATTCCTCTTGATGTGAGGATAATTGCCGCTACAAACAAAGATTTGAGACAGATGATAAATGAAAACAAGTTTCGTGAGGACCTATACTATAGGCTTAACGTTATACCAATAGAAATTCCACCGCTAAGGGAAAGGAAAGAAGATATAGAGGATTTAATATTTTATTTCATACATTATTACAGAAAACTGTTTGGTAAAAATTTTATAAAAATAGAAGATGAGACCATGAAAAAGCTTATAAGTTATCCTTGGTACGGAAATGTAAGAGAGCTTGAAAACACTGTTGAATTTATGGTCAATATGATGGAGAACGGAGTAATTAACGACACTTCTATTCCTATTAACATTAAGAAAAATAGTCACAGAAATACTAAAAAAGAAAAAATCAGAACGCTTAAGGAAATAGAGCAGGAGGAAATCCTAAAAGCAATTGAATATTACGGAAATACAACCGAGGGAAAAATAGAAGCAGCAAATGCCTTGGGAATTGGTATCGCAACACTGTATAGAAAAATACAATAAACATAAGCTCTTGTCGGTAATACCGGCAAGAGCTTTGTATTTTAAAAATTTATCAAAGTGATAATATTGTTGTACATTTTATACGTTCTTTTATATCACTAATGTTTCTAATAGATGCATATAAATGTTGTTAAATAAAAACAATTCAAAAATCAACCTTTAAGAGATTCCGCAATACAACACTATGCAAATAAAATAAAATATAAATTAATTATCAATATGATAATATTTATCAAAATGATAAAATAGGCGGTAAATTCTCGGGACTATAAATAAAAAAAAATAGTCTTAAACTGGACATGTTGAAATTTAAAGGAATAAAATTTTTCATTTAAACAAAACTATAAAAATACGGTTAAAATGTTCGAAAAAATTGGCATGCAAATTGCTATGCTTATTATATAAAATAAATTTGCAGAAAGGTAAGTAAAATGACTGTTAAATATGATTTAGTACAGAACGACATCTCAACAAGAGAAATAGCTGATTTAAGCTTTTTGAATGAGGATGTTGCAAAGAAGGTTCTTAAATTTCATTCAAGCTTTGAACAATATGCGGAGACACCCTTGGTTGAATTAAAAGAACTGGCAAAGTATTTAGGCCTGAAAGATTTATTTGTGAAGGATGAATCCCACAGATTCGGATTGAATGCATTTAAAGTTTTAGGCGGAAGCTTTACCATCGGTCAATATATAGCAAACAAGTTAGGTAAAAATATAGAAGAACTTCCATATAAAATTTTAATATCAGATGAAATTAAAAAAGAGTTGGGAGAAATCACGTTTATTACAGCAACCGACGGAAATCACGGAAGAGGAATTGCATGGACTGCCGAACAACTTAAGCAGAAAGCAATTGTATATATGCCCAAGGGAAGTGCTCAGGAAAGGGTAGATAAAATCAGGGCTCACGGCGCATTTTGTGAAGTTACGGAAATGAACTACGATGATACCGTGAGGTTCTGCAATGACCTTGCTGAAAAAAACGGATATGTAATGGTTCAGGATACTTCCTGGGAAGGATACGAGGATCTTCCGAGATGGATTATGCAGGGTTATATGACAATGGCTTATGAGGCATATTTGAAGCTGAAGGAACAGAACAAAAAGCCTACACACATATTCCTCCAGGCAGGAGTGGGATCTCTTTCTTCAGCAGTTACAGGATTTTTCAGTTCCGTTTATCCGGATGATAAGCCTGTAATTACTATAGTTGAACCTGATAAGGCTGCCTGTCTTTATAAGACTGCAAAGGCCGATGACGGTGAGCTTCATCCCGTGACAGGAGAAATGAACACAATAATGGCAGGACTTGCCTGCGGTGAACCTGTTACAATCGGCTGGGGAGTGCTTCATGCAAATTGTGAGAACTTCCTTTCAGTTCCTGACGCAACAGCTGCTCACGGTATGAGGGTTTTGGGTAATCCTCTCAAGGGAGACGAGAGAATTATTTCGGGTGAAAGCGGCGCAGCAACTGTCGGAGTGGTTTCTCAGATCATGAAGCTTGAAGAGCTGAAGGAAATGAAGGAAAAATTGAAACTTGATGAAAATTCTGTTGTTCTTTGCTTCAGCACAGAGGGAGATACGTATTTTGACCACTACAGAGATGTGGTGTGGAACGGATTATATCCAAATAAATAAACAGTAAATAAAAAATTATAATGAAAAGGGAGAAAACAATGAACAAAAATTTCAATGAATTATTAGCGAAACTAAAAAAATTGGACTACAAAAATCTTTATCAGGATGATTTTTTCTTAACATGGGATAAGACACAGGATGAACTGGAAGCAATATTTACGGTTGCTGAAACTCTCAGATATATGAGAGAAAACAACATCAGTTCCAAAATTTTTGATTCAGGATTGGGAATTTCATTATTCAGGGATAATTCAACAAGGACAAGATTCTCTTTTGCTTCTGCATGTAACCTCTTAGGCTTGGAAATACAGGATCTGGATGAAGGGAAATCTCAAATAGCTCACGGTGAAACTGTAAAGGAAACTTCAAACATGATTTCGTTCATGGCTGATGTTATCGGTATAAGAGATGACATGTATATAGGAAAAGGCCACACATATCAGAAGGCAGTTGCCGAATATGTTGAAGAAGGCTTCAATGACGGAGTTTTAGAGCAGAGGCCTACAATAGTAAATCTGCAGTGTGACATTGACCACCCAACTCAGACAATGGCAGATGCACTGCATTTAATAAATGAATTCGGCGGAATAGAGAATCTTAAAGGAAAGAAGATTGCCATGACATGGGCATATTCACCTTCATACGGTAAGCCGCTGTCAGTTCCTCAGGGAATAATCGGATTGCTTACAAGATTTAGAATGGAAGTAGTTCTTGCTCATCCGGAAGGATATGAAGTAATGCCTGAGGTTGAAGAAGTTGCAAAAAAGAATGCTGAACAATATGGCGGATCATTTACTAAGACAAACTCCATGGCTGAGGCATTCAAGGATGCAGACATAGTTTATCCAAAGAGCTGGGCCCCGTTTGCGGCTATGGAAGAAAGAACAATTCTTTACGGTGACGGAAAATTTGACGAAATAAAAGAGCTTGAAAAGAAATTGCTGGCTCAGAATGCAGAGCACAAAGACTGGGCATGCACTGAAGAGCTGATGAAGACTACCAAAGTTGGCAAGGCATTGTACCTCCACTGCTTACCTGCAGATATAACAGGAGTTAGCTGCAAGGAAGGAGAGGTTGATGCCACAGTATTTGATAGATACAGAATTCCTCTTTACAAAGAAGCAAGCTACAAGCCATATATAATTGCATCAATGATTTTCTTACAGAAAATTAAAAACCCTGAAGAAACATTGCAGAAATTGGTTGACAGAAACAAGGCACGATTAGAAAGATAATTGGAGGAAGACATGGCAAACTTGGATTTTAATAAAATAAAAGAAGCAGCACAGGGATATGAAAAAGCAATGACTAAATTCTTGAGAGATTTAGTTGCTATTCCGGGAGAAAGCAGCGAGGAAAAAGGCGTAGTTGACCGTATAGCCGAGGAAATGAGGTCATTGAATTTTAACAAGGTAGAAATAGACCCACAGGGAAATGTTCTGGGATATATGGGAACAGGCAAGACACTAATAGGCTTTGATGCCCATATAGACACAGTTGGTATTGGAAACAGAGCAAACTGGCAGTTTGACCCATATGAAGGTTTTGAATCTGAAACTGAAATAGGCGGCCGCGGTACCTCTGACCAGTTGGGCGGTATTGTTTCATCGGTGTATGGAGCAAAAATAATGAAGGACTTAGGTCTTTTAAACGACAAGTATACTGCACTTGTAGTTGGCTCAGTTCAGGAAGAAGACTGTGACGGGCTTTGCTGGCAGTATATAATTAACGAAGATAAAATCAGACCTGAATTTGTAGTTTCCACAGAGCCTACGGATGGTGGAATTTACAGAGGACAAAGAGGTCGTATGGAAATACGAGTTGATGTTCAGGGAGTTTCATGCCACGGCTCAGCTCCGGAAAGAGGAGACTATGCAATATACAAAATGGCAGAAATATTAATGAATATCAGAGACATCAATGAAAATGATGATGCTGATGGCAAGGAAATCAAAGGCCTAGTGAAAATGTTGGATGAAAAATTCAATCCACAGTGGAAAGAAGCACGTTTCTTAGGCCGAGGTACGGTTACAACTTCACAAATATTCTTTACTTCTCCAAGCCGCTGTGCAGTTGCAGATTCATGCTCAATTTCATTAGACCGCCGTATGACTGCCGGCGAAACATGGGAAAGCTGCCTTGAAGAAATCCGTCAGCTTCCTGCGGTTAAGAAATACAATGCAACTGTCAGCATGTATGATTATGACAGACCAAGCTACACAGGCTTAGTATATCCTATCGAGTGCTACTTCCCGACTTGGGTAATTCCTGAAGACCACGAAGTTACGGAAGCAATGGAAGAAGCATATACAAATCTTTATGGAACAAAACGCAGCGGTTCACCTGAAACCAACGAAATGAGAAAAGGACGTCCTCTTACTGACAAATGGACCTTCTCTACAAACGGAGTTTCAATCATGGGACGCAACGGTATTCCCGTTATAGGCTTCGGGCCGGGAGCAGAAGCACAGGCCCATGCACCTAACGAAAAGACCTGGAAGGAAGACTTAGTTAAATGCGCTGCAGTTTATGCCGCACTTCCAACGATATACACAGAAGACAAATAGATTGGAAATTTAAC
>DAMAEI010000023.1:2752-22060 GCA_031997345.1 Sedimentibacter sp. | reverse complement strand
CCCCGTCCGTGCTGAATGAGAGGATTAATATGAGCGATACAATGAAATCTCTATCATTTGAATATCTTATTGAAGACTGCCTGAAGGATTATTACATAAAGGGAAGAATTCTTGAAATAGATAAAAAAGATTTCTTTACAGAGGTAAGTGATAATTACAGGAGCAGTTTCAACGGAGAATATTTGAGATATCCGGTGGGACCTGCCGCAGGACCTCACACTCAATTGGCCCAGAATTTATTGGCTGCTTATCTGGCGGGGGCAAGATTTTTTGAGCTTAAGACAGTCCAAATAATAGACGGAAAAGAAATGCAGTCCATGATTGAAAAGCCTTGCATTGATGTTAAGAATGTAGGGTACAACGTCGAATGGTCAACGGAGCTTACGGTAGAAGAGGCTGCGGCTGAATATATAAAGGGATCTGTATTATTGCAGGCAATGGGTATTGAACTGGGATTATCCGACATAAAGGACTTTGTTTTCAATATAAGTGTCGGATATACGCTTGAAGGAATACAATCAGAAAAAATTACAAACTTCATAGACAATTTAAAAGATGCAAAGGAAACTACAGTATTTAAAGAATGTATAAGAGTTTTAAAAAACAATGTAAACAAATTTAAAAGATTGAAGATTGAAGACATAGACGCGATTTCTTCCAATATCACAAATACCGTAACACTGTCCACCATGCATGGGGCAAAACCGGAAGAAATTACCGATATCGTGAAGCATTTAATAATAAACAAGAAAATAAATACCTTTATAAAATGTAACCCTACACTGTTAGGATATGAAAATGTAAGAGAAATCCTGGATAATTTAGGGTACACTGATATAGTAATAAGAAAAGAAGACTTTGAGCATGATTTGAGATTTGACATGGCTGTTGAAATAGTAAAAGAATTGAAAAGACTTGGAAAAGAAAACGGAGTGTTTGTGGGAATAAAGCTGACAAACACACTGCCTGTATATAATTCGAGAAAAATTCTCCCGGGTGAAAGCATGTACTTGTCGGGAAAACCATTGTACCCAATAGCTATGGGAGTTGCAGCCATGTTCGCCGAAGCACTTAATGGGGATATTCATATGTCCTTGTCCGGCGGAATAGACAAGAACAATGTTACAGACGTTCTCAAGACGGGAATTTCTCCTCTTACAGTATCCACACTGCTTCTTAAGCCGGGAGGATACAAAAATATTAAATCACTGATGGATAAAGTTTCATCAGGGCAAATTGAAATAGGAAATTTAAACGTTGAAGCTGTGAAAAACGCTGCAGAAAATGCCAAGAATGACAGCAACTATAAAAACAAGGGAGACGGAAGATTTCTTGAGGATACACTCCCCGTTTACGACTGCTTCAAGGTTAACTGCGGAATATGTGTTGACGTATGTCCTAACCGTGCCAATATGAGGGTTTATGATGACAGATTTGATGCTGCATATCAAATAGTCCATATTGAAAACAGATGCAACGAATGTGATAACTGCCATACCTTCTGCACAAGAGGAGGCTTTCCGTACCTTAAGAAAGTGACGCTCTTTTCCGACAGGGCGGAATTTGAAGATTCTGAAAATGCGGGGATTCTTAAAATAGAGGACAAGAAGTTTCTTTTAAGAGGTGAGGACAAGAAAGAGTTTGCTTATGACCTTGATAATCCGTCAGGTGACAGAAAATCAATAGAAAATATACTTGAAACAATGATAAAAGAATATCCGTATTTAATGCAATAAAAATCGGTATCTTAAGCGCTTAAATAATGTTAAGAATAGGTTAAGGAGCATGTGATGATTATAGGCAACGGAAAGGTTATTACCAATAATTCATTCGAAAATTATATTGAAGACGGAGCAATTCTTGTTGTAGGTAATGTTATTGAGGATGTGGGAGGTTGTGATAATATAAGGAATAAATACCCTCTGGAGGAGTTCACGGATGTAAAAGGCAGAGTAATAATGCCGGGCATGATATGCGCCCACAGCCATATATACAGCGCCTATGCGCGAGGCATGTCTGTTTCTAGGTCAACCACCGACTTTTTCACAGTTCTCGAAAATCTCTGGTGGAGCCTCGACAGGAAGCTTACGCTTGAGGATGTGAAGCTCAATGCACTGACAACTTATATAGAGTCTATACAAAACGGAGTAACAACCCTTATAGACCATCATTCAGGACCTAATTCAGCGGAAGGAAGTCTGTTTACTATTGCAGATGCTGCAAGACAGCTGGGTATGAGGACATCACTTTGCTATGAGGTATCTGACAGGGACGGAAAGGAAACAGCCCTTAAGGAAATAAAGGAAAATGTAGATTTCATAAATGCCTGTTTGAAAGATGACAATGATGATATGGTAAAAGCGATTTTTGGTCTTCATGCTTCCTTTACATTGTCAAACGAAACAATGTACAAGGTTAAGGAGGCAATGGAGGGAATTTATGACGGATACCACATTCATGTTGCAGAGGGCATTGAAGATCAGTATGACTCATTGAAAAAATATGGAAGAAGAGTCGTTGAGAGGCTCCATGATTTTGAAATTTTAGGCGAAAGAACTATAGCAGTGCACGGTGTTCACACAAATCAAAGAGAAATAGAGATACTGAAGGAAACGGATACAAATGTTGTGCATAATCCCGAATCAAATATGAATAATGCTGTAGGATGCCCTCCCGTTGTATCAATGCTGAGTCAAGGATTGAGAGTAGGGTTGGGAACAGATGCATATACTAATGATATGTTTGAATCCATGAAGGTTGCAAATATTCTTCAAAGCCACCATTTGTGCGATCCAACAGTGGGATTTGCAGAAACGAAAAAAATGCAGTTTGAGAATAATCCTGCAATACTTGGCAAATATTTCAGGAGAGAATTAGGTAAGCTCAGCATAGGTGCGTATGCGGATATAATTACAATAGATTACGATCCTCTTACTCCTATGAATGAAAAGAATTGGTTTGGTCATGTATTGTTTGGAATGACAGGAAGAATGGTGAACGATACTGTTATAAACGGCAGATTCGTAATGAAGGACAGAGTGATACAAACAGCCGATACAAAGGAAATATTGGCTAAATCAAGAGAACATGTTAAAAAAATATGGCCGTTAATGTAAAGCATAGATGGCATGTATGATGAGATATTCTTCGCAACATTTATTGAGAAAGCATACATTAATAAAAATAAGGAGAAGCAATTATGAAAAAAAGTTCTACTGATAACAACTCACTTTTCAGCTTGGAGGGAAATCCCAGTCTGAGCGTTGTAATGCCAATGTCGTTGCAGCATCTGCTGGCAATGATTGTAGGAAATGTTTTGCCGGCACTGGTTTTGTCCGGAGCGATAGGATTTAGCCCGAGCCAGCAGATACAGCTTGTTCAGGCGAGTATGTTTATAGCGGCAATCGGAACACTTATTCAATCATTCCCGATATTTGGTGTAGGCGCCAAGCTTCCTGTAATTATAGGAGTAAGCTTTGCATACATACCTACGATTCTTGCAATAGGAGGACAGTACGGTATCGGAGCTATATTGGGCACCCAGGTAATCGGCGGTATTACAGCGTTTATAGTAGGTATTTTCATTAAAAGAATCAGAAAGTATTTTCCTCCCATGGTGGCGGGCACTGTTGTTTTTACAATAGGTCTGTCTCTTTACAGAGTTGCTGTTAATTATATGGCGGGCGGGTTTCAGGCGGCTGATCCACGGTACGGAGGTCTGGTTTACTGGGGTATTGCTGTATTGACATTAACGGTGGTTTTGCTTTGCAACATGTTTGGAAGGGGATATATAAAGCTTGCTGCAATATTAATAGGTATTGTTGTTGGTTACATCGCAAGCTTGATGGCAGGAATAGTATCGTTCAGTTCTATTCAATCTGCAGCATGGTTCAACCTACCGGCTATTATGCCTTATAAGCTGGAGTTCCCGGTTGCTGCAGCTGTCAGCATGGCTGTTATGTATGTTGTCAATTCAGTACAGGCAGTTGGAGATTTATCCGGAACAACAGTCGGAGGCATGGACAGGGAGGCAACTGATGAGGAATTGTCAGGAGGTATAAAAGCCAATGGTGTCACAAGTATAATTGGCTCTCTGCTGGGTGCATTGCCTACAGCCACATACAGCCAGAACGTGGGTATAGTGGTAATGACAAAGGTAGTGAGCTTAAAGGTGTTCAGAGTTACAGCTCTTATGATTTTGTTTGCCGGCTTTATTCCTAAATTCGGTGCTGTTATGACTTCAATTCCGCAATGTGTAATCGGAGGAGCCACAATTTCAGTATTTGCTCAGATTACTATGACAGGAATGAGACTGATTGTTCAGGATGAGATGTCCGTCAGAAATTCAACCATAGTGGGTCTTGGTATTGCATTGGGAATGGGAATAACTCAAATACCAAAGGAAGGTCTTCAATATCTTCCCGGATGGTTCAATATGGTTTTTGCCAGTTCACCGGTTGTGCTTGCAACGGTAGTGGTATTTATGCTGAATATATTGCTTCCTAAAAAGACTCTTGCTGAAGAAAAGGCCGAAAGAGAAGCAATGGAAAAAGGCAACAAATAAAAATATAAACTATTCAGCCTGCTGGTAGCTTTGTGACGGCAGGCTGAGTATAGAAATTACAGGAGGCTGCTTTGAATTTAATTATAAAAAACGGAGTTATAAATAATTGCGAAGGAAGCTTCAAGGCCGATGTATTAATTGAAAACGGCAAAATAAATCAAATAAGAACAGACATAATAAACGAAAAGAATTATGAAGTAATAGATGCGTGCGGAGGCTTAGTTTTGCCCGGAGGTGTTGATGTCCATACTCATATGGATTTGGATCTTGGAGCATACAGGGCAGTGGATGATTTCTATACGGGAACTGTTGCTGCCGTGCACGGAGGAACCACAACTATTGTTGACCATATTTCATTTGGCCCGAAGGGATGCGGTCTGCATTATGAAATTAACGAATATCACATGCTGGCTGAGGGAAATGCGGTTGCTGACTACAGCTTCCACGGGGTGCTGCAGCATGTTGACAGCAACATACTTAACGAAATGGAAGAAGTAATTAATGACGGAGTACAAAGTTTTAAATTATATATGACTTATGATAACATGCTTAGTGATGAGGATATACTTAAGGTGTTGTTTAGAGCAAAAGAGTTTGGTGCAGTTATTGCGGTGCACGCAGAAAATAACGGCGCGATACAGTACCTCAGGTCATATTACGGAAGTTTGGGAAAAACGGAACCCATTTATCATGCATTGTCAAGGCCGGATTCAACAGAGGCCGAAGCGATAAGCAGAATGATTTATTTAAGTGAAATTGCTGGATACCCCCATCTTTATTTTGTTCATGTTTCCAGTAAGAAGGGGCTGGATGAAATAAAGGAGGCGAGGAAAAGAGGCGCAGAAAATATATATTGTGAAACATGTACACAATATCTCACATTGACTGAGCAATGCTACAGGAAAGATGACCATGGAGGTTTGAAATATATTATGGCACCTCCTTTAAGAAAAACGGATGATGTGGAGGCGCTTTGGAAGGGAGTGGAAAACGGTGATGTGGATGTAATAGCCACAGACCATTGTCCGTTCTATCTGGAGCAGAAACTGAAAGGAATTAAAGATTACCGAATTGCTCCAGGAGGGGCGCCGGGAGTTGAAGAAAGAATGGAAATAATTTTGACAGAGGGAATGAAAAGAGGAATAACAATAGGCACATTAATTGAAAAGCTATGTGCCAATCCGTCAAGGATTTTCGGACTGTATCCTAAAAAAGGCGTTATACAGGCAGGTTCTGACGGAGACATAATAATCGTAAAGAATCAGACTGAAGTAATCCGGCAGGTTAACAGACACAGTGCCGCGGACTATACTATTTATGAGGGATTTGAAGTCAGCTATGTTGTTGATACCGCCATCCAAAGAGGAAGAATTTTAATCAGGAACGGGAAACTGGTGGCAGAAAAAGGAGTGGGCGAATTCATCAGAAGAAAACGCAAATAAGAAAGGATGACTATATGTACTCTTTAAATATAAATGGGAAAACTTATGAAATAGAGCAAGATAAGAGCCTCATGGATTACCTGAGGGATGATTTGAGGCTAACTTCTGTAAAAAACGGGTGCAATGAGGGAGCGTGCGGCGCTTGTTCCATACTTGTGGACGGAAAGGTTGTCAAGTCATGCGTTATGAAGGTATCTAAGTTTGCCGGAAAGAATATTGTAACTGCGGAGGGACTGTTCGACAGGGAAAAGGATGTATACGGTTATTCCTTTGCAAAGGCAGGAGCAGTTCAGTGCGGTTTCTGCATACCTGGAATGGTAATAAGCGCCAAGGCACTTATTGATGCAAACAGCAACCCTTCAATTGATGATGTAAAGAAAGCAATTAAGGGCAACATATGCAGATGTACGGGATATGCAAAAATTGAAGAGGCTATTCTATTGGCAGCAAATATTTTGAGAAACGACGAAGATGTTCCGGAGGAAGAAGAATATGTGAGAGTGGGGCAGGACATTTTCAGAATTGATGCAAAAGACAAGACATTAGGAAAGGCAAAATATGCCGATGATTATTACTTTGCAGGAATGCTGTATGGTAAAAATGTATTCAGCAAGTATGCCCGTGCAAGGGTATTGTCTGTTGATATAAAGGAAGCACAAGGAATGCCGGGAGTTGTGGCAGTGTTTACCGCCAAGGACATACCCGGCAAGAGATATATAGGACATCTTGCTCACGACTGGCCGGGCATGATTGATGTGGGCGAGCAGACAAAATGTATAGGCGATACCATAGCAATGGTGGTGGCGGAAACAAGAGAGCAGGCTGAAGCGGCAGTCAAGGCAGTAAATATTGATTATGAGGTGCTGGATCCCATAATTACCACAGAACAGGCGGCAGCCCCGGGGGCCCATCAGATTCATGGCGAAGGCTTTATGCAGTTCGGAAAGATGGTGGTTCCTCAGAACAATCTTTTCTCGCATCAGGAAGTTAAAAGAGGAAATGTGGAAAAAGCTTTTCAGGATTCGAAGTATGTTGTGGAAGGAACATTCGAGCTCCCTCCTACAGAGCATGCATTTCTGGAGCCTGAGACGTCGGTGGCAATGCCTGACGGTGACAGCGGTGTTATAGTAATTACGGGAGGGCAGGGTATTTATGATGAATATCATGAGCTGGCGCAATATCTCGGGATACCGGAGGAGAATGTAAGGATTCAAAGTGCCGTTGTGGGCGGAGGCTTCGGGGGCAAGGAGGATATGAGCGTACAGCATCAGGCAGCTCTCTGCGCATATTTGACTAAGCGTCCAGTAAAGGTATATTTCAGCAGGCAGGAAAGCATCAACTATCATCCTAAGCGTCATGCCATGAAAATATACTGCAAAATAGGCTGTGATGAAAATGGCATTCTGAAGGGAATGAAGGCAAGACTGACTTCTGACACAGGAGCGTACGGCTCTCTCGGAGGGCCTGTTCTTCAAAGAGCATGTACTCATGCGGGAGGTCCATACAATTATCAGAATGTTGATATAGAAGGAAATGCATATTATACAAACAATCCTCCGGCAGGAGCATTCCGCGGGTTTGGGGTTACACAATCAGCTTTTGTAATAGAATGCCTGATTAATCAGCTTGCCGAAAGGTCAGGTATTTCCGGTTGGGAAATCAGGTACAGAAATGCAATAAGACCGGGGCAGTCATTGCCGAACGGGCAGATTGCGGACGAAGGCACCGGAATGGTTGAAACTTTAGAAGCGGTAAAGGCTGAATTTGAAAAATATGAAGCTGATTCCGACTATCATGTAGGTATTGCATCCGCCATGAAGAATGCGGGACTGGGTGTTGGTGTACCTGACCCTGGACGCTGTAACCTTGAGGTGGTAGAAGGAGTGGTTCATGCAAGATCATCGGCGGGAGCCATAGGGCAGGGAGTGCAGACTGTTATATTCCAGGTTGTATGCGAGACTACAGGATTGCCGAGAAATAAGGTTGTTGTTGATCATCCTGATACCAAGCATTCGCCAAATGCAGGAACCACAACTGCATCACGTCAGACAGTATTTACCGGTGAAGCCGCACGTGCTGCCTCACTTCAGCTTAAAGCAGACCTTGACAGCGGCAAAAGCCTTGAAAGCCTTGAGGGAAAGATATATAAGGGAGAATTCGATTTTGTGACAGATGCTATAGGCTCTGAAAAACCAAACCCCGTAAGTCATATTGCATACGGATATGCCACACAGCTGGTTGTAATAGATAAGGAAGGAAAGCTCGTAAAGGTTGTAGCCGCCCATGATGTGGGAAGGGCAATAAATCCTGTGGCTGCAAGAGGCCAGATAGAAGGAGGGGCAGCAATGGCTCTCGGGTATGGGCTCACAGAGGATTTTCCGCTTAAGGATGGAATTCCTCAGGTTAAATTCGGAACGCTGGGCCTCTTCAGGTCTACGCAGATGCCACCTGTGGAAGTCCATTTAATAGAGAAGAATAAGCATGACAGCGTCGCATACGGCGCAAAGGGATTGGGTGAGATTGTTGTAATTCCCGGTGCGCCTGCATGTCAGAATGCTTACTATAAAAAAGACGGCATATTCAGATATAAGCTTCCTCTTCAAAGTACAGTATATAAAAAATAAATATCAGTAAATGTCATCCTGAAGGATGACATTTATGCTGATTAGTGGTAAAATTGCAATGGTGATAATATGGGGAGATTAGCAGAAATATTTAATATACATAAAGGTGATATCGTATCTATTGTAGGAAGCGGCGGAAAAACAACATTGATGCTCAAGCTCGCACAGGAGTTGAGAGGCAGATACAGGGTAATGGTCAGCACAAGCGCAAAAATGCTGAAGCCAGCGGCTGAATTTTATGACTATTTATATACAGATATTGAAAGCTACAGGAAAAGCAAAAGTGAAGAATCTTGTGGTATAACAGTAATTTCAAAGGATATAAATATTGAAAAGCAAAAGCTTATGGGAATAGACGAAGAGGATCTGAATGAATTGATACCTGATTTCGATATAATTTTATTGGAGGCTGACGGCTCAAAAAATCTTCCTGTCAAAGGCTGGAAAAGTCATGAACCACCTGTGCTGAAGAGTACCACCAAGACGATTGGAGTTATTCCCGCAAATTTTATAAATAAAAAAGCCGAAAGACACTTCATTTATGGATATGATGAATTCAATATGCTTACCTGCAACAGCGAATATATTGACTTTGAGGCAATAGGAAGGATTTGTTCTAAAAGGCTCGGAATATTTAAAAATTCAAGAGGCAGACGATATTTGTTTTTAAACAAGGCAGGCAGTGAGGAGGAATTAAACTCCGCATGTGAACTGACGAAATATCTTAAGGAACATGTTGTCAACAATCCTTTTGATTTCAGTATTTGCTTTGGCTCCTTGGAAAAAGAGGTGTATTATGAAGGTTAGTGCCATAATTATGGCGGCAGGGTTATCTAGGAGAATGAATGGAGATAAACTAAAAATGAAAATAAACGACAGGTTTATCTTTGAATATATTTTTGACACTGTTAAAAGCTGTGAACATCTATTTGAAGAAGTCATTGCTGTTGCCAAAGACGATGATGTTTTAAGAAAAGCTTCATCTTTAGGATTTAGGGCTATAAGAAATGTGAATTCCCACCTGGGGCAAAGCTCTACAATAAAATTGGGAGTTCAAAATTCGGAAGCTGTTGACGGATTTATGTTCTTTGTGGCAGACCAGCCATTTATCAGCAAGAATACAATTGAGAGCATGCTTGGAATATTTGATGAAAAACCGGATAATATCATTGTATCATGCTGTAACGGAATAAACAGGAATCCTGTTATATTTCCAATAGAATTTAAAAGTGACCTTCTAAAGCTTGAAGGAGATATAGGAGGAAGAGCAATTCTTAAGAGCAATAAATATAAAATAATTAAGGTTAATGTGCAATCTGAGCATGAATTTAAGGATATTGATACAATGCAGGATTATGAAGAGGCCATAGGGAAGAAGGGATAGAATGAATGGTGATATAGTTGTAGTCAGGGGCGGAGGAGATATAGCATCCGGTGTTATTCAAAAGCTTCATAGAGTGGGGTTCAGATTGCTGGTTCTTGAATCGGAGCACCCAACATCAGTAAGGAGGACGGTAAGCTTTTCAGAAGCCGTATATGACGGAAGTGTGGAGCTGGAAGGAATAACTGCTGTTCTAGTGAAAAATACGATCGAAATATATCATGCATGGGCTATGGACCATGTGCCTGTGGCAGCTGACCCAAAGGGTGAATACATAGGAAAGTTCAAGCCTGTTGCAGTAGTAGATGCTATAATCGCAAAAAGAAACACCGGGATGCACAGAGGGCTTGCACCTGTTACTATAGCCATGGGACCGGGCTTTACGGCAAAGAAGGACGTGGACGTGGTAATCGAGAGCAACAGAGGACACAACCTGGGAAGGCTGATATTTGAAGGAGAAGCTGAGCCGAATACAGGAATGCCCGGAAACATAGCAGGATATACCAGGGAAAGGGTGCTGAATGCTCCGGGTGATGGAACAATAACCACAGTGCGAAAAATAGGAGAAGTGGTAAAAGCAGGCGACATAATTGCATCTGTTGACGGAACAGAAATTTTGTCAAAGATAGACGGTATAGTCAGGGGGCTCATAAGAGACGGCACGTATGTTACTAACGGACTTAAAGTAGGAGACATTGATCCGAGAATTGAACAGCGGGAAAATTGCTACACTATTTCCGACAAGGCGAGGGCAATAGGGGGCGCAGTTCTGGAAGCATTATTAATTGAGTTGAAAAAAATTAGAATATATGAGGTTTAGCTTTGACATTATTCTGGGATTAAGAATCTATTAGATTTTTAATCTTTTTTATTGTTTATAAATCAAATCTTTGCTAAAATCTAGGTAACATTGTCGAAAAAAGTATTTAGGAGAAAATAAATGACTAAGGTGATTTCGGTTTCAAATCAAAAGGGCGGGGTGGGAAAGACTACTACAACAGAAGCTGTTGCAGCAGGTTTTAAGTTAAAGGGGTATAGAATTTTATGTGTGGACTTGGATCCTCAGTCCAATTTAAGCTTCAGCTCGGGTGCAGAGACTGAAGACTGTCCGACAATTTATGAGATACTTAAAGGGGAAGCAAAGACGTCATTTTCGATTCAGAAGTTGCCTTCCTTTGATATCATTTCCTCCAATATTCTATTGAGTGGCATTGAGCTTGAGTTCACACAGACCGGTAGGGAATATCTGCTTAAGGAGGCATTGAACACGGTTAAAGATAAATATGACTATATTTTTATTGACACTCCGCCTGCGCTGAGCATATTGACCGTGAATGCATTTACAGCGTCAGACTATATAATCATTCCCATGCTTGCTGACATATTCAGCCTGCAGGGGATAGCGCAGCTGTCTGAAACAATTGACAGGGTAAGGAAATATTGCAATCCCAATGTAAAGGTTGAAGGCATAGTGCTTACAAAATATAATAAGAGAACGGTATTGAGCAGAGAAATAAAAGGAACGGCGGAGCTCATAGCAGAGCAGCTGAATACAAGCATATTCAATTCAACAATTCGATCCAGCGTTGCAATAATGGAGGCACAGACTAACCAGCAGGATATATTCAGCTATGCTCCAAAAAACGCTGCCGCCCAGGATTATAGAGAATTAATTGAAGAGCTTATTGGTAGAGGTTTATAGTATGGCTAAGGTTAAAAAAGCTTTTGACAGAGAATCTATGTATAAAAAGATAATGCCCACCAGCCCTAAGCGCGAAGGGGAACAGGGTGAGGAGGAACAAGGGGCCTCTGCGGCAAGACAATCCGAAAATACTGCTAATACTGTATCGGTTTTTCAAAATAAGGAATTGAACATTAGAAAAGAGGAAAAAAATGAAGTTATTCTATATAATGTAACAGAAAAATTAGTGCTCAGCAAGCTTGAAGCAACGCTTAAAAAGATGAATTGCTGCAGATGTGACAGGTGTAAGGAAGATATCGTAGCAATTGCTCTCAACAACTTAAAGCCAATGTACATGGTTGCCTCAAGGAAAGATATAGAAATTAAAATTCATAGCAGCTTGAAGGATATAGGAAGCGAGATAACCACAGAAGTAATAAAGGCCGCCCTTACAGTAAGAAAGAACCCGAGACATTAATTAATTTAATATTATGCTAAAATTTTCTTAAAATATGACGATATCAAATACGAAATAATAATATAATGAGGTGATATTCGTGCAGCATATAATAAACAATGAGTTCGAAAATTTAAGTGAAGACACACTGAAAAACAAATTCCTTACATTTTTTATTGAAAATCAGTTGTTTGGTATTTCAATTTCAGATGTTGTGCAGATAGTAGGTATTCAGGAAATAACTGAAGTGCCAGAGTTTCCTGAATATGCCAAGGGTGTCATAAACCTTAGAGGAATAATAATCCCTATCATAGATGTGAGACTCAGGTTGAAAAAAGAAGAGGCGCCATATAATGAAAGGACATGCATAATTGTTACGAACATCAATGAATCCTACATCGGTTTCATAGTTGACTCCGTCAATGAAGTTACTGAGATATATGAGGAAAATATTTCAGTAACGCCAAAAATGAGTGCAGACTACGTTAATACATACATTACAGGAATCGCTAAGATTGAAAGCAAAATAGTATTAATCATGAATATAAAGAAAATGCTTAATGAAAGAGAATTGGAGTTTATAACAAATATTGAATAATATTGCAGGGGGCAATGTATGAAGTTTAAATTAAAAAAAATGAAATCGGGTGGAAAAAAAGGTAAGTTCAAATTAAACAATTTAAAATCAAGTAAAATAAAAACAGGCAATTTTAAAATTGCATATAGACTGGGTCTTTGCTTTGGAGCAATTTTATTGATATTTGCTGTGTCAATGAGTGTTGCACTTATGAATATCAATGAAATTGCTGCAGAGGTAAATAATTTTTACGATGAGTGCTATGAAGCAGAGGTTTTATCCTGGCGGACTAAGATGGGACTGAGCGATGCAGAAAGGGCAATTTACAGGTCAACCACAACTACAAGCAGAACTCAGGTCAAAGAATATACATCTGAAATAGCTGAAGGCATTAGGCAGGCAAATGAATCCTTTCTACTTCTGAAGGAAGACCTCACTCAATTTCCAACGGTTGTTCAGCAATTGGAGAATGAGCTTAAGCAGACTACAGAAATAAGCGAAAAGCTCATAAACCTTTTGAACGAAAACAGAAGCACACAGGCTTTAAATGTATTGAATGATGAAATGATTCCTGTTTTAGCTTCTATTAACTATACCATGGATGAGGTAAGCAAGAACCTTGATATAGTTGCTACTAATTTTGTGAATGAATCAAATAAAGCTAGCGGTAATTCAATGATAGTGTTAGCACTTTTTCTAGTAGCGGGTGCAATAGTTTCAATCATACTTGGGGCATTAGTTACTAAAAAGATAACAAAACCTATCAAAGAAATATCTGATGCTGCAAATGCCATCAGCAGCGGGGATTTGAATTATGCGGTAAATCATCATTCAAACGATGAGTTCGGTGAGGCAACTAGGGCAATGAGCAATACTGTGGAAACTCTTAAGCGGTATGTGGGTGAAATCGACAGGGCGCTTAATGAAATAGCAGGGGGAAACCTGGCTGTTTCAGTTGAAATGGATTTTATAGGAGACTTTTCATCCATAAAAAAATCAATTGAGCAAATATTGTCATCATTCAACGATACTCTTTTTAAAATTAATGAGGCTGCATGGCAGGTTTCAAACAGTTCGGAGCAGGTATCTGGAGGAGCGCAGGCACTTTCTCAGGGGGCATCTCAGCAGGCCAGCTCAATTGAAGAATTGTCCGCAACAATAAGTGAAGTTTCTGAAAAGGTAAGAAATAATGCTGAGGATTCTAACAATGTAAGCAAGATAACCCAAAATGCTGCCAAGGGAGTAGAAGGAAACAGCAGACAGTTCGAGCTTATGACAGAAGCTATGTACGATATAAAAGATTCAACAAATGAAATATCCAAGATAATTAAGGCGATTGATGATATAGCATTCCAGACGAATATTCTGGCGCTGAATGCTGCTGTTGAAGCTGCGAGAGCAGGCTCAGCAGGCAAGGGATTTGCGGTGGTGGCGGATGAAGTGAGAAATCTTGCTTCAAAAAGCGCAGAGGCTGCAAAGAGCACAGCATTCTTAATTGAGAATTCCATTAAATCTGTTGACAGAGGTACAAAGATAGCAGATGAGACAAAGACATCAATCAATTCCATGGTTAAAATGATTAATGAATCTGTGAAGCTGGTGGATGGGATAACATTGGCATCCAATGAGCAGGCGGATTCCATAATGGAGATAACAACAGGAATTGAGCAAATATCTGCAGTTGTTCAGACAAATTCGGCAACTGCACAGGAAAGCGCGGCAGCAAGCACAGAGCTTAGCGAACAGGCAGAGCTTTTAAAAGGACTGGTGGGGCATTTTGAGCTTGCTTCATCACAAACTATTTAGTAAGGAGACTAACATGGACTACGAAAATATAGAAGAATTTGAGGATATTGAATTCCCGTGGCTGATTTTTAAGCTGAATAGCAACCTGTACACGGTAAACAGCAAGCTTATCACTTCAATAGTAATAAAACCTGAGGAAATGACATTTGTGCCTAATGTTGCAAATTATATGTCAGGACTTATACACCTCAGAGGAAATGTTGTACCGTTGATAAACTTAAAAGCGCTGTTTAAGCTCTCTACTAAAAATGAAGATATTAAAGAGGAAGAAGAGCAAAAAGATGTAGAAGGAATGGTCATTGTATTAGAAAAAGACAATTCTTTTGCAGGTCTTATTGTTGACGAGGTTTTATCTGTTGAAAATATTACAATCTTTGAAGAAACCGAAGAAATAAGAAAAATGTATAAAAGCAGCTTCATAAAGGGAGTTGCAAAAGGGCAAAAAAACAGTGACGTATTTTTGATATTAGATGAAGAAAGAATTATGAGCATGGCATAAATACTTATAGCCGCTAAATTTTTTGAACATTATGCCGAATATTATATTAAGAAAAAGTAAGCAGGTGAAAAATTATGAAGATTCAGAACATTAACAACTACATGGGCTATAAGGGCAATCCTAAGGCAATTAAGAGTGAAGAGACTGTAAAAGCAAAAAAATATGATGTAATAGATATAAAGATTAAGGCGTCAAATGACAACATCGGTGATATTTCTGACGTAAAAAAAGAGTTGGTATTACAAATTAGCGAAGAAACAAAGGCTGATAAAATAAATAAAATCAAAATCAGCTTGGAAAACAACGATTACAAAATAGACGTGAAGGAAATAGTTCGAAATCTGTTGAAATAAGATGAGGTAATATATGAATTCATTATATGACTTGCTCAAAGAAAGTGCTGTATTGTATGATAATCTTCTAGAGTTAGAGCATGAAAAATACGATGCTGTGGTAAAAGCAGACATAAATGCCTTGGATGTGGTAGTTTCAAGGGAACAGGCCTGTTACATGAAAATGAGAGGCCTTGAGCAGAATAGAGAGAAAATGCTTGAAGCAATGGGTTTTGGAGAAAAAACCCTCAGTGAAATAGCAGAATTATCCGACATTGAAAACAAGCCTCGTATGATAGAAATATGCGAAGAGCTTAAGAGGAAGATTGCAGAAATAAAAAAAATAAACGATGCATGCAGGACCATGCTTGAGGTAAGACTTCACAGAGTGGACAAAGTAATGAGCATGCTGGGGGAAAAAGAGAATACATACTCCAACAAAGACACTAAGGATAGCAGAGGTAAAAGCCTGATAATTTCCAAGAAAATATAGTAAGGAGAAAAAAATGCTGAGACCAACTTTTTTAGGATATAAAGTGGCCACTAGTGCCATGAAGGTAAACCAGATTACCATGGATGTGGTTGGGCAAAATATATCAAATATAAATACCACAGGCTATACAAGGCAGCGCCTTGATATAAGCTCTGTTTCCATAAACGCAAGAAATTTAAAATATGGAATGCCGGGATTTACAATAGGTCAGGGTGTTCAGGCAAATGGCGTGAGCCAATTCAGAGATCCGTTTCTTGACCTCAGATATCGTGCACAGTCTGCAAAAGCGGGAAGCCAGGATGTGCAGCTTGATGCATTGAGCGATCTGGCAGGTGTGCTCGACGAGACTCTTAGGGATGGAATAGAGACTCAGCTTTCAGATTTGCTTGCACAGTTCCGCATTCTTTCAGGTAGTCCTTCAGACCCTGTTATCGAAGGTGTTGTAAGAACATCTGCACAGATGCTTGCTCAGATGTTTAACAACTATTCAAGCCAGATAGATACCATCAGAAATCAGCAGATGAGCTATCTCGAAGATGGAGCTGTTGTAAAGGTAAATCAGTTATTGGATAATATTGCAAAGCTGAATCAGGAAATAAAAGAAAACAACATAGCAGGAAATCCGGCTCTGGAGCTTAACGATGAAAGAAACCTCCTTATAGACGAGCTTTCCGAATACCTCGATATAGATGTTGAGTTAACACCGGAGCCCATAGGCGGAGGAAGAACAATTGATGTTATGTCCATTAAGCTTAAGCAATCGGGTACAATGCTTGTAGATAACAACAAAAGGGCTAAGATAGAGGTTGAGGAGACAGCATCAAAGCAAGTAAAGATAAATATTGTGACTAATGATCCGTCCGATCCGAACAACATCATGACCACTGGCAGCGGCACAAGAGAAGTTGCAGACATAACATCAGAGATGAATGATGGAAAAATTAACGGATATCTTCAGTTTTTAAACGGCAGGGGAGGATTTGCTTCATCTACACCGGGTCCTTTTGATGAATCAAAGGGTGTGCTGTACTATGACAGTCTAATTAACACCTTGGCGGCTAAATTTGCGGATAGAATGAATGAACTGAACAGGGAGCCTGATACATTTAATTCTGATGGCAGCGTAGCAACATGGAAAACTAAAGATTTATTTGTAAACGGAGATGACGGAAGTACATCGGGTATAACCGCCGGAAATATAAAAATTTCTCAGGACTGGGCAAAAGCGACAGATTCCTATATAACGAATACGATTAAGCAGAAAATAGGAGACGACAATACAGGAGGAAGAGACAACCTACTGAGATTTATTGCAGCTTTCAGCACTACGGAAACATTTGAGGCTGCACCAGGAACAAGAATTTTTGAAGGAACATTTCAGGAGTTTATGACACATACCATAACAAGATTGGATTTGCAGGTAAAAGAGACAGAAACATCCTATAAAACTTATTCAAATAACAGATATCAGATAGAATTTGCAAGAAGCAGCATGTCGTCAGTGGATATGAACGAGGAAGGTGTAAACCTTCTGCAATACAGCAAATCCTACAATGCGGCGGCAAAGCTTATGACAACATTGGATGAAATGCTTGAAACGCTTATTAACAGAATGTAAGGAGTGATAACATGAGAATAACAACGAGTATGATGACAAAGAAATATGTCAGAAATTTAAACAATGCTACTGTTTCATTGGACAGAATACGCGAGCAGGTGGAGACAGGCAGAAAGTATTTCAAAGGTTCAGAGGATCCTGTGTCTGCTATTAAGGCTTACAAGCTCAGAAGAGAATACAGAGCTTCTGAAATGTATGAAAAAAGCATTCAGGATGCAGATTCTCTCTTTACCACTGCAGAAACGAACCTGACACAGGTACATAACAGTATGGAAAAGGTGTATAATTCGTATTTAAAAGGAATAACAGGCACAATGGGCGCTGAGGAAAGAGAAATAATTGCCAAGGAGCTTGAAAATCTCCAAAAAACTATACTTACTGCTTTAAATGGAAAATTTGAGGATAAGTATGTATTTGGAGGAACAAGTAAGGACGAAATTCCGTTTACTGTGGATTCTAACGGGAACTTACTCTTTAAAGGACTTAAATTAAACGACCCTGACCCTGCAGTTCAAGATAAATTGAAGGAATTAGAAAAAGAAAACATAGATATGGATTTAGGGCTTGGACTTAAGTTTGATTCAAGCGGAACACTGGTGCCTGATACAGCATTTAATGTGTCAATGTCTGGACTTAAATTCATGCGCTACGGAGTAGACGGTTCAGGTATGCCGAATGACCTTTATTCTCTTATAGAGGGAATGAAGGCGGAGTTCAGAAAACCAGACTACTCATTAGATAACATAACTCCATACATAGAGAAATTTGAGGAACAGAAGAAGCAGGTTCTGGTGAATCTTACGGATATAGGCGCAAAAACAAATTATCTGGATTTTTTGAAGGTCCGCAATGATGATAGCTTGTTTAATTTGAATGAGAAGCTTGTTGAGGTGGAGCTTGCAGATCCAACTAAAGCGATTACAGAATTCATGATGCAAAAATATTCCTACAATGCGGCCCTGTCAATGGGAAATAAAATACTTGAGAACAGCTTCATTGATTTTATGAAATAGAAAAGAGGTGTTAATATGCTGGGACCACTTTTAGAAATAAAGTCCATTCCCATGTCCGTTGAACTCAAAGTAAACCATGCAAAGTATGAAATCGCAACAACAAATGCCACATTTGAGATGAGAAGAGACAAGGGCGGAATTCAAATGGAGATGAAGCCCATTAAATTAAACATTGATACGGTTGAAGCAAGGTACTCCGCAGGGATAAAAAGTGCAATGCGCTCTGTGGAGGACTATGCTAAAAAAGGTATTAAGGCCGGATATGAAGCAACAGCTGCGTATGCAAGGGAAGGCAATCTGATGCTTGATATCGGCATAATGGATAATCCTATTCCTGAATTAGCCATGAGAAGGTTTTTCAGTGATGTGGAATTCGGCATGGGCTTTATTCCATCCACTGGCCCGGATATTTCGTGGGAAATGGGCGGAATATCGATGAGCTTTGAAATGGACAAACTTGATTTCGACTGGAATGTGGAAAGACCGATGATAAATTTCATACCGGGCAGCGTTGAGTTTGTGGTTAAAGAATATCCAAGGGTAGAAATAAATTATATAGGTACCCCAATTTTTGTGCCACCAAGTGCGAATCCTAATTATAAGGAGATAGATACTCTTGTATAACGAAAAAATGAAAATTACAACGAGAGATTTTGGAGAAATAGAAGTACAGGAAAATGACATAATTAATTTCATATGCGGAATGTATGGGTTTGAGGATAAAAAAAGCTATGTGCTGCTAAAGGATAACCCTGCCGATGATATTATGTTTCTGCAGTCATTGGATGATGTGGAGCTGTCATTTATTCTTATAGACCCGT
>DAMAEI010000023.1:0-2643 GCA_031997345.1 Sedimentibacter sp. | reverse complement strand
ATTCAGAAACTACAATCCTGATTTGAATGAAGAGGATTTGGAAGAACTTGGGGTTGGAGACGAAACAGAATTAAAATTTCTTACAATTGCAATAATCAAAAAAGATATAAGAGACTCTGTAGTAAATCTGAAAAGCCCTATTGCAATTAATCCGGCTACAAAGACGGCAAAGCAGGTCATACTTCAGAACACTTATCCACTCAGATACAAAATAATGGTAGCTGAGGAGGGGGGTGGATGTTAGTAATAAAAAGGAAAGTATCAGAATCAATAATGATTGGTGATGATATTGAAATTATTATTTCTGAAATTTCTCAGGATAAGGTTAAAATAGCAATCAATGCTCCGAAAGATATTAAGATTACGAGAAAAGAATTGGTGGAAACCTGTGAGTTTAATAAGGTTGCTTCGGAAAAAATAAACAAAAACAGTCTGAACAATATAAAAAATCAGTTAAAAATCAAAGAAAAAATATAAAAAAGATTTTTTTATAAGATTTTTGGCTTGTTTTTGTATGGCTTTGTATATTCGCCTTTACTATATTTACAAACACGGATATTTATGCGACATTCGTGTTTTTTTTATTGAAGAAATCATGTGATTGACAAGAGGGCGGAGAAAAACTATAAGATACACCGCTCATATAAATTCATGCGTCTGCTTGTGGAAAATGAATATTAATTCATTGCTCACATAATACAAAAATGTCAAAAAAGCTTGCATTTTGGAATATCTTCGGATATAATAGCCATATGTTTCCGGTATGTCGGAATTCATAAATTTTACGGTAAAACTGTCGAAAGACAGCGACACAAAACTACAGGGCCTAAGGAGTAATCTATGGTTGCCAGTTGCTGATAATGATTATATATAACAATGTATATAATTTATCGTGCAACCATGATAAATTATATTTTTGTACTCTTTTTGGCCGAAAAGAGGCGGGGATGAAGATTTTTAACAATACAAACTTAAACATTCTTAATAGGGGATTAGACGGTCTATGGCTCAGACAGCAAATCACAATGGAAAACATAGCAAACTATTCTACACCGGGCTATAAAAGCAAATTTGTGGATTTTGAAACTATGTTAAAAGCAAATTTGGAAGGCTCAAGCAAACAAACCACATCAGAAATCAACGAGCAAATTAATTCCAGCAATATTATAGTAAAAGAAAATAAAGATCAATCCTTGAGGCTTGACGGAAACAATGTTGACAGAGAAAAGGAAAATCTGCAGCTTGCGAAAACACAACTGCAATACATGTATACCGTTACTGAGGTTAATTCGTACTTTTCAAAATTGAAATCCGTAATCTCAGAAGGTAAAAAATAACAGGAGGTAGTGTATGTCTTTTTTGCAATCCTTAAATATCAGCGGATCGGGACTTACAGCTCAGAGGCTGAGAATGGATATTATATCCGAAAATATAGCTAATATTGATACTACAAGGACAGAAAACGGAGATCCCTACAGAAGAAAGATGGTAGTGCTTTCGTCAACGTCAGATTTCAGAAATATGATGATCAGGAATATCAGTGACTATGAAGCAAATGGGGTTGAGGTTACCGAAATATTGGAAGATCCAAGTGAATTTAAGCTTTCTTATGATCCGGAGCATCCTGATGCCGACGAAAATGGATATGTTAGACTGCCCAATGTAGATTCTCTCAAGGAAACAATTGATATGATGGAATCCTACAGAGCGTATCAGGCAAATCTTGCAGCATTGAATACAATGAAGCAAATGGCAGTCAAAGCATTGGAAATCGGGAGGTAAGTATGTTTATTGAACCGATTCAGCCAATTAAAAGTTTAAATCAAGCAGGAGAAATAAATAAAGCTGCAAATCAGAAGAGTGAGATTTCGTTTAAATCAATCTTTGACGATGCACTTCAAAATTATGTTGAAGCGGAAGCTAAGGTTGACGAAGACATATACAAGCTTTCGATTGGTGAAAGTGATGATTTGCACAGTCTTATGATAAATACAAGAAAATCCGAGATGTCTTTGGATTTGCTTGTACAACTCAGAAACAAAGCGTTAGATGCATATAATGAAATAATGCGTATGGGAGTATAGCGGTTCTCATACAATACTTAGGAGCTATAAATGGCGGAACAATTTAAGAATGTTTGGAAGAATACAACAGAGTTTTGGGGAAAACTCAGCGCAAAGATAAAAAAGCTTGTAATAGGCGGGGTAGCGGGTGTGTTAGCACTTGCGCTTGTAATCACACTCATACTTAACAGAAAGGACTATGTGGTTCTTTTTAGCAACATAGATGAGGAAGAAACCGTCGAAGTAATGCGGCAGCTCCAAGAAAACAATGTTGATTATAAATATGAAAAAAGCGGAAACATACTAATTCCTAAAGACAGTGAAAGCGTGCTGAGAATGCAGCTGGCACAGGCAGGTCATCCGCGTACGGGAACTAACTATGACGTATTCATAAAAAATATTGATTTTATGACTACGGATTATGAAAAAAGACAGTATGAAATTTTTCAGCTTCAAGAGAGACTTCAGGATTCTATTAAAACAATTGAAGGTATAAATGATGCAATTGTAACAATTAATTTGCCGAAAACAAATAATTTTGCATGGGAAAGTAAAGTAAATGCCGCATCGGCATCTGTAA
>DAMAEI010000022.1:32365-45149 GCA_031997345.1 Sedimentibacter sp. | reverse complement strand
CGTTATCGACTGCTGGTTTGACTCGGGTGCAATGCCATATGCTCAGTGGCACTATCCGTTTGAAAACAAGGAAAAATTTGATGATTTGTTTCCTGCTGATTTTATATGTGAGGGAATAGACCAGACAAGAGGATGGTTCTATTCACTTATAGCAATTTCAACATTTGTAATGGGCAAATCACCATACAAGAGAGTGTTGGTTAACGACCTGATACTTGACAAATACGGCAAGAAAATGTCCAAATCAAGAGGAAACACAGTTGACCCATTTGACCTGTTTGACAGATACGGCGCCGACGCGCTGAGATGGTACCTGCTGTACGTATCGCCTGCATGGTCACCAACACGATTTGACGAGGACGGCCTGAAGGAAGTGCTCAGCAAGTACTTCGGCACAATGAAGAACGTGTATACATTCTTTGCGCTGTATGCAAATACAGACTCAATAGATCCGAGCGAATTCTTTGTAGAATACAAGGACAGACCGGAGCTTGACAGATGGATTATATCAAAGTTCAACAACTTGGTTAAATACGTGAGAGAAAGTATGAACGTATATGACCACAACAAATCCGTAAGAGCAATTCAGGACTTCGTGAATGAAGATTTGTCCAACTGGTACATCAGACGTTCAAGAAGAAGATTCTGGGTAACAGAGCTTACTGAGGACAAAAAAGCCGTTTACAACACAACCTATGAAATACTGGTTGGCGTTGCACAGCTGACAGCTCCTTTTGCTCCGTATTTATCAGAAGAACTATACAGAAACCTGACAGGAGAAGTATCCGTACACATAAGCTATTATCCTGAGGTTCATGAAGAGCTCATAGATGAAAATGTTGAGAAGAGAATGGACCTTGTGAAGGACCTTGTGAAGCTTGGCAGAGCATCAAGAGAAAATGCAAAAATTAAGGTAAGACAGCCGATCAGAAGAATCCACATCGACGGAAAATACCAGACCCTCATCGAGGACCTTGTTCCGTTAATAAAGGAAGAGCTGAACGTAAAAGATGTAGTATTCGAGCATGACCTCAACGAATTCATGGATTTCTCCCTGAAACCAAACTTCAAGCTAGCAGGCCCAATGCTTGGAAGCAATGTTAAGGCATTTGCAGCAGAGCTAGCTAAGGCAGATGCGGCAGAGATAATAACAAAGGTGCAGTCAGGTGAGAAGTACGAATTCACCGTAAATGATCAGACAGTTGAGCTAAACGAGGAAATACTTGACATCCGTATTTCCGCAAAAGAAGGCTATGACGTATCAACAGGCAACAATCTGTTCACAATCATAGATACAGAGCTGACAGAGGAACTGATAAACGAGGGATATGCCCGCGAATTCATCTCCAAGGTTCAGCAGATGAGAAAGAACAACGGATACGAAATGATGGACAGAATCCAGATTTTCTACAACGGTCCGGAAGAAATAGAGAATGCTGTAAATGTATTTGAAGATTTTATTAAGAGCGAAACATTGGCAGACATCATAGAAAAAACAGGCGACAGTTCCATGGAGGTTCAAAACCTGAATGGTGTTGATACAGGAATGAAGCTTGAAAAGATAATGTAATACAGCACTGTAAATATAAAAGCGGTATGAATAGTCATTATTCATACCGCTTTGTATTTGTAGGAGTTTTCTTGTACTACTGTATTTTCAGTAAATTCAATATCTCTCTCGTGATATTAACACCCATCTGTCCGGGAGCAGACGCCTTGTTCAGCGACGCAAAGGTTAGGCATGAGCCGCACAAATCTCCTGTGAGCCTCGTTATGGCGCCTAATGCGCCCATGGACATCGTAATGAATGGACGGTCAGCCTTTCCATTTTTCATTTCCAAAGAGGCCGCCATGAGGACGAGTACATCCTCCTCACAGTTTGGCATCAGTGCTATCTTGGTTATATCAGCGCCGTAATCCTGCATTTTTACAAGGCGTCTCACAATTTCCTCCTTTGGCGGAGTCTTATGGAAATCATGGCTGGACATTACCACACCCACACCATTTTCATGAGCATGTGATACCACACCTTTTATCTGTTCCTCCGAGCTGAAAAGCTCTACATCTATTAAATCCACAAAGCCGCTTTCAACAGCGAGGCGATTGAGTTCAAAATATTTTTCCTCTGACATCTCATGTACACCGCCCTCACGGCTTGTTCTGAAGGTAAAAAGCAGGGGTTTTTCACAATTTTCACGTACAGCTCCCAGGAGCTTTCTCACCATTTCAAAATTATCCACATGATTATAATGGTCAATCCTCAGCTCTATCAGGTCAAAATCGAGGGATTTAAGAGATTCAAGGTCATGCAGTATCTGTTCTTCATCTGTTCCAGTCAGGGGCACACATATTTTAGGATTGCCTGCCATGAACTCCAGCTCTTTTATTTGAATATTTTTCATCACACAGCTCCTTTATAAAATAAGTTTTTATAATAAATATAGTTAATTATGAAATAAAAAGTGGTATTAAAAATTATTTTTTAAAAGATAAATTATGTTCGAAAACAGAACACTGGAAATTCAACAATGAAAACATTACCAACAAAGATGTTGAAATTGCAGTATTATCCGTTGACAATAGCTTGTTTTAAGTAATATAATATTATATATTGGGCATAAAGTATCTGTCAAATGAATTATCATTATTGCAAAAGAAAGGTCAGTTTATTAAACTGAAAAGGAAGTCATATGAAGGGTTTAGGTGTTTCGCCGGGAATTGGGATAGGCAAAGCTTTTGTAATTGAAAAGAAATTTATGGATATAAACAAGACTTATGTCAGTGATGCTGAGAAAGAAATTGAAAGATTCAGAAATGCAGTTGAACTCGGAAAAGACCAGTTAAATGAAATATATTTAAAAACCCTTAACGAAATCGGTGAAAAGGAAGCTCAGATATTCAAGTCCCATGAAATGATGCTGGAGGATGAAGCATTTATTTCAGAGGTGGAATCGAAAATCCTTGACGAGAAAATAAATGCCGAGTATTCCTTAAAAGAGGTTTCTGACTATTACATAAAAATGTTTGATAAAATCGAGGATGAATACCTGAGGGAAAGAGGAGAGGATATTAAGGACGTCATGAACAGAGTCATTAATATTTTGTCAGGTGTGGAAACGGCTGATTATTCAATGCTGGACAGCAATTCCATAATCGTTGCCAAGGATTTGACGCCCTCGGACACCGCACAGCTTGAAAAAGGCAAGGTTGCCGCCATGATAACAGAAATGGGCGGAAAGACATCTCACGCAGCAATCATCGCAAGAATAATGGGAATCCCCACAGTGGTGGGGCTTGAAAATATAACCCAGAAAATAAAAAACAACGACACCGTCATATGTGACGGCAAAACCGGAAAGGTACTTATTAATCCCAACGAAAAGCAATTATCTTACTATATTCAGAAAAAAGATAGATTAGACGAAATAAACAATGAGCTTAAAAAACAAATAGGACTTCCCACAATTTCAAAGGACGGCTTCAGAGTCAACCTTTCAGCCAACATAGGAACTCCCCATGATGTGGATATGGTGCTGGAAAATGACGCCGAGGGAATAGGGCTTTTCAGAAGCGAGTTTATTTTTATGAACCGCCAAAGCCAGCCATCCGAGGATGAACAATTCGAGGAATACAAAGAGGTTCTTGTGAAAATGGGAGATAAGCCAGTAATCATAAGGACGCTGGACATAGGCGGAGACAAAAATGTACCATATATTGATATACCGAAGGAAATGAACCCCTTCCTGGGCTACAGGGCAATAAGGCTGTGCCTTGGCAATGTGGATGTTTTCAGAACACAGCTCAGAGCAATACTCAGGGCCAGCATTTACGGCAATGTTAAAATAATGTTTCCCATGATTTCAACCATGAGGGAGCTCAAGGACGCCAAGGAAATACTGGGCGAGGCAAGAAAGGAGCTTTCAAAGGAAGGAATTCCGTTCAAAAAAGATATTGAAATAGGAATTATGATTGAAATACCCTCTGCGGCAATCATATCGGATTTATTGGCAAGAGAGGTTGATTTTTTCAGCATCGGAACCAATGATCTCATACAGTATACAATGGCGGTTGACAGGATGAATTCAAGGCTGTCACATTTATACAGCCAGTACCACCCCGCATTGCTGCGCCTCATAAAGGGTATAATAGACAATGGCCACAAGGCGGGCATATGGGTTGGAATGTGCGGCGAGGCTGCCGGAGACCCCAAGCTGGTGCCGGTGTTTTTAGGAATGGGATTGGATGAATTCAGCATGAATTCCCCTTCAATACTCAGTTCAAGATATATAATAAGAAGTTTGGATAAAAAAGAGATGGAAAAGATAGCCGAAGGCACTCTGAACATGGAAACAGCAGTTGAGGTTGAAGATTACCTGAGCTGCCTGTTCGCAGACGAAAGCGAAAGCTATTTAAACAGATGTAAAATAAGGAGCAGAAATTAATGAGCAGAAAAGTATCTATAGTATTTCACAGCGTATGCGGAAACAGCTACCTCATGGCAAAGGAATTTTACGAAGCATTTCGAAAACAGGGAGCTGATGCACAGCTTTTAAGAGTCAATGACCCTAATTACGAGGAGCTGGCAAAGGAATTTGCAGTTGCCGGCCAATATAAAAAAGAAATGCTGAGCTTAGAGGAAGCGAAGGTTGATAAGCTTTTAGACAGCGAAATTATAATAATGGGCTCCCCCACATATTACGGCAATGTTTCGGGAGCAATGAAGACATTTATGGATTCATTCTCGCCTTACTGGGCTGAGGCTGCATTCTGGGGCAAAAAGCTGTTTGCCTTCACAACCTGCGGAACCACAGAGGGCGGCGGAGACATGTGCCTGAATGCCATAAGCATTTTCGGGCAGCACGTTGGTATGACAGCCATTCCTGTTCCGTCAAATTTATTGTCCACGCAGAATTATCCAGCCTACGGTCTGATTCACTACACAGGAGACTATTCAAACCTGAGACCGGGCAGAGAAGCCGCGCTGGCAATAAATGAAATGGCCGAGAGATTATTGAGCCTGTAACACAGCGACTGCCTCCGGCATAACTGCCCGCGGCGGTCGTTTAATATATTATTAGGAGTACAAATGAAAAAGAACGATATAATCGAGATAACCATAAATGACTTAAATTTCCCCAACGTGGCATCTGCAGTCCACGATGGTAAAAAGATAAAGATAAAAAATGCACTTCCCGGACAAAAGGTAAGAGCAAAAATAAGCAGGTCAAGAAAAGAAAGTGCCGAGGCAAAAGTAATAGAGGTCATAGAGCCCGCCGACTACGAGCAGGAGCCTAAATGCCCCCATTTCAACCTTTGCGGCGGCTGCACCTACCAGAATGTCCCCTATGAAAAGCAGCTTAAAATCAAGGAATCCCAAGTAAAATCAATTTTAGACGGAATACTGCAGGAAGACTATGAATTTCTTCCCATCGTGCCAAGCCCCAAGGAAACAGAATACAGAAACAAAATGGAATTTTCCTTCGGCGACGAAGTAAAGGACGGGCCTCTCTCGCTAGGAATGCACAGAAGAAACAGCTTTCACAGCATAGTGACCACAACAGAATGCTCCATCGTAGACAGCGATTTTCGACAGATTCTATGTCGTATTTTAGACTATTTCCAAGGAAATAATAAGACATACTACCATAAAATAACTAATATTGGCTTTTTAAGATACCTATTGGTAAGAAAAGCAGAAAAGACGGGACAAATATTAATAAACCTGATTACATCAAGTCAGGACACCCTGAACGAAAAGGAATTCACGGACCTGATTCTCGGTCTGAACCTGAAAGGAGCCATAAAATGCATCGCCCATTCCATATATGACGGAACAGCCGACGCAGCAAAAGCTGACTCTCAGAAAATCCTCTACGGCGAGGACACCATAGTGGAAGAGCTATTAGGATTAAAATTCAACATTTCATCCTTCTCCTTCTTCCAGACAAATTCTCTGGGCGCAGAAAAACTGTACTCCATAGTGAGAGACTTCATAGGAACAACAAAGGATAAGACCATATTCGACCTTTACTCCGGCACAGGAACCATAGGCCAGATACTTGCCCCTACCGCAAAAAAGGTAATAGGCATCGAAATAGTGGAAGAAGCTGTTGAAAAGGCCAATGAAAACACAAAGCTCAACAGCCTGGACAACTGCACTTTCATAGCCGGCGACGTCCTCAAAAAGATAGATGACCTCCAGGACACCCCCGACATCATAGTCCTCGACCCGCCCCGCGAAGGCATCCACCCAAAGGCCATCCAAAAAATAATTGACTACAAACCGGAAACCTTCATCTACATCTCCTGCAAACCAACCTCTTTGGCAAAGGATTTGCCGGTGTTTTTGGAGAATGGGTATAAGGTTGAGAAGGTTCAGTGTGTTGATATGTTTCCGATGACGTATCATGTTGAGACGTGCGTACTTTTGTCCCACAAAAATTCGTAAACATCTCCACCGTCCTTATACACCGGAAAATTGAATAAAATTGACTTCAGAGGTAGCTCTGATTCATCACATGGGAAAATCTCTATTTCTTTAATTAGCGAAGAAATTAGAGATTTTTCTCTTCATCGCTGATTTTGTCATATACCTTATCGAAGTTTGCCAACAGAGTGTAGATGTTCTCCAAGGTAATGGCATCCTGCTCCACAGCCTTGCGGCGTAGCTTTACGTCCTCGATTTTTTCTTCAAGCTCTACGATGATGTCATATAGTCTGTCAAGCCGGAGTGTCATATCGTGGAGCTTGCGTTCGTAAATCTCATCAGGCGAGAGGGACACAAATAAGGCATTGTGTTCAATACCATCACCACGGTCAAGCGAGTAGTAGGCTTTGTGGTAGCGTATCTTGCTTTGATAGGCTTGCTTTGCGATGTTCTTCAAAGATGTTAAACACTTCGTCGGGAATATCAATATAGGTATCTATGACGATATGGTCATAGTAATCTTTTAAGTTTATTTTTTTCATAGTTACCGTCCTTTCAAATTTGGGTTAAAAGCTGAATTTGAAAGGACGGTGGGAGGTGAACGGCAGCGAGGGATTATAAACGCAAAAATGCCCGACTGAAATTCATAAAATCTCAATCGGGCATAGGTGTCTTTATTTCGTGTTATGTAGTTTATATTTTCGTGTTGCTGTCCGTAATCGTCCCACAATGTGGCAAGGCTTTTTTTGATAAGTTACCAAGCATTTGGGCAAAAGAAAACACGGCGATACCTCCCATATCGTCGTGTGAAAATCAAGGCATGGATAAAGAGGCTGTCACACGACTTTTTTTCTTTTGCCGTCGTGTGGCAACCTTTATCCTGCTTATGTAGATAAAATAAGAGCCGACAACCAAGAGTTTCAATCTCGTTGGTTATCGGCTCTGCGTCTTAGCGTCTGGCTCTTTGATAACTGTTATATTCATTTGTTCGACACTGATAATAGTTTCTTGTTTGCACTTAGGGCAAAAGAGAGGGAAGTTTTTAAGCACTGTATCTTCCCGTATTCTGTCACGAGTTTATAGGGCATAGTATCCACTCCGAACTATTCATGGCATCGCCTCACTTTCAGAGAACGAGATATTTAATATTCTTTTTTGCTGAATATTGTTGTTGTCAGGAAATACGATAGAGCATAGATAATGAAAGCGCCTATAATTTCGATAGATAAGGACATATAAAACTGAGCGTTTGTCATTGGTGGTTCGACAAATGAATTTATCACTGTTGAAATCCAAAATACAAAACCAACTGATAAGATTACACTCAATGCTAAAATCACCACCGCTCGGTCAGTTCCTAACAGATAGAGCATTGGATATACAAATGCACCAATAAGTAGTGCAACAATAAAACCTGATGCTACAACGGTAACAGCATCTCTGAAATTGTAGCAAAAATACAGATTTCCATGTATTAGAATAGTGAGATCGATAGCAGTAATTACTATGATAACCCCTACCATTATCCAGAAACAATGATGAATAAACTGACTGTTTATAATGGCACGTCTTGTTATGGGAAAGGATAATTTATGTTTATACCATTTTGAGGATTCTTCCTTTACCAAGCAGGTAGTAGCAAGCATTGAGAGAAAAGGCGTGGTTGATAACGCTACTATGTATAACAGCGCTTCATTACCTGTTGCAAGTAAGAACAAAATCAAAACTATGTCGATAAGCAGAAACAACCTTATATTTCCAATTGCCCCATACAAGTTGTTTTTTATGAGTCCTTTCATTTTTGTTCCCCCTTTACTAAAAGCAACATAATTTCATCAATCGTTGTATGGTCTATCACAATATTCTTATATTTTCGCTTTGCTTCTTTTTCATTTGCCACTAATACATCAATCTGATAGTCACGCCTACGAAAAGCAACAATATCGCTTTTATCTATTTCAGAAAATTGACTTTCCTTGCAACGCATAATGGCATATTGATAGACCAAATCATCTTTTGTTGCAGTCAGTATAATTTTTCCATTATGAATAAATGTAATATAATCAGCCACTTTTTCCAAATCACTCGTAATATGCGAGGACAAAAGGATTGAATGGTCGTCCTGTCCAACAAAATCAAGAAATACATCTAACATTTCGTCACGCATAATTGGGTCTAATCCGCTGGTTGCTTCGTCTAAAATAAGTAATTTAGGGTGATGGGACAGTGCCGCAGCAATCGCCAACTTCATCGTCATTCCTTTAGAATAGGTCTTAATCTTTTGCTTTGTTCCTAATCGGAACGTAGAAAGGTATGTTTGAAACAGAGTATCATCCCAATTTTTATATATGCCACGCATAATATCTGCTAACTGATGTGCTGTTAAATAGTCTGGATAATTGTTTCCATCGTAAACAACACCGATATTCTCACGCAATTCAACATCAGTATCAGTCATTTCTTTTCCAAATAGTTTGATTGAACCACTGTCCTTGAAAAGCGTGTTAAGAATACAGCCAATCGTAGTTGTTTTGCCTGCTCCATTTTTACCCACAAAGCCCATAATTGAACCGTGAGGTAAAGCAAAAGAAACGCTGTCTAATACAAAATCAGATTTTGCATAAGATTTTGTCACATTATCCAGTTTGAGTATGTAGTCCATATTATTCCTCCTCCGTATAGAACAAAGAAAGTAATTCGATTAACTTTTCCAACGGTATATTGCCAATTCGACCTATTTCTGCTGCAATTTGCAAGTGTTCTTCCGCTTGACGTTGTTGTTCTTCTTGATAAAAATCTTTGTTTTGTGCGGATACAAAACTCCCCCGCCCAACTGTTGTTTCAATAAATCCATCACGCTGTAAATCTTCGTAAGCCTTTTGAACAGTAATCACGCTGACATGAATTGATTTTGCAAGAGAACGCATAGATGGAATAGGGTCACCTGTTTGTAATTCTCCGCTCATAATCATCGCTTTTATCTGCGATGTAATCTGCTCATAGATGGGCTTACTCGTGTTACTACTGATTATAATTTCCACAAACAAGCTCCTTTCGTGCTATAATGTACTTGTACAATAAGTACATTATAGCATTTCAAACTTTGCTTGTCAATTCTCATAAGAAAACTCAAAATATCGTATATGAAATTGTCAAAGAACAGTTATGCTGTTAGGCATATCAGAGAAAAAACATTACTCTTACACACCTTTTGAAAAAAGAGGTGTTTGTTGCTCCTGTTACAAAATATTTTTTAAATATTTTTCAAGATGCGATAAACCTCGGCTAATTGAGCGTGTTACTTGGCTCTTGTTCACTCCCTCTGCTTTAGCAATAGCCGTTTTGCTCATTCCAAAAAAGTAGTGAGCATAAATGCGTTTTGCCTGTTTGTCCGGCAGGGTGGCAATGGCAGCGTGGAGCAATAAACGCAGAAATGCCCGACTGAAATTCATAAAATCTCAATCGGGCATAACAATATATTTTTCGTGTTATGTAGTTTGTAGTTTCGTGTTGCTGTCAGTAATCGTCCCACAACTGGGCAATGTTTTTTTGATAATTTACCAAGCGGTTGGGCAAAAGAAAACACGGCGATACCTCCTAAGATACCGCCATGTAAAGATTAAGACACGCAAGTTTGAGTTGCAACACGACGGTTTTTTTCTTTTGCCGTCGTGCGGCAACTTATACTATTTATACTATTTGAATAATGGTAAAACTATGGAGCCTGAAGCGAGTGCATATATTGATACTGCACTAACAAGGATAAGAATAGCTCCTACAAGTCTCTGAAAAACGCAAAACCACATATGTTGAGATGCCTTTTGAATAATTGATGTTGGTAATAAAAGCATGATAAAACCAACAATCATCACGACTATAAATAATGAAATATACATAACAGTCCTCCTTACTGACTAATTTTCTTCAAATTATTTTTTACAAATATAAAACTAAATAGTGATAGAATGGCTGTGATTAAATAAATTTGACTCAATCCTAAAATGACACGCAATCCATAAAAAAGCACTTCACATGGAATTGCAATCCAAAATACTACATTACGGTTAATATCCCAAAAGGTTAAAATAAATGCTGATACCGATGAGAGAAGAACTATTATGCTACACACCGCAGATACTATTTGAGAAGTTTTACTTTCACGACTTATTCTAATATAAAATCCCCATGTGATAGTGAAAAGCAGTAATACCATAAAATTTGAGAATACTGCTGAACCCTCTAACCACATACCGCCAACACTAATGTTTATAGAAATGCAGACAATCGCCAGTAGGGCAGTAATATACCCTATCAAGTCTGTTTTCTTGCTCTGTCTTTGGCATTCAACAGCCATACTAATTAGATTTTCTTCCGCCTTTTTTTCAATTTGTTCAATAGATATTTTTTCTCCGGCGAAGAATTCGTTTATCGTACAGTTTAGCAATAAACAAATATCAGAAAATAATGCCGCATCTGGGAGACATCTACCTGTTTCCCACTTGGAAACTGCTTTATTTGTTACACCGAGCTTTTCCGCAAACTCCATTTGAGTCATGCCAAATTCTTTTCGCTGATTTGCAATGAACTTGCTAATTTTATCTTGTTCCATTATGTACCTCCTTGTTTTTTATAATCAAAGTATAGTTAATAGAATATAAAAAGAACACCCACCATAAGTAGAATTGAGGTAGAATTACAATTCTACCTCTCAAACTTCAAAGAAGAAAAAGATTCGTACTGTGAAATATGAGAAATTCTACTGCATTATTGTTTTTTCTTTTTTCGTCCATCAACGGGTTTTTTTGCAACTTTAGGTATCATCCATGCTCGACCAAACTTCTCAATAGCTACAATGTGATTTTCTTCGCACAATTTTTGTATCCGCCGTTCCGATATGCCCCACTTTTCTGAAGCAGTTTTCACTGAAATGTAATCCATATAATCGACTTCCTTTCGCCAAAACAATATACATCAATTATATACGGAACAACGAATAATAGCAAAATTTCCTTACATCAACATGAAGCTAAACTGTACTGTTAATAAAATTACACTTCGTTCAAATAATATTACCCGAAATGTATAATGATAAGGGGTGATATTAAAATGTACCAAGACGAAAGAAAACTTGATTTTCGTCCCATCGGTAAGGCGATAAAAGTAGCAAGAGAAGCAAAGGGGTGGACACAGGAACAACTGGCACAGCTTGTTGACCGTTCTCCACGAAATGTAATGTACATAGAGAACAGGGGGCAACACCCAAGGCTTAATACTTTTTATCAGCTAATGACCTTGCTTGATATTTCTGTTGACCAATTTTTTTACCCAAATACTGAGGATAGTAAGAGTGATTTACGCAGTCAGATTGACTTTGCACTTAACTCACTTAGTGATAAAGAATTGACGGTGATACAAGGCGTGTTAAAGGCACGGGATATGGAGGAGTAATGTCCTCTTGTTCCGTGCCTTTGGCTTTGTCTAACTATTACATTTTTGCCTTAGAGCATTGCAGAAACAATAATTCTGATGTACCAGCGGAGTTAGATGGGAAATATTATCCCCATTATTTGCCGGGTGGTTATGAAATTAAAAATACATTTATTACTAATATTGGAGTTGAAATATCATATATAAACAATATTTGATCAATTTATGATCAATAGGTTTCGCCTTTTTTATTGAGCTTGCAGAATGTATGCATAAATTTGAACCTTACGATGGCATAAAAGATACTGAGGGCTACGGCAAATATTCATTTTATGAATCGGGACATTTTGACTATATGCCAAGTCTTGATAAATATATTGATTTTAGATGAGAAGCAGGAAGAAGAAAGCAAGGCCAAAAGGTCTGGAAATCCGGCAAAGATAAAGGATGAATCAATCAACCAACTATAGAACAATAATATTTTGTGTTTTATTTAATATGAAATTGACATCGAAAAAAATGAGATTTTATGATATAATTGGCTGAGTAAACGCAAGGATTTATAATTCCTATGTGGATATGATATTATTAACATTTGTATTTTTTTCAGAGGAGGTGAAGGAGATAAGCATGAAGAACAGAACCTATATTGCGATTGATTTAAAATCATTTTATGCTTCAGTAGAGTGTATGGAACGCGGCCTTGATCCGTTGGACACTAATCTTGTTGTCGCTGATGCAAGCCGTACTGAAAAAACCATATGTCTGGCCGTATCTCCTCCTCTTAAATCATACGGTATTTCCGGCAGAGCGAGACTGTTTGAGGTTGTGCAAAAGGTAAAGGAAGTAAATGCAAAGCGCCTGCTTAGTGCACCGGGTAGAGCTTTTTCCGGGTCTTCCTATAGCGATACCGAACTGAAATGCTCCCCA
>DAMAEI010000022.1:12037-32240 GCA_031997345.1 Sedimentibacter sp. | reverse complement strand
GACTATATTATTGCCACACCGAGAATGGCACATTATATAGAGTACAGCACTCGTATTTACAATATTTATTTAAAATATATTGCACCCGAAGATATTCATGTTTATTCTATAGATGAGGTATTCATGGATGTAACTGATTACTTGAAAACCTATAACCTTTCTGCTCGTGAACTTGCTACAAGGATGATTCTTGATGTGCTTAACACGACAGGCATCACGGCATCAGGAGGAATTGGAACAAATCTATATCTGTGTAAAGTTGCTATGGACATTCGCGCAAAGCATGTACCGGCAGACCAAAATGGTGTAAGAATTGCTGAGTTGGATGAAATGAGCTATCGTCACTTTTTATGGGAACATAGACCTTTAACAGACTTTTGGCGTATCGGAAAAGGATATGCAAAAAAGCTTGAGGAGCAAGGAATTTTCACCATGGGAGATATAGCAAAATGCTCTGTTGGTAAGTCCACAGATTACTACAGCGAGGATTTATTGTATAAGCTGTTTGGTATTAATGCAGAGCTTCTCATTGACCATGCGTGGGGATGGGAGCCATGTACAATTGCCGATGTTAAAGCGTACAAACCAAGTACAAACAGTATTGGTTCTGGGCAGGTGCTACAATGTGCTTATCCATTTGATAACGCAAAACTCATTGCTCGGGAAATGACTGATTTGCTGGTGCTTGATTTGGTTGATAAAAGACTTGTAACAGATCAACTCGTTTTGACAGTTGGTTATGATATTGAAAATCTGACAAAGCCAGAAATAAAGAAATTATATAGCGGACCAATTACAATAGATCATTATGGTCGCTCTGTTCCGAAATCCGCTCATGGTACAATAAATCTTGGCAGGCAGACATCCTCTACAAAACTGATTATCAATGCTGTCATAGAGTTGTTTGAACGTATTGTTGATAAAAGTCTTCTGGTCAGGAGAGTTAACATTACAGCAAATCATGTTGTTGATGAGTCAACTGTTAAAAAGGAAGACAGCATTGAACAGCTTGATCTCTTTACTGATTATGCTGCTGTGCAGGCGAAAAAAGAGGAAGAGGAAGTTGAACTAGAACGAGAAAAAAAGGTACAGAAGGCAATGCTTGAGATAAAAAAGAAATATGGAAAGAATGCTATTCTGAAGGGTATGAATCTTGAAGAAGGAGCTACAACATTGGAAAGGAACAAGCAGATTGGAGGGCATAAAGAATGACAACAAAGTATGATGACATTATTCATCTCCCACGCCATGTCTCTGCGACACGTCCGCGTATGTCAGCAATTAACAGAGCGGCGCAGTTCTCACCTTTCGCGGCTCTTACCGGTCATGGTGCTGCTGTTAAAGAAACCGCAAGACTTACAGATAAAAGAATTGAATTAGACGAAAGTATAAAAGATAACCTGAGTCACAGGATGCAAATTGTATCGGATAGTATTAAAGAACAGCCTGAAATTTCAATAACATACTTTAAACCGGATGAGAAGAAGAATGGCGGGGAATTTATTACTGCCATAAGTTCGGTTAAAAAGATAGATGAATATGAACGAGTTATTATTATGACTGACGGTACATCAATTCCCATTGATGAGATAATCAGCATAGACGGGGAGATATTTGAAACTATTGATATTCACTCTTGCGATGAGTGAATATCAAAAAATAGAAGCTTACCACCAAAGTCATATATTTTTATGACGAATCCTAATTTGGTCCAAGAAAAGGTTTTGATGAGCCGTAATATAATTCCAATAATAGGCACTAAAAACAATCCTACTGAAAGTTTAAATGAATTTTTATCCGATGTATGCAAAAAGGTGGTAATGTAGGATAGAAAAATATGATGTTATAATTATTGGTGGTGGAATGGGGGGTCTAATGGTCACATATAAATTGGTTCAAAAAACAAAACTGAAAATTGCAATAATTGAAAAATGAAACTCATTAGATTCTAGGAAATGTCCTATGATTACTAATAGGTCTGACAGATGTTTGAAATGTGAGCCATGTGCAGTTATGTATGGATTGGCGGGGGCGGGTGCTTTTTCAGATGGTAAATTTATTATTACAACTGAGTATGGCGGCTGGATTAATGATATTATCGATTCAGATGAAGCTATTTCTTATATGAAAGATGCAGATGATATATCGAAAATCAGTGAAAAAACATCGATTTTTGACCCCTATTTTGGCGTGATTCATAGATGACATTTGATAAAAGTAATAATTGTAGATAGAAATGAGAAAAGCGGGGTTGGAAAGATGGAGTAATAGCTTGATAGGTTGGTAGAGGAATTATATAATGTACATAAGGTAAAAAATATGAAACAAGGATTATTTATAAAATGTTCTCCGAGCATTAACATCCAAGTATTAAATAGCAAATAGGAAAGGTTGAGAATATGAAATTTTAAATATTATATTTTTGATTCGTCCATCTTGATTCTTAAAAATGAAAATCCAAAAGCTATCACCAAGGGCTTTAGCAATCTGCCGGAGACCTTTTGAGAATGACTATAAGCCTTAAAATGCTCGAAATAGGCTTGATAGATAAAATTGAGAAGAAGTATAGGGTTTGCAAAGCTCTGATATTAGATATAGAAAGAAGGTGGATATATGCATACAAAAATTTTAGTAGTTGAAGATGAAAAAGCAATTGCTAATTTAATCGAATTGTATCTAAAGAATGAAAATTTTATAGTGTTCAAGTGTTCTACAGGGGCAGAAGCAATAAAAATTATAGAAACCGAACAATTGGATATGGCTATTTTAGACATCATGCTTCCGGATATAGATGGATTTTCCATTTGTCAAAAAATACGAGATTCTTATAACTTTCCAATCATAATGTTGACTGCGAAAGATGAAGAAATAGATAAAATCACAGGCTTGACATTAGGTGCAGATGATTATATTACAAAGCCATTTCGACCACTCGAGCTAGTAGCTCGAGTAAAGGCTCAATTAAGAAGGTTCACGAAATATAACCAATTAGACAAATCTCAAAAAGAAAACATAATTTCTATAGGCGGTCTAGTGGTAGACAAAAATACTCATGAGTGTTTTTTAAATGAAAAACCATTGTCCTTGACCCCTACAGAATTTTCAATTCTATGTGTTTTATGTGAAAATAAAGGTCAAGTCGTAAGCTCTGACAGGTTATTCCATGAGGTTTGGGGGGATAAATACTTTAGCAGCAGTAACAACACCATTATGGTTCACATTAGGCACTTAAGAGAAAAAATGAATGATTCAGCTGAAAATCCGAAATATATCAAAACCGTATGGGGAGTTGGTTATAAAATTGAAAACTAGAAAGAATGATTATTTAGCATTCAAACGAAAAATATTTTTTAAAATATTAATACTTATTTTAGCAAGCCTTGGTTTTTTAATGTTATTAAGTTCAGTATTAAGGGGTCATTTTGGTAATTGGATTGTAGATTTCTTACGAAATACATTTTATTTATCTGATTCAGATGCAGTGGTTATTAATCAATTTATATTCCGTAATAACAGGGATAAAATTATGTTAGTTTCAAGTGGTATTTTTTTCTTAATTATTTCTCGATTTGCAATTTATTGGGTCACAAGGTACTTTGATGAAATTGATAAGGGTATGGAAGATTTAATGAAAGGTTCAGATAATGAAATTAGACTATCATCAGAAATGAACTTCATGGAAACTAAACTAAATATGTTTAAACATATTCTGGAGAAGAGAGAAAGAGATGCAAAACAGGCAGAACAAAGAAAAAATGATTTAGTTGTTTATTTGGCACATGATATAAAGACTCCTCTTACCTCAGTTATCGGATACTTAGATTTAATGTCAGAAATACCGGATATGCCAACTGAACAAAGAGCAAAATATATGGAAATTACTTTAGAAAAAGCAAATCGCCTTGAGAAACTTATCAATGAATTCTTTGAAATTACTAGGTATAATCTTCAAACCATTGTATTAGATAAAAAAGACTTTAATCTATCCTATATGTTATTTCAAATGGCAGATGAATTTTATCCAATGCTCTCTGAAAAAAAGCAAGAGGTTGTAGTAAACGCAGAAGAGGATATTATGCTTTGTGGTGATCCAGATAAACTGGCACGAGTATTTAATAATGTATTTAAAAATGCAATTGCATATGGTGATAAAAATAGCAAAATCATAATAGATGTTTATAAGCAATCACAGAATGCCGTTATAACCTTTAAAAATTATGGAAAGAGCATTCCGCCACAAAAACTAGATAGTATATTTGAAAAATTTTATAGACTGGATGAATCCAGAGGTACAGACACTGGTAATGCTGGGTTAGGTCTTGCCATTGCCAAAGAAATTGTAATCTTACATGAAGGTGAAATTTATGCAGAAAGCAACGATGATTATACAATATTCTATATAAAGATACCAGACGTAATCAACAACTAAGAAACATTATATCTTTATGATATCACAATTCATAAAGGAGTAGTGTTTTTTTATTTTTACTATATTTTTAAATGCTTCAAATATTAAGTGGTCCATAAGGGAATCTTAATAAGTCTATAAGGTATTATTTACACAAAAAATATTCACTTTATTAGAATTATATTATAAGACAATATTGTAATTTACATTCAAGGAGGAATATTTAAATGAGGACTTACAGACAAAAAAATAAAAGAAAAAAGAGAAAGATAAAATATACTCTTTCAATACTAAGAGTATGTACGATATTAATTACAGCTTTATTTTTATCAAATCATCTAATAAGCAAGAATAACCCCAAAATAGCCACTTCCTTAGAAGACGGAGAAGCGAGAGCCTATGAGAGCGTTAATCAGATTATAGTTGATGACTTGTATAGTTCAAACGCTATTCTCATTTCTTTAGATGATAATGAGATATTATTAGATAAATTATCTGATAAAATAATCTACCCAGCATCCCTTACAAAAATTATGACAGCAATACTAGCAATTGAAAATTTACCAGATTTAGACGAAATGATCCATCTGTCACAAGATATATTTCAGGAATTGTATTCTGAAAATGCTTCTATGGCAGGTTTTTTACCAAACGAGAAGGTGCCGGCAATCGACTTGATTTATGGAATATTATTACCATCTGGGGCAGAATGTTCTATAGGGTTAGCTAATGCAATTGCAGGTTCAGAAAAAAATTATGTAAAATTAATGAATAAAAAGGCTGAAGAATTGGGGATGAATGACACTCATTTTACTAACTCCACAGGGCTACATGATTCCAATCATTATAGCACCGTAAAGGATATTGCAAAACTGCTGGAATATGCATTACAAAATGATATATTTCGAGAAGTATACACCTCGAAGCGACATACTATAAAAGCAACAAATCTTCATCCCGACGGAATTACTTTTCAAAGTACAATGTTCAAAAAAATTGACTCTAGGGATGTAAACAATGGTACTATCGAAGGCGGAAAGACTGGTTATACGGAAGAAGCAAAGTTATGCCTTTCCAGTTTGGCTAAAATAGATGGCAAAGAATATATTTTAGTGACTGCTAATGCAGATGGTAGCCCTTATACAGAGCAGTTTAATATCTTGGATGCTTTTACTGTCTATAATCAAATTTTTCAAAATGATAGTCATAAAAAACATTAACTGTCTCATAAGTAATTATTACTGGCACAGCTAATAGTAAATTAACAAATCATATATTTAAAGTATGAGAATGTAATAAAGGAAATAAGAAGGAATTATGGAAGGTCAACTAGTTGTTAGTTTCATACTTGATGAGATTATGAGAAAGGCACAAAACTAAATTAGCAGGTATCAAAAATTCTAGAAACAGATAAGGAAAAAATCAAATAATCTGCAGTTTTTTCTGGTACTCCAGTTTAATAGGTTTAGGTATGCCCCTTTAATGATACTGTTACATGTAGTTTTAAACTTGGGCAATGTTATTTAATCCTAAACTTAGTATAATTTTAGCTATTATTTTAAATAATTTAATAAAAGGCTTGACAGATACCTCTAGCTAGAGATAAACTATATCTAGTTAGAGGTATTAAGCGTGATTAAATTATTTGAAAGGGTGAGATTATGGAGAAGACAGAACTTAAGGTATTTATAGGAATGAGCAGAGCTTTAAACAAAATAAATAGAGCTACTAATAAAGTTTATACAAAACATGGATTAACTAGTGGCCAGTTTGCTGTATTAGAAGCCCTTTATCATAAAGGAGATTTATCTGTCGGAGATGTTCAAGATAAAATATTGAGTACCAGTGGAACTATACCTGTTATAGTGAAGAATTTGGAGAAGGAAGGTTTCCTGGAAAGACGCAATGATGATATAGATAAGAGAAGATTTATACTTCATATTACACAAAAAGGTAGAGAACTTATGGATATTGTATATCCGGAAAATGAAGCGATTATCATCTCTATGATAAGTATCTGGAACAAAGAAGAACAGGAGCAAATATTAAATTATATGAAAAAGCTTAGAGATATCGAAGATGAAAAGAATGATAAAAGATAGGTTAAAGGTTTTAGAACTAGAGGGAGCAGAAGTAATTTAGTTAGGGTTTTGGGAAATACTACAGTTGAAACCTGTGGTCCCATCTTAATGTTAGACTCCTTTGATAGCAAATACTGAAGAAATATAGCGGGATTTTCAATACATGGATTTGGCATTTAGGGAATTGCGGGATGGAAGCTTTTAAAGAAAAACAATAAAATAATTTTATGAAAATGGAGAATAAAGAATTATGAAAATTTTAGAATCATTAAAAGAAAGAAGAACATATTACGATATTAATAGAGATTTACCGGTTGGGGAAGCAAAAATATTTGATTTAGTAGAAAAGGCTACAGAATTAGTTCCGGATGCTTTTAATATGAAAAGTTCAAGGGTTATAGTTGCAACAGGAGAAAAGCAAGATCAATTATGGGATAATGTTTATGATGTATTCGAAGGCAAGGTCCCAAGAGAGAAAATTGATAGTTTTAAAAACGGTTATGGAACAATCCTTTATTTCTATGATGAAGATATTGTCAAAAATCTTCAAAACCAATTTACAATATATGCAGATAGATTTCCCGGTTGGGCTAATCAGTCATCCGGAATGCTTCAATTAAGTATCTGGAGTGGATTAAAAGAGTTAGGAATAGGTGCTTCACTTCAACACTATAATCCGGTTATTGATAATATGGTTAGAGAAATGTTTGATCTGACAGATAACTATGTTTTAAATGCACAAATGCCTTTTGGTGGAATCGGATCTCATCCGGATGAAAAAGCAAAAGAGGATACTTCAAATAGAGTTAAAATAGTAAAATAAGTTGCTGATAATATAATTATATAATAATAGTCTTGGAGGCGTTATCATGGTAGAAGTTAAAAAAGGAACTAAAAGTTTTTATGTAGGGGATTCAGAGGAAAATCCATTGGCGGAAATGACATTTGTACCTTCCGGTGCTAATATTGTTATAATTGATCACACCTACGTATCGGATGAACTAAATGGTCAAGGTGTTGGAAAGTTATTGTTAAAAGAGCTTGTTGATTGGGCAAGGAAGGAAGATAAAAAGATAATGCCCCTCTGTCCCTATGCAAAAGCACAAATGGAAAAGAATAAAGAATATCATGATATTATATATAAATAATATAGAGATATTGGAATAAGGATATGGTTTATTGTAAGAGGGGATCTCTATATAAATTTATATTCAATTTCTAATACAGGTTATTCATGAATTTTAGAAAATAGTCCATAGTAGTTTTATTATGGACTATTTTCATTATCATAGCCTTAGGTAAACTTTGATGACCTACAGACTTTAGTCTTTTTTAAAATGCTGGGTGGCAGGAGCTCTTGCATAGTCATAGGTTATTGATGACTTACTGAATGGCGGGTGATATAATATTATAAAAATTGAAACTGTAATCAAGTTTTAAAATATAAAGTAAGATATAATATCGGCGAGGAGTGAACAGAATTGTCTATTAAAACAATGGAAAATATGGTAGATTGGGTTGAAAAGAATTTAGAAGAATATCCAACTTTAGAAGAAATGTCCGATTTTGTAGGATATTCACCTTGTTATTGTTCTACTAAGTTCCACGAATATGTCGGTGTTTCATTCAAGGATTATATTCAGAAGCGACAACTTAGTATGGCATCGATGGCGCTGCAGAAAACAAAGTATCGAATTATTGACATTGCTATGCAGTATGGGTTTTCATCACATGAAGCATTTACAAGGGCTTTTGTGCGTGCTTATGGTTATACACCCTCTCAATATCGCAAATTGCTGCCGGAAATCTTAATCTTTGATAAAGCTCAAATAGACTTTTGAACACCCTGCAGTAAATATAAGGAGTGTTTTTAATGTTAAAAAAGGTTGGACGCAATGATTTATGTTGGTGTGGAAGCGGAATTAAGTATAAAAAATGTCATGAATCTTTTGACGAAAAGCTATCATGGTACAAAACTCAAGGTTGTATTATTCCATCCAGAAAAATCATAAAAACCCCGGAACAAATTATTGGGATTAGAGAAAGTGGGAAAATAAATATAGCAGTTTTAGATTTCATAGCTGAACAGTTGCATATAGGAATGTCAACAGAGCAAATTGATCTTTTGATTTATGAAAAAACGGTGGCTTTTGGTGGAATCCCGGCAACACTAAATTTTGAAGGGTTTCCTAAAAGCGTATGTACATCAATCAATGATCAAGTATGCCATGGCATACCATCAAGTGATGTTTTGCTGAAAGATGGCGATATTATAAATATTGATGTTTCTACAATATATAATGGATTTTTTTCGGATTCATCAAGAATGTTTTGTATCGGAAATGTAAGTCCTGAAAAAAAGAAACTGGTGGATGTGGCTAAGGAATGCATTGAATCAGGATTAGCACAAATAAAGCCGTGGGGATTTTTAGGCGATATGGGGCAAGCTGTACATGAACATGCTATGAGTAATGGATATAAGATTGTAGAGGAAATAGGCGGACACGGTATTGGTTTGCAATTTCATGAGGAACCGTGGATAAGCTATGTTTCAAAGAAAGGAACAGAAATGCTTTTGGTCCCGGGCATGGTATTTACTGTTGAGCCAATGGTTAACATGGGAACTGATGAAATCTTTGTAGATGATAATGATGGCTGGACAGTTTATACGGCAGATGGAATGCCGTCAGCTCAATGGGAGGTTATGGTTTTAGTTACGGATGACGGCTATGAGATACTAGCATATTAACGCCGCCAAATCAGCATAATTTAAGATTTGTTGTAGGTCAACTACCACCTTTCATGAAGGGTGGTAGTTGACCGGTTTTTGGTTGCTATAGACTTTTGATTATAGTTTAATTGTAATTGTTTCAAGCATTCCCCAAATAAATACGATGTTATTAAAAAAGGATATTGTTTAGATATATCTGATATATATGGATAAACTGCGCCCTGATAGGCTGCATTCTATATGCACAATTATCTTGTAAAAAAGTTCCTATAGAGATACAATTGTTATAACAATTTAGTTTATATGATTGTTCTCATTGGGAGGAGTAGAAGTGCTAAATGCAAATGAGCAGTTAGAGATTGTAAAAGGTGAAACAAAAAACCTGGTTTTGGGTGAAAAATGGAATAGAATATCCAGAGCTAACCATTTGATAATTGGCATCTTATTTCTCAATCGTATTAAATTAACTGATATAGGTGGGAGGTCAAAGATAAAATGTTAATTGTTTATGAATCAAAAACGGGTTTTACAAAGAAGTATGCGGATATGCTCTCTGCAAAGACGGGACTAAAGGTGTTCCAAATAAAAGAGCTCTCAAAGGTTAACCAAGACGAAGAAATCATTTTTCTCGGCTGGATGAAAGTCGGGAAGATACAGGGCCTTGATAAGCTGCGAAAGTATAACGTCAAGGCTGTTTGTGGGTCAGGCACCGGACGAACTGCTGAGCCTGATACAGAAGCAGTTATCACAAGGAATAAGATTGAAGACAAAATATTTTTTTATCTGCGTGGCGGATGTTTCCCTTTGAAAGAGTTAAAGGGCATGGATAAAATCATGCTTTCAATGTTTTTGAAGATGCTTAAAAGCCGCAGAGACAAAGATGAGAAGCTTGAAGAAGCAATATCTATCATTGAAAACGGTTTTGACGGAGTAAAAGAGGAAAATCTCAAACCTGTTCTGGAATGGCTGAACACAAGGTAAAGTAGGGCTTTTTATAACCGCGGGCTTTTGCAAAGACAGGCTGATTTAGAACAAAGAGACTAATAACTAAATCAGAACCATCATATAATAATATAGGGGGTGCATATTTTATGATGAAAAAAATCAATTGGTTCCAACTTTTTGCAATTGTATTTATTACCGAGCTGGCAGGTGTGCTCGGCAGCTTATTATCCGGCAACACGGGGCAAATTTACACATCGTTTATGAAACCGCCGTTGTCGCCGCCGGGATGGCTTTTTGGCGTCATTTGGCCCGTACTTTATCTTTTGATGGGGATTGCGGCATATATCATTTACCAAACGCCACAGACGCCTGAACGCAAAAAAGCAATCACCTTATATTGGGTACAGCTGTTCGTTAATTTCCTCTGGCCGATTATATTCTTCCGTTTTGAGTGGTATTGGATATCTGTCGTAGTTATTCTTTTATTAGATGTTCTGGTTTTAATCACTACGATATGGTTTTATAAGATTAATAAGATAGCTGGGTACCTGATGATTCCTTATCTGCTTTGGATTTTCTTTGCCACATATTTGAATGTTGGAATTGCATTATTGAACTAATATTTATGTAACGGCTTCCATTATTCATGTTTTAAGGTGGTCTTCGACCTGCGTTTGTAACTTCCGCTTGTACTATGAAAAAGCAAGGCACTCTACGTTGTAATTTTGTAGAGTGCCTTGATGTGTTTTATGTATAAATCAGCCTTAACCACAGTCTAATATATAAAGTATGAAAATGAAATTGAATTACTAAGTCATAAAGATGACATTTCCATAAAAAATGCGAAATTGCATCACTTGACTCTAATAACAGATGCCAATTCGCATTAGATGCAAATTGGCATCTGTTTATATTTTATAGTGGAACAGCTACCGGCTTGAAAATTCAACACTATTGAGCACTAATATGTTAATGGCATGGATGTTGCTATATGTATTATGTAAAAAAATATTAAAAATATGGAGGTTTAAAATGAATAAAAGAATTATTAACTGTGCAATCACTGGCTCTATCCATACGCCGTCGATGTCCCCGTTTTTACCAATCAAGGTGGAGGAAATAGCGCAAAACGCTATAGATGCGGCTAATGCAGGTGCTGCTTCTGTTCATATTCATGCCAGAAATCCAGTAAATGGTCAACCGTCAGCTGACTTAGAAATTTATCAAGAAATTATTGACAAGATCAGACAAGTAAATAAAGATGTTATCATTTGTGTAACTACAGGCGGCGGAGCGGGAATGACAGTTGAACAAAGAAGTTCTGTAGTTCCAAGATTCAAGCCGGAATTAGCTTCTATGAATGCCGGTTCAATTAACTGGGGGCTATTTCCTGCAGCAGCAAAAATTAAAGAATGGAAAAATGACTGGGAAAAACCATACTTAGAAAATACAAAGGGGTTCATTTTCAGCAATACATTTGCTGATATGGAAAAAATGCTGAATATATTTAATGAAAACGGGACAAAACCAGAGCTTGAATGCTATGATGCCGGACATATTTATAATGTAAAATTTATGAAGGATGCCGGTCTTATTAAAGGCAAGCCATACTTACAGTTTGTATTAGGGATAAATGGAGCATTAGGAGCTTCGCCATATGATTTAATAACAATGAAAGATACAGCAGACAGGGTTTTTGGTGTTGGCGGATATGAATGGTCAGCATTTGGAGCAGGTAAACAAGAATTCCCAATTTGCATGCAAAACTTATTGTTAGGCGGACATGTTAGAGTTGGTATGGAAGACAACTTATGGGTAGGAAAAGGTAAAATAGCAGAAAACAATGCTCAATTAGTTGAAAAAATGGCAAGGATAATGAGAGAATTTGATTTTGAGATAGCTACACCTGATGAAGCCAGAGAAATTTTAGATTTACAAAAATAATGTTTTTAATAATATAATAAATATTCAGAGGGAGATAATCATGAGATTAGCATTAATGGGAGCCGGTTCATTAGGAACAATTTTAGGAGCACATATAGCCAGAGGCGGTCAAGATATTGTATTAATAGATTCGTATCAGGCACATGTAGATGCTTTAAATGAAAAAGGTGCTACAGTAATAGGCACTCGCAATTTTACTGTTCCGGTAAAAGCAATAACTCCAGATAAAATGGAAGGATTATATGACATTGTATTTTATTTAGTAAAGCAAACATTTAATGATATAGCATTGAAGCAGGTTAAAGAACATTTAGCTCCAGATGGAGTAGTTGTTACATTCCAGAACGGAGTTCCTGAACCGGCTATTGCCGAGATTGTTGGCGAAGACAGAGTAATAGGCGCTCCGGTAGGCTGGGGAGCCACCTTCAAAGGCCCGGGAGTATCAGAATTAACTACAGAGGAAAAAGCCTTGCATTTTGACCTGGGAGAATACAAAGGCGGAGTTACCGAAAGATTAAATACTGTAAAATCAATTCTTGAATTAATGTGCCCGGTAACAATAGAAGATAATTTGATGGGAATCAGATGGGCAAAGATATTTATAAATTCAACAGGAAGTGGAATGTCAACCGTGATGAATGGAACATTTGGAGATGTAATTGACAATCCAGTTTCTATGGAATGTATTATTCATATAGGCAACGAGTGTATGCAAGTAGCAGATGCCGCAGGTATAAAAGTTGAATATTTTGGAACATTTGACTTGTATAAATTTAAATTTACTAAAAAAGAAGATTTTAAAGATATAGCTGAAAGATTTAAAGCTTTGTACGGACCACATAGGAAATTGATAGCAAGCATGCTTCAAGATTTGAGAAATGGACAAACAAAAACTGAAATTGATGCAATTAATGGTGTAGTATGCAGCCTCGGAAGAAAATACGGTGTTGCAACACCAATTAACGATCAAGTTGTAGCGGTGATAAAAAATAAAGAAAATCGTGAAATACCAATAGAAGCATGCCCGTTAGAGTCATTTGTATTTCCGGAAATAAAGTAGATTTTCATATTGAGAGGTTGTGAATTAATGAATTATAATCAAGAATATCAAAGCAAACTAATTTCTCCTCAAGAGGCAGTTAAGATTGTAAAATCCGGGGACTGGATACATTACGGAAATTTTATGATGGCTCCCACTTATTTTGATAAATATCTTGCTGAAAGAAAAGAAGAATTAAGTAATGTTAATGTTGTAGCAGTATGTTTCCCCGGGATTCCCGAAATAGTAAAATGTGACCCTGATAAAGAGCACTTTACTTTTAATGATTGGCATTTTAGTGGGGGCAGCCGTAATCTGCATGATAAAGATCTGAGCTATTATATACCCCTTACATATCATGAATGCCCAAAGTTATATGAACGTTATTTAGAGCCGGATGTATTTTCCCTTAAAGTAGCTCCAATGGACCAACATGGATATTTTAATTTTAGTATATCTAATTCCATGCATGCCAGTATTGTCAAGAAAGCGAAAAGGGTTATTGTAGAGGTTAATTCAAATGTTCCTGTTTGTCTCGGAGGAAACGATGAATCAGTTCATATCTCTGATGTAGATTTTATAATTGAAACAAATAACGAACCGGTGATTGAGGTGAAAAGTCCAGCACCTAACGAAATTGATATAAAGGTAGCTGAGAATGTTCTCGAACTAATTGAGGATAGGTCGGTTATACAATTAGGCATTGGTGCAATGCCTAATGAAGTTGGAAGATTAATTGCCAAGTCTGGACTTAAAGACCTTGGAGGTCATACTGAAATGCTTGTAGATGCCTATGTCGATATGTATGAATCCGGTGTTATGACCGGAAAATATAAAAATTTCGACAAAGGGAAAATTGCATATACATTTGCAATGGGAACAAAAAAACTATACGATTTTGTAAATATGAATCCAGCTTGTGCAAGCTATCAGGTAGATTATGTAAACGATCCATTTATTGCATCAAAGCATGATAAGCTAATAGCCGTTAATAATGCAATAGAAGTCGATTTATATGGACAAGTTTCTTCAGAATCTTATGGATTACGCCAAATTTCCGGTACAGGTGGACAACTTGATTATATCTATGCTGCATTTAGATCCAAAGGCGGAAAAGGTATAATTTGTATGGCATCACATTTGGATGATAAAAGTGGAAATATAAAATCTAAAATTGTACCTAATCTGAAGGGTGGCAGCATTGTAACTGTGCCTCGATCTATTTGCAATTATGTTGTAACGGAGCATGGGGCCGTAGATCTCAAAGCTAAATCAACCTGGCAAAGGGCTGAGCTGTTAATAAGCTTGGCAGAGCCTACTGTCAGAGAAGATTTAATTAAAGAAGCCGAGAAAATGAAAATTTGGGTTAGGTCCAATAAAATAGTTTAAAACATAAAGCATTTTATAAATAAAATTGGAGGTTTTTTATTATGAATTTAATGTTTCTTGCTGGCATTTTAGGTGCGCTGGTATTAATAATTTTCTTGGCTCTTCGCGGTTACAGCATTTTGATTATAGGGCCAATATGTTCACTATTGGTTATTCTTACAAATCAAATGGATATATTTTCAGCATTAATTACGGAACCGAACTCCTATATGGCGGGTGTAGGATCGTTTATTAAAAATTATTTTCTGATATTTTTATTAGGGTCTATTTTGGCCAAATATATGGAAGAAAGCGGTGCTGCACGCTCGATTGCAAACGGAACGCTGAAGTTAACAGGCACAGATGACCCATATAAAGTATTGGTTGCGATTCTTATTATCTCAAGTCTGCTGACATATGGCGGTGTTAGCCTCTATGTAGCAATGTTCGCTATAATTCCATTGGCCAGACCGCTTTTTCGCGAGCTCGACATTCCCTGGCATCTGATTATGATTCCGCTTACTGCTGGTATGGCTACATTCACAATGACCATGGCTCCAGGAACACCTTCAATTCAAAATGCCATTCCGACCACGTCTTTGGGAACTACTTTAATGGCGGCTCCGTTAGTGGGCATAATCGGATCAGTGGTTGTTATTGTTTTTTCTTTATGGTATATGAGCATCGAATTAAAAAAAGCCAAGAAAGCTGATGAACATTATATAGTTTCAGAGGCAGATGCTCAAAATGTCAAAATTGATAATCTGCCTTCAGTAGGAATAAGTGTACTTCCTTTGTTAGTTTTAATCACTATAATTATTTTTGGCAGTGCGATGAAGATACCAAATATAATACTTATAGCATTGTTGATCTCTATTTTAATTGCTGCTGTGGTTTTCAATAAATATATTTCAAAACACACTGCCACCCTCAATGCAGGAGCCTCAGGCGCGGTATCACCAACATTTTTAACAGCCGCCGCAGTCGGCTTTGGGATTGTTATATCAGCAGCTCCGGGATTCGAGATAATATCTAAGTTGATTCTAAGCATCCCGGGAAGTCCATTAATTAGTTTGTCGGTAAGTTCAGGTCTTATGTCAGCTGTTACAGGTTCATCGTCGGGAAGCCTGGGTATCGTTATGGGGGCTTTCTCAAAAACGTATTTAGCCCAAGGGGTCGATCCTGAACTAATACATCGTATAGCTTCAATGGCTTCGGGGCCTTTAAGTGCTATGCCGCATAGCGGTGCGGTACTTGCGTTGTTGGCACTTACTGGTCTGAATCATAAACAAGCTTATCGTCATATTTTCGTAACTGTATTACTTGGAGGCTTGATAGCATTGTTTGCGTCTTTAATTATAGCAATTGTACTGTAACAGATATGTCTAGTATGAGATTATAAATATAATGGGTATTTTAGGTCGTGTGCCGATAAGTGGTGTAGGCCTAAAATACACCATATTTTATTTGAATGTATTAATGATTTTTATTACCTAATAAAAATCTGAATAGTCTAAAAAGGCTTAGTTTAATGTGCATAGCCTTTATTTTGCTTTAAAAATCAGTATCATTAATATATAATAATAGAAAAACATATGAAGGGATACAATATGGAACTAAAAATTTATGAAGATATTATAGATTCATTATTAGACCCAATATATATTTTGGATAGTGAAGGGAACTTTTTGTTTGCAAACCAGGCAATTATAGATATTACGGGATATACAAAAAATGATTTTATGCACTTTAACTCTAAACAATTATACAAAGATGGTATTATTGATAAGTGCCTATTTTTAGAGGCTTTCGAAGAAAAGAAAAGTAAAACAGCAATTCAGTATATCATGAAAAAAGATAATTTAATAAAAAAATTACTTGTTACTCAATTGCCAATTTTTGATGGTAAAGGTAATGTAAAAAATATTGTGGGACATTTAAGGGATATAGATAAAATAAATAGGTTGTATCAGGACACTCTTAATGATAATGAAGTTTATGTTATGAAGCATAATGATGTAAATAAGGTAAAAAATGCTTCCGGGCATATTATATCTAAAAGCAATCAGATGAAGAAATTATTAATAGAAGCCGAAAAAATTGCAGCTTATGATACTACTGTACTTTTACAAGGTGAATCCGGAACCGGTAAAGAAGTTATAGCAAATTATATTCATGAAATGAGTCCCAGAAAAGAAAAAGAGATGATTAGCATTAATTGCGCATCCTTGCCTGAAACTCTTTTAGAAGCTGAGTTATTTGGTTATGCAAAAGGGGCATTTACAGGCGCATTGGATACAGGAAAGGAAGGACTCATAGAAATAGCAGAAGGAGGAACACTATTTTTAGATGAGATAAATTCATTGCCTTTAGCTACTCAAGGGAAATTCCTTCGAATTTTAGAAACTAAAATGGTTACGAAGGTAGGTTCTGTTAAACCGAAATATATAGATTTTAAGCTTATAGCAGCAACTAATTCCAATTTAAAGGACCTTGTAGATGAAAATAAATTCAGAAAGGACCTTTACTACAGATTGAATGTAGTTCCGATTAATATTCCTCCACTAAGAGAAAGAAAGGAGGATATAATCCCATTAGCAGATTATTTTATTGAATATTACTGCATTAAATATGGGAGGGAAAGGAAATTTACCAAAAAGGTGTATGACAAATTAATAGAATATGAATGGCCGGGAAATGTCAGAGAATTAAAAAATTTTGTTGAAAGAATAATATTGATGAGTTCAAATTCTGTTTTAGAAATAGAGGATACACCTTTTGCTTTAGATGAATTCGTAACCCCACCTGTACTAAATACTGAATCATTTGAATATTTCAATCTTAATGAAATTGAAGGTAAGAAATTGAAAGATGCAGTGGAACTGTTTGAAAGATTCCTTATTGAAAGAGTTTATAAAAAAGAGAAATCAAGCCGAAAAACTGCTAATGAATTAGGAGTAAATCAATCAACAATAATAAGAAAAATAAATAAATCAAATAAATATAAAAATGAAAAGTAAAATTGCTCTGTACGCTAAGAGTTTTAGTGTTGGCAGCTTTTATTTTTCAAAAATTAGATATCGAAAAATGTGAGTTGGCATGTTATAATCAATACAGCTTTTTTATAAAAAAGGGGGAAATATAGATGATTATAAAGCAACTTACGAGTCAGCAAAGCAATTCTATTGAGATGAAAAATAGGATATATAAGGCTGCTGCTGAATTATTAAAGAACTACGATACCAGTTATTTGACTATAAGGCATATTTGTAAAGAGGCAGAGGTGTCCACAGGAACTTTTTATCACCATTTTGAAAATAAGGATGATCTTCTATCGTACTTTTTTATATATGGTATTAAAGATTATCTAAATCAGAACGAAGTGGAGGCCACTGAGGATATCGTACAGAATATTATTAATATGTATGATGTCTACTTTTCATTTTGTCTGGCAAATGGTATTGAATTTTTATCTAATTATTATTCAACGAAAAACAGGGGCATTTACATCAGAGGTAAGCATACGCAGGAACAACTGGATAAAATGCCTGTCATTAAGAAGTGCATTGGATTTATTGATATAGCGAAAAGAGATGGTTTCTTAAAAGAAAAGGTATCTTCTTATGAAATCATGGAAGACATAGCAGTGATAGTGAAGGGTATTATATTTGAGTGGTGCATATCAGGGGGCACCTTTGATTTAAAAAGGGAAGGATTCAAGCTAATAAAATATCATTTTCATAGTTTGTTAACAGAAAAGTATTTTAATTCTTTTAAATATTAAATAATAAACAATTAACTGCACATTGCACTGTGTGGTTTTTTTATATTAAGAAAGTGTTTCTTTTATTTAAAGTCTGATTATTGCTATTTCTCTCGTTCAAGATAATTAAAAAATAGTATTGACAGTATCTATGAGATAGATTATTATTTAATTAACGAACGCGTTCTAAAACACGTTCTAAATATTAGCGGGAGGAAACTATGCATAAGAATAAGAGATTAATGTCATTACTATTGAGCTTTGTTTTAATAATGTCTGTATTGTCAGGGTGTGCTGCACCTGTCAGCAATGAAGATGTGAAAGATGTAAAAGATGTAAAAGAAGTTGTTTCACTTGACAAAGAAGCGGATTATGTAGTCGTTGGCGGTGGAGCTGCAGGACTCATGACTGCTTTAGAGCTGAGTACAAAAGGAAAGGTTATTTTACTGGAAAAGATGCCGGCCCTAGGTGGGACAACTATTCGATCAAAGGGATATCTGTGGTCTGTTGATTCTTCTATTAACAAGAGCACCGGAAAGGGATTAACAGGAGAAGAACTCCTCAATTATTATAAAGAAAAGGCAGGAGCAACAAATTTTAATGAGCCTTTATTTCAAAAGATGATTGATGTATCAGGAGAAGCGGTTGACAGTCTGATTGATAAAGGGATTCCTTTCAATAAAGAAAAGCTTGTTCCGGGAACACCTAATTATCCGGAACTATTGTGTTTGACAGTAGATGGTGAAGGCCCGGCTTTAGTAGCTAAATTTAAAGAGCTATTGGAAGAAAATAATGTGGAAATCCTAATGAATACTGCTGCAATGGATCTTATTATCAAAGATGGTGAAGTAAAAGGTGTTTTAGCCGAAAAGGATGGCAAAACATTCAATATCTTATCTCAAAGAACTATTTTAGCTACAGGTGGTTTTGTCAGAAGCAGTGAATTGATGGAAGAATACAATAAAGAGTTTGTGGATAATATTCCTTTCACCGGTGTAGGCAGTACTGGCGATGGGATTGTCATGGCTAAAAAAGCAGATGCACAATTAGTAGGCGATGGAGTTTTGGGCATCTGGGGAATGAACGAGGATTACGGTTATGTAGGAGATATTGGCAGTCTTGTCAGACAAACAGCCTTTTATATTAACAAGGATGGAAATAGATTTGTCAATGAAAAACGATATTATGCAGAAGTACACAAAGAATTAAATAAGATAGAGGATAAGCTTTCCTATGGTCTCTTTGACTCATCAAAACCGGACTTGGTTGCTAATTTAGAAAAGGCTAATAGTGAAAACTTAAGTGTAAAAGCAGATTCAATTGAAGAACTTGCTGAAAAATTAAAGGTTGATATAGAAAATTTAAAAGCTGCAATAGAGCAGTATAATAAAGATTACGAAGAAGGAAAAGACGGAGAATTTGGTATTCCAAATGCAGTTATGACTCCAATATTGAAAGCTCCGTTCTATGCTGTAGATGTTCGCCCTACTATTATTGGAACAATTAAGGGATTAAAAGTAAATGAAAATACAGAAGTATTGAATACAAAGAATGAACCAATACCAAATTTATATGCTACCGGAGAATTAATTATAGGTAACTTCATAAATAATGAGTATCCTTCTACAGGTTCTGTAGTAGCTGCAGCTATCTACTCCGGAAAAATCGCTGCTGATTCAGCTTCACAAGGAATTACAAGAAAGTACAATTCTGATGTGGTAAAAACAGATGAAGTAAAAGATAATGTTTCCCTGGAAAAATCAGATACTAAGTATAAAGATGGAGTTTATTCAGGAGAAAGCAAGGGCATGAATGATATGATCAAGGTTGAAGTAACAGTAAAAGATTCTGTTGTTTCAGAAGTAAAGGTCCTAAGCCACAACGAAACAGCCGGTATAAGCGATCCTGCCTTGAAAGATATTCC
>DAMAEI010000022.1:9318-12027 GCA_031997345.1 Sedimentibacter sp. | reverse complement strand
CAAGAATAGTTCAAACAAATTCTCCTGAAGCAGATGTTGTTTCAGGTGCAACTAAGACAAGCAATGGAATTATAGAAGCAGTAAAAATTGCCTTAGAAAGCGCTAAATAATAGAAAATAATCTTCAAAGAGAATTGAATTATTAAAATTACTATGTTCCATTAGGAGGAAATATGAAAAGGCTTATCAGTTTTTTATTAATATTGACTTTAATATTTGGTATAACTGGTTGTACTCAAAATTCTAACGTAAGCGAAAATCAAACACCTGCAGAGGTAGTAGAAAAGGCTGCTAAATTTACACCAGGCAAGTACAAAGCTTCTGCAATGGGTATGAGAGGAGATTTGACTGTCGAAGTTGAAGTGGATGATAATAGCATTAAAGCTGTTAATGTAGTTGATAATGTTGATACTAAAGGTATTGCAGATGCAGCTATTGAGACAATTCCTAATAAAATCGTGGAAGGACAAACATTAAAGGTTGACACTGTAAGCGGAGCTACAATGACTTCTCTTGCCATACTCAGAGCAGCTGAAGAGGCGCTTGCAGATGCAGGCGCGGATGTATCATTGCTAAAGGCAGCATCTGAGAATAAAGCATTAAAAGATGGACCTTCCGAAGAATATGATGTAGTAATTGTTGGATCTGGTGCATCAGGAATGTCAGCTGCAATTCAATTAACCAGACAAGAAGGTCTAAAGGTTTTAGTTTTAGAAAAACTTGCATATCCGGGAGGATCATCAAGAGTTTGTGGTGGCGGTATTTGGGCTATCGGAGATTCCATATTAAACAAAAATGTAGGAGTAGATTATTCTGCTGACGAATATATAGAATTTATGGAAAAGTCAGGTGAAACAACACTCAACAAAGAGCTGATGAAAAACATTCATGAAATATCAGCTGAAACTTTTGATTATCTAATAGAAAATGGATTAACAGTAAATGTTGAAAATAAAAGTCTTGGTCATCCTTTATCTAAATTTCCTGTGGCATGGGCGGGTATAAACTCTACTGTAAAGTATAATGAAGGTTATGGCGGAAAAGAAATAATGGATGCAATGTTTGAAATTGCAAAAGAAAATGGAGCTGAACTAAGACTTAATTCCAAGGTAACTTCATTAGTTGTGAATGACGGTGCTGTAAAAGGGGTAAATGTTGAAGACCTTGATAATAAATATACTGTTAATGCAAAAAAAGTTATTCTTGCAACCGGTGGATTTACAAGAAACATAGATTTGATAAAAGAGCTTGAACCTGAGTATGCATCAGTATTTGCCTTTACAGGAGCAGGAAGTACCGGAGAGGGCTTTACAATGACTAAAGAATTAGACACAGTAATTGTCGGAGAGGGCATGATGGGATTAACAGGCTATAACCCAAACTACGGCTATTATGGTGCTGAAGGGGCTATAGCAAGAAAAGGCCAGATATATATAAATAAAGAAGGTAAACAATTTGGAGCAGAGAAAACTTTCTATGGTGAGACATTAGCTTTATTTAATAATCAGACAGATCATATGGCATATGCAATTTGTGATCAGTCAAACAGTGATGTAGAAGGTTTTGAAAATGGAGTTAAATTAGGAATAGTTAAAAAAGCTGATACAATTGAAGAATTAGCATCTCAATTAGATGTTGATGCTGATGCTATGATTCAAGCTGTAAAAGAGAATGGAATAGAAAAAGCTCCTTATTATGCAATTGAAGTTAAACCTTTATTCATAGGATCAATTCCGGGACTTAAAGTAACAGAAAATACAGAAGTTGTTAACAGTAAAGATGAAGTAATACCAAATTTATATGCTATAGGAGAATTAACTTTTGGTAATACATTCAATAAATTCTATCCTTCCTCCGGAACAGGAATGGGAGTATCAGTATATACGGGAGCAATTGCCGCAAAACATATAGTTGAGCAATTAGCTGAGTAAGATGATCGGGCAGTCAAATTTGACTGCCCGATTTTTCTTTTCTTTTCATTCGTCCTTTATCTCTTTAAATAACTCATAAGCTTTCTTTCTTGCTTGTTCCAATACTTCATTCCCTAATTCGGTTATCTTGTAATACTTTCTGATTTTTCCCTCAATTATCTTTTCTTCCATTACCATAAGATCACTGGATTCCATGCTGTGAAGAATAGGATATAATGTTCCGGGACTCATATCATATCCATGCCCATTAAGTTCTTCTATCATCCAGGCTCCATAGAAAGGTTCTTGTTTTGCATGGTGCAGTATATGCATTTGGATAAAACCCAGAAAGAACTTTCTTAAAATTTTGTCTTGCATTATTATCCCTCCTAAAGTATAATGTTAATTACGAAATACGATATCGAAATACAATACATATTATAACACTATATATTTTACAATACAAGTTTTTAATATATTAATTGCTAAGTGAAAGGATGATTGTTTTGAAAACAGATAAAAACATAGAAAGTCCTAAAAGCATACGCTGGCGTACCTTTTTGAAAGATGTAATAATTTGTTCTTTGGGTTCTTATGGAGGGCCTGAAGCCCATTTTGGTGTTTTTACAGATCAAATGGTTGTAAAGAAAAATTATTTAACTGAAGAAGAGCTGGTTGAGCTTATCGCTTTAACGGGCATTTTACCTGGTCCAAGCAGCACACAAACAATTGTTGCAATCGGTTATAAGATGGGGGGGCCGCTATTAGCTCTCATAACTATGTTAATATGGGCTCTGCCA
>DAMAEI010000022.1:510-9308 GCA_031997345.1 Sedimentibacter sp. | reverse complement strand
ATAGTGATGACCTTACTTTCGTTTTTAAGCGGATTTCTGGTTAATATGAATTTATCCCAGGATTGGCTCCGTTATATCGGTCCGATGGCTGTGGGATTTATTGTTGTAGCTGCATATCATATAAGTCGTAAGGTAGTGATAGATAAGATTACTTTATTGCTATTACTATTTGGAGGCATAACAACTTACTTTATAAGGGAACCCTGGATATATCCATTAGTCATGATTTTAGGCGGAGTGGTGAGTGTTATTACTTCAAAGGAGAAGAATCTTTGGAACCGTGTAAAAATAAACCCGCCCTGGCGTTATTTAATTGCCTTTGGAATTTTTGCAATAACTGGTATACTTATTAACTTTATATGGGATAACAGAATTGTTTATTTATTTGAAAGGTTTTACCGTTATGGTTACTTGGTTATCGGTGGCGGGCAGGTTGTAGTACCACTTATGTACAGTGAGTTGGTAGATGTAGGCCAGTATATGACAAATCAAGAGTTTTTAACCGGATTTGGGCTTGTACAAGGATTACCGGGTCCAATGTTTAGCTTCAGCGCATATGCAGGTGGAATGGCGGCCCGTGGCGGGAGTGTATTATTCCAGGTATTAGGGGCGCTTGCAGGAGGGATTGGTATATTTTTACCCGGGCTCCTTTTGATTTTCTTCATATATCCAATATGGGAAGACTTAAAGAAGATTAATGGTATAAAAGTTTCCTTGAAAGGTATTACTGCCGTTGCGGGAGGACTTATTACTGTAGCTGCGATAATTCTAATGCAAAAAAGTGGATTTGGACTCGATAACATTCTTGTTATGCTTCTTACGGTTGTACTATTGTTTACTAAAAGAGTCCAGGCACCATTGATTGTACTGGCTACATTAGCTGCAGGTTTTATTTTTTAAATATCAAAATTGGTCTTAGGTAAATTATCTGAGGTTTATAAATGGACAAAGTAGTTAAGATTAGGAATGAAAAAGAAATCCTTACCTTCGGTCCTGTTTGCATTATTCCGGAATGCCAAAGCCACAGGCGGACTGCTTGTAAAAGATGGTGAAAACGCATATAATAATGGTGTTGATGATTCCATATCTGCTTTGGGTTCTATTTGCCACCTATTTGAATATTGGAGTTGCAGTATTGAACTAATGCTTTAAGCATATGAAAAAGAGAAATGATTATTAATATACATTTAGAATAAGTTTCATAAGGAAGGTTAACATGAGCATAGGTTATGCATGTAAATTAATTGGAGTATCGAATACTGATATGAAATCTTGTACTCTAAAAAATGCCAGTATTGAAAGATTAGCTGAATTAATTAAATATAACATAAATTCGTTGAGCAATATTGTCGATTATAATATAGAGAACAACATAAAATTATTCAGAATAAGTTCTGATTTGATACCGTTCGGTTCTTCTGAAGTTAACAATATTAAATGGTGGGAAATTTTTCAAAAAGAATTAGGTTACATAGGTAAAAAAATAAAGGATTCCGGCATGCGTGTTTCAATGCACCCTGGACAATATACTGTTTTGAATTCAAATAAAGAAGAAGTAGTAAAAAGAGCGGCAGATGATTTAATCTATCATACAAGAATTCTTGACAGTATGGAATTAAATCAAGAACATAAGATAGTTATTCATATTGGAGGGGCATATGATAATAAAATGCTATCGACGGAAAGGTTCGTTAAGAATTATAAGCTTCTTTCTGAAGAAGTAAAGAAAAGACTTATTATAGAAAACGATGATAAAATATATAATATAGAAGAGGTTCTCAACATTGGAACTGATAATAATATTCCTGTAGTATTTGATAATCTTCACAATGAAGTTAATGCACCGGAAATAAGAATGAGTGAAATACATTGGATAAATAAATGCAGAGATACCTGGAAAAAGGAAGATGGGATACAAAAAATTCATTATTCACAACAAGCAGAAGGGAAAAAAACGGGTTCTCACTCGGATTTTATCGTCATAAATGAGTTTGTGAACTTTTATAAAATTATAAATAGAGATATAGATATAATGCTTGAGGTTAAGGATAAAAATTTATCATGCATTAAATGCATGAATTGTACGGCACCTGATCTTAAGATAAGCCAATTGGAAGCGGAATGGAGCAAATATAAATACACAGTTTTAGAAAAATCACATAATAAATATAATGAAATTAGGGAATATCTGAAAAATAAAAATAATATTTCAGCCAGTATTTTTTATACATTGCTTGAGGAAGCCCTTAAGAGTGAAGGAAACAAAGGCAGTCAGGTAAATTCCCTGCTGCATGTTTGGGGATACTTTAAAAACTCAGCATCATGTAAGGAAAAAGAAAGTTTTTTTAGGGATTTAGAGAAGTTTGAAGCTAATCAAATAGGAATAAGCGCTGTTAAAAAACAGCTTAAAAAGCTTTCTGAAAAATATGACAGTCAATATATTTTGAACTCATATTACTTTTCGATTTAAATTTTAAATGTTATCTTATGTATTGCAATATCATGTTACCGTTCCGACGGATGTGTTTGGAACTGATCGCGGTCAACCGAAGAGTATGTGCTTGAATAATGTAGGCTGTTACACTAATTTCTTAATGCAACAGATCATGCTTCACAACTTTTTTTCCATCAGGCCATTAAACTCCTTCTTCACCATCATCATTGCTCACAGGACTATTATAGCGTCGATTGCAAAGGAGACGTAATATACGCCGCCCACACCGATAATCATTGCAGGCTTGCCCTTGTCAACAGACGGGAACAGGGTCATTGCCACGAAGGCTGTCTGGGCAGAATTGCAAACTCGCCTGCGAGAGTGCTGGCTGAAAGGGGACACCGCGTTACGCTTTGTGAAAAAAACAACAGTCTTGGCGGTAATTTAATTCCGGGAAGTGTTCCTCATTTCAAACGCTATGACAGAGCTTTGGTTAAGTGGTATCAGAGGCAGCTTGAGCTCCTGGGTGTTGAAGTCAAGATGAACTGTGAAGTGAAAGTTGAAAATATCTCCGAGTATAAGCCGGATGAAATTATTACGGCAACCGGTTCAAAGGATCTGGATATACCTGTTCATAACATCGGAGATTCTCAGAAAGTACATAATATTATGTATTCTATCTGGAATTCATACGAGCTTGCCAGAGAGCTGTAATTCTATGTCAAGCCGTGGGGCATGACCCTTAATCAAATAGTTACCGGGTATCAGCTGAGGTTAAAATCAGCTGATACCACTCAATATGTGCGTCAACCCTCGTCTGATAATATTAATTTTCAAATGTGACAGATTGGAAGTAAAAGGACTTCAATTACGGGCGGCGTATAATATTTGCTGTTTTTGCGGCAATATTTGTAATGTTACTTCCAATGCAGGACAATATAAAATCATTTAAATCAATAGTGACGGCAACCCCTGATTTTTTAAAAATATCAGCATTGTGAGGGCAGCTTACAATTGCCACAGTGTTCTGAATATGAAGTACATTCTTACACAATTCGCAAATTACGAAATTTTCTGAATCAAAAGATGACATGGCTATTGCCATATCAAATTTTTGATTTCTTATTTCCTCCAATATCGATATATCTGCACTGTTTCCTATAAGCACATCGAGCTCTTCGTATTGGTCTGCCAGCTGTTGACAATAATTTGAATCCTCATTTAAAACGGTTACCTGATGCTTTTTATCCAAAAGCGAATTAATTATATAGAGTGATTGTGTGCCGTTACCGGCAATCAAAATCTTCATAATGACATCTCCCTTCTGAATGCTTCCAGCCATAAATCCGAAGAATGCAATGTTTTTATTTCAAGTTTATCATATGTGTCTCTGAATCTCGGATCGGTCAATCCGGCATATACACGCTCCACATGATAAATTTTTTTTGAGATTAATGATAAAAAAATGTTGAGAACATCATTTCCCGTAACCGCAATCAGAGCATTTGCATTTTGAATTCCGGCTTCCTCCAAGACACCTGAGTTGTTAACATCTCCATTAAAGGTAAATCCGTTATAGCGGTCGGGCAGTTTTTCAAAAGCAGTTATGTTATGGTCAATTATAGTAACTTCATTTTCTTCCGCCAATTTTCCTGCCAGTGCGGCTCCTAAAGTTCCGCAGCCGGCTATTATTATATAACAGGTATTTTTTTTAATACCAAACATATTATTATCTCCCTTCCTCTGTCAAAATTGTACCGATGACATCTTTAGCGAAAGGATAACGCAGATTAACAATAAATTCAATATTTTTCACATGAAGATTTCTGCCAATGCATTAAGATTTGATAAATAAAATCAGATTCCGCCGATTTCCAAATTTTTTATATATCTTAACGGAATCTTAATGCTGTGATTAAAATTATAATACTATTTTGATACATGCAATGCTATAATGTTACAATTAATCAAAAAGGAGCGTGGTATTATGGCAATCTGTCAAACAGATTCTGTTACTCTGATGGAACAGCTCTCCAATATGCCGTCAGGACAAGAACGCGGCAAGCTGAGAATATATTTTGGTTATGCGGCAGGTGTTGGTAAAACATATGCCATGCTAAATGATGCACATGAAGCTAAATCAAGCGGTGTTGATGTGATAGCCGGTTATATTGAGCCGCATGCCCGTCCGGAAACAATTGCTCTTTTAGCAGGACTGGAAACATTGCCTCCTCTGAAGCTTTCCTACAAAGGAATTCAACTGAGAGAATTTGATCTGGACAGGGCACTCCAAAGAAAGCCTGAGCTTATTCTTGTTGATGAACTTGCGCATACAAATGCTGCAGGCTGCCGTCATAAAAAAAGATATCAGGATGTTGAAGAGTTGCTTCAGGCGGGCATTGACGTTTATACTACCATCAATGTGCAGCATATTGAAAGCTTAAATGACATAGTTGAAGCTATTACCGGAATTTATGTCCGGGAACGTATCCCGGATGGTGTATTTGACAATGCAGATCAAATTGAGTTGGTTGATATCGAGCCAAATGATCTCATAGAAAGATTGAACAAAGGTAAAATATACAGCGAGAATCAGGCTCAAAGGGCTTTGGAAAATTTTTTTACCAGAGAAAAATTAATTGCTCTGCGTGAAATTTCACTGCGAAAAACCGCAGATCAGGTCAACAGAATCGCAATTCAGGGGGAATCTGATAAAAACAACAATCCTTATACAAACGAGCATATTTTAGTATGTCTGTCTCCCTCTCCGTCCAATGAGCGTGTTATTCGTACAGCCGCAAGAATGGCTGAGGCCTTTCACGGCACATTCACGGCATTATTTGTAGAAACTCCGGGGAATAAAGAACCGGAAGACAAAAACATGACTGCACTCAGAAAGAATTTAAGGTTGGCGGAGCAGCTGGGGGCTCAAATTTCAACAGTGTATGGAGAGGATATCTCTGGGCAGATTGCAGAGTATGCCAAAGTGAGCCGCGTTTCGAAAATTGTGATGGGACGTTCGGCACACTCAAAAAGATGGTGGAAGGCAAATTTTGTCGACAGGCTTACAGAGCTGGCACCTGCCATTGACATATATATCATTCCGGACACGCAGCCTTCTATTAAAGAACATTCTTTTAAGATAACTAAACCAAGGTTATCTATTGCAGATACGTCTAAGGCAATTACAATTTTAGTGCTTTGCACCCTAATGGGATTTCTGTTTGATTATCATAATTTCAGCGTGGCAAATATTATCACAGTATACATTCTGGGAGTTCAATTAAATGCGGTTGTAACTAAAGGGCGGTTATACAGCGCTATTTCTTCAGTACTGAGTGTATTGATCTTTAACTACTTTTTCACTGAACCACTATATTCCTTGCATGCATTTGACCCGGGCTATCCTGTTACTTTTCTGATTATGCTTTCGGCTGCTCTGATCACAAGCACATTAACAAAGCAGATTCAGGAGCAGGCTCGTCAATCAGCACAGAAAGCCTACCGCACGGAAGTGCTTCTGGAAACAAGTCAAAAATTACAACAGGCAAAAGATAAGGAAGATATTTTGGTAGAAACAGCACATCAGATGGTAAAATTATTAGATCGTACAATTGTCGTATATTTAGCTGATCAGGATCGTTTGTCAGAACCCATGGTTTTCCCTGATGAAAGCAAGGCAAAAATCGCCTCACAAGGTTATATTGACAAGCAGGAACGTGCGGTTGCGGAGTGGGTCTTTAAGAATAATAAAAGGGCGGGGGCTACCAGCGACACGCTTTCAGCCGCACGATGCCTTTATTTAGCCGTGCGAAGCGGAGGCAAGGTACTGGCTGTTGCAGGAATTGCAATGGATCGTGATGCCCCTCTTGAAGCTTTTGAAAAGAGTATTTTTATCGCAATGCTGGGAGAATGCGCTTTAGCTTTGGAAAAGGAACTGCTGAGAGAAACACAGCAGAAGATTTCCATGCAGATGCAGCAAGAGCAGCTGCGCGCAAACCTGCTTAGAGCAATTTCACATGATTTGCGTACACCTCTTACAAGTATTTCGGGAAATGCCGGAATCCTGATGGGCAATGAAAAGGTACTGAGTGAAGAACAGAGAAAAGGACTTTACGCAGACATCTATGATGATTCCATCTGGCTTATTAATCTTGTGGAGAATCTGCTGTCAATCACACGAATCGATAACGGGACGGTTAGCTTAAATATGCAGCCTGAACTTCTTGATGAGGTTATTTCGGAGGCAATGCACCATGTTGACCGGAACAGTACGGACCATAACATCAAGACGGTTCTGAGCGACGATTTTCTTATGGCAAAAATGGACTCTCAGCTTATAATGCAGGTAATAGTAAATATTATTGATAATGCAATCAAATATACACATAAGGGATCAAATATAACAATAACTGCCGAAAAGGATGAACAATATATTCGTGTGGAAATTGCTGATGACGGCTCAGGTATTTCAGATACAGCAAAAGAAAAATTATTTGATATGTTTTTCACAGCCGATAATGTTCGAGGGGATGGACGCCGGGGCCTTGGACTTGGACTTTCCTTATGCAAATCCATTATACTTGCACACGGCGGCAATATCTATGTTAAAGACAATGCTCCGAAAGGAACAATATTTGGTTTCACTTTGCATGCGGAGGAGGTAAATTTGAATGAATAAGCCTTTGATTTTGGTTATAGAAGATGATAAAGCAATACGAAAGCTGATTACCACCACACTGGAAACACAGGGATATCTTTATCATACGGCGGAAACAGGCGGTGCATCTTTGTTCGAGGCTGTTTCAAAACAACCTGATATTATTATTATGGATTTAGGATTGCCTGATATGGATGGAGTGGAAATCATCCGCAATGTGCGGGAATGGTCAAATATTCCGATCATTGTAGTCAGTGCCCGCAGTGAGGATAAGGATAAAATCGATGCATTGGATGCTGGAGCAGATGACTATCTGACAAAGCCTTTCAGCGTGGATGAGCTGCTTGCAAGGCTTCGGGTAAGCCTGCGGCGTGTTCGTTACGACAGTGAAAAACTGATGAAAGATTCGACAATTTTTATCAATGGCAGCCTTAAAGTTGATTATGCCGCCGGATGTGTCTATATGGATGATGAGGAAATACATCTTACTCCTATTGAATATAAGCTCATCTGCCTGTTGGCCAGAAATATAGGAAAGGTTCTTACCCACAATTTCATATTGAATGAAATATGGGGAAACTATGCCAGCGATATACCCGCACTGCGCGTATTTATGGCAACATTGCGAAAGAAGATTGAAGCAGATCCGTCTCAGCCTAAATACATTCAAACACACATTGGTGTCGGATACAGAATGCTTCGTGTTGCTGAAGATTGAAGACTAAAGCGCCCTCTGTGCCTGCAAAGGCATAGAGGGCGCTTTTTAAATTGAAAAACCTGTCTGAATAATTATCTTAATACTATATTAATCCTGCCAAGCAAACCCATACACCACTCTAATGACTATAGTGTTACAATGTTCAAGAATTCAGCTGAAACAGGAGGAAAATAATATGGATGTTTTAATGCTCGCTGTTTTTGCAATAAGCTTTTTATTAATTAAGCTTCTTGCGGACTGGTGTCGGCGACAGATCGAAAAATCGTAGAGGAGGTTACGTATTTATGATAGTTTTAGGAATTTTAATTTTTGCATTGGGAGCATACCTGTTGTATGCCTTAGTCAATCCGGAAAAATTCTAAAAGAAAGGCGGAGAAAAATAATGTTGCAAATAATTTTGATTTTGGCAGCTTTTGTTGCCCTTATTATACCAATCGGAAAATACCTGTATCATGTTGCGGAACTTCAACGCACGTTTGCAGATCCGGTATTTGACAGGCTTGACAATTCTATTTACCGTGTATGCGGCATCGACAAAGAAGAAATGAACTGGAAGAAGTATGCGATGTCCGTGCTGGCCACCAACGCTGTGATGGTATTGATCGGATACTTTATCCTGAGAATTCAGGAAGTTCCTATTTTAAATCCCAACGGGATAGGAGGCATGGAGCCGACTCTGGCATTCAATACGATAATCAGCTTTATGACAAACACAAACCTGCAGCACTACTCCGGAGAATCCGGGCTTTCATACCTCAGCCAGATGACGGTAATCACCTTTATGATGTTCACTTCTGCGGCTACCGGTTTTTCTGCCGCAATGGCCTTTATGAGGGGATTAGCCGGGAAAACACATAATGTCGGAAATTTTTATGTGGATCTTGTGCGTATTACCACGAGAGTTTTACTGCCGCTTTCAATTATTGGAGGGGTGTTTCTTGTATCTCAGGGAGTACCGCAGAATTTATCGCCAAACATTACTGTGC
>DAMAEI010000022.1:0-500 GCA_031997345.1 Sedimentibacter sp. | reverse complement strand
ATTGCCATGGGGCCTATCGCTTCCTTAGAAATTATCAAGCATCTTGGCACAAACGGCGGAGGCTTCCTTGGAGCCAATTCTGCAACTCCGCTGGAAAATCCCAACATCGTTTCTAATATGGCCGAAATGCTTTCTATGATGGTGCTTCCAGGCGCTTGCGTGATTGTCTTTGGTCATATGCTGCATAACGGCAAAAAAGAAAAGACAAACGGAATGAAAAAAAGAATATGGTTCGGAAGTGAGGCAAGGCCGATTTTTGCGGTGATGTCAATTATCTTTATTGTTGGCTTAGCGGTATGCCTTGCCGCGGAAAGTGCAGGCAACCCGATTCTTGAAAAGGCCGGACTGAACCAAAGCATGGGAAGCATGGAAGGTAAGGAGGTTCGCTTTGGTGTAGTACAATCTGCCGTATTCACTACCGTCACTACCGCATTTACAACAGGAACCGTCAACAATATGCATGATACGCTCACTCCTTTGGGCGGAGCGGTCCCCTTAAT
>DAMAEI010000021.1:9878-45448 GCA_031997345.1 Sedimentibacter sp. | reverse complement strand
TTCTATTTTTCTAAAATTGTAGCGCTATCTCAAAAATTATTTTTGAGACAGCCCCCTATATTTTCATCTATTCTTAAATAGTGAATATGGTATCAGGTTACATAAGGCATACTAAATACAGCCATTTTTCTTTGCATCATAGTCATTTGCATATACATGGCATTGCACATCATGGTATTCATCATATACATTGTTGTTATGTTTGTATTTGTACGCATCTTATTTCTCCCTTCCATTTTTATCATGTTCATAGTGTTTTTATTTGGTGCCTTGCTATATTATGTATTATACATACTTTTGAAGACTGGTGTTAATACGTAAAATCGACAGCGCGCTATAGGAAAAAGCTATAACACATTTTCCTCGAACTTAATCAACTCTTCCACATACTTTTTGCCTATGTGGCTGATTGTGGTATTTTTCCTCGAAATGTAACCTATACTCATAATTTCGTCAGAATCAAGGGGAACAGCCTTATATTCGTCGCCGTTCAGTTCTTCGCATATAATTCCGGAGCATAGCGTGTACCCGTTGAGACCCACCATCAGGTTAAGCATTGTAGCCCTGTCATTTCGCTTAATGATTTTTTTGTATACATTTGTGCTAAGAACTTCCTCCGCAAAATAAAATGAATTATTCATTCCCTGATCAAATGACAGGCAAGGATAGTCCTGCAGGTCCTCCATCGATATAACGCTTTTTTCCGCCAACGGATTTCCCCTCCACAAATATACATATGTTTTACAATCAAACAACTCTGTAAACTCAAGGTTGTTTTCCCTCAACAGCTTTGTGATTACCTTCCTGTTAAAATCATTCAAATATAAAATTCCAAGCTCGCTTTTGAAGCTTTTAACATTTTCTATTACCTCGTATGTCTTGGTTTCATGTACCGCAAATTCAAATTCATCCATACCGAACTGCTTAACTGTTTCAACAAATGCTTTAACAGCAAATGAATAATGCTGTGTTGAAACACTGAATTTTTTTTTCACATTATTTTTATCAACATACTTCTGGTTAATGAGCTCATATTGCTCCGCCACCTGTCTGGCATAGCCAAGGAACTCCTCACCCTCCGGTGTTATGGTAATTCCACGATTAGTCCTTTTATATATGGTGATGCCGATTTCATTTTCCAGATCTCTGATTGCCGCAGATAAGCTAGGCTGCGAAATAAATAATGCCTGGGCAGCCTTGTTCATTGAATTGCAGTCAGCTATTGTAATAGCATATCTTAATTGCTGTAATGTCACTTTGCCTCCTTCTGTGCACTATGCAAGAAATTCCGGTCCGGTTTTCGCATCCCTCATTGTGGACTGTATGTATGCGATTGTTTCCTCAAGCTTCTTTGTTTCCCATTCATTTAATTCAACAGGAAGCTGTTTCAATATACCCTCACGTCCGATAATGCAAGGCATACTCAATGCCACATCACCGTCATGTCCATACTGTCCCCTCAATGTGGTGCAAGCGGGATAAACGCTTCTTTCGTCCAGCAGCACAGCTTTTGCCATGGTAATAGCTGCCTGAGAAACACCTGCATTTGTCCATCCCTTACCGTTGAGAACGCTATATGCCGCACTTACAACAAGCATCTTAACATTTTCAGGATCTCTGATTTCTTCTGTGTTTTCAAAATATTGTCCAAGTTTATCATATGGTATGCCCGCAACATTCATGTGACTCAACACAGGAAATGCCGTGATACCATGCTCTCCCATCATGTATCCCGTAACAGATTTAGGGTCAATATTGCATGCATCTGCCACTATTTTGCGCAAGCGCGCTGAATCAAGCATTGTCCCTGTTCCAAATACTCTTCCTGCCGGATATCCGAACTCATTTTCCGCAATATACACCATGGTATCCAACGGATTTGTAATAAGAATAACTATTGCTTCCGTGGTATACTTCGTAATTCCTGCCATAACCTCACGAATTACCTCGCAGTTTATGCTTGTAAGCAATGTGCGGTTTGGCTCTCCCTTTGGATCGTTTGGATCCGGTATAACACTGGGACCTGCAGCAACGATTATAACATCTGCATCAGCGCACTGCTCATATCCACCGCTTTTAACACTCACATTGTTCATATATGTAAGGGCTGTAGCCTGAGCCTGATCAAGGGCCTCCCCAAGCGCAACATTTTCCAAAATATCAATCAGACCAATCTCAGCAAACAATCCGGTCTTCATTGCATCTGCCAACACATATGATCCAACATGACCCACTCCTACAACAACTAATTTATTCTTGTGCATTTTATCATCTCCTATACAAAAGGCACAACTTGCGTTGTGCCCTGCTATCTTTGTTTTTATATAACCTTGTAAATCCATCCTTCAGGAGCTTCTACGTCTCCCATCTGGATTCCATACAGTGTATCATACAGTTTTTTTGTAACAGGTCCCACTTCAGTTTCGCTGTGGAATACATGGAATTTGCCTTTGTGCTCTATTCCTCCTATAGGAGTGATAACAGCTGCTGTTCCGCATGCTCCGGCTTCCTTTAATTCATCTAACCGATCTATGTAAACATCTGTTTCAAGAGCTTCCATTCCCAGAGAATCCTTGGCAACCTGCATCAATGAAATTCTTGTAATGCTTGGAAGTATGGATGATGATTTTGGAGTTACAAATTTATCATCCTTTGTTATTCCAAAGAAGTTGGCAGCTCCAACCTCGTCAATTTTCGTATGAGTTGAAGGATCGAGATAAATGCAGTCAGCAAATCCTTTTTCAACAGCCTCGTGATGAGAATATAAGCTTGCCGCATAGTTTCCGCCAACCTTATTTTTTCCTGTTCCGTGAGCGGCAGCTCTGTCAGCCTCTGTTGTTGTAAAGTTTACAGGACTCATTCCGCCTTTGAAGTAAGGTCCCACAGGCATACAGAACACTCCGAATATATATTCAGGAGCAGGCCTTACACCTATGTTATCACCTATACCGATTACAAATGGTCTCAAGTACAATGTTGCGCCTGATCCATATGGAGGTACCCAAGCTTCATTAGCCTTAACAACCTGCATGCACGCATCTATAAATTTTTCAACAGGAACAGCCGGCATTAATACCTTTTCACAGCTTCTCTGCATTCTCTTCGCATTCTCGTCAGGTCTGAAAAGCTGAACTCCACCGTCCTTTGTTGTGTATGCTTTAAGTCCCTCGAAGCATTCCTGTCCATAGTGCAAACATGTAGATCCTTCGCTTATTGCTATCTTATTATCCTCAACAAGCTGTCCGTCATCCCATTTTCCGTCTTTCCAGTAAGATATATATCTTTTGTCTGTCTTAATGTAGCTGAATCCCAGTTCTGCCCATTTGATATCTTTTTTCTGCATTTCTCTTCCTCCTTTATTTCTATCATTACATTCTATTATATAGTCTGATGGCATACTTTTCAAGTATATACATAAAAAAACTATGGAAGACTTCCCCTTGGTAAGATAGTCTTCCATACTGCATTATTCAATAAATTTTTATAAATTTCGTCAAATATTTCCCGGGTAATTAGATTCCCAATTCTTCCTTTACTTCCCTGAATGCATTTAATGCAAAGTCCAGGTCCTCTTTTGTATGGGCAGCAGAAATCTGAGTCCTGATTCTGGCCTTTCCTTTAGGAACCACAGGGAAGTAGAATCCAACTGCATACACTCCCTTTTCCAGGAGTCTTTCCGCCATTTTTTGGGATAAAACTGCATCTCCCAGCATAATAGGCACTATTGGATGTTCTCCTTCAATAATTGACAAACCAATTTTCTTGATTTCCTGTCTGAAATATTTTGTATTTTCCTCGAGCCTATCCCTGTACTCAGTGCTTTCTGTAAGCATTTCAAGAACCTTCAGCGATGCTCCGGCTATAGAAGGTGCCAATGTGTTTGAAAACAGATATGGCCTGGATCGCTGTCTCAGCAGGTCGATTATTTCTTTTCTTCCGCTGGTATAGCCGCCACTTGCACCGCCTAATGCCTTGCCAAGAGTTCCTGTTATAATATCCACTCTGTCCATTACACCTCTGTATTCATGAGTTCCTCTTCCCGTCTTGCCAACAAATCCTACGGCATGGCTGTCATCCACCATTACAATGGCGTTGAATTCATCTGCGAGATCACATATTCCCTGCAGATTTGCAATTATTCCGTCCATTGAGAAAACTCCGTCCGTGGCAATAAGCTTTATTTTCGCACCGTCCTTATCTGCCTGAACAAGCTGCTCTCTCAGTGATTCCATATCATTGTTCTTGTATCTGTATTTCTTTGCCTTTGCCAGCCTAACACCGTCAATTATACTTGCATGGTTTAATTCATCACTTATAATTGCGTCATTTTCTGTTGTAATGGTCTCAAACAAACCTCCGTTTGCATCAAAGCATGAAGAATATAAAATTGTGTCATCCATACCTAAAAATTCACTTATTTTCTGCTCAAGAAGCTTGTGAATTTCCTGGGTTCCGCATATGAACCTCACTGATGAAAGACCGTATCCCCATGAATCAAACGTAGACTTGGCAGCTTCAATAACTTCGCTGTTATCAGCAAGTCCAAGGTAGTTGTTTGCGCACATGTTAAGAACTCCGTCTACCTTTGTTGTATTAATTCTGCTTCCCTGAGGTGTTGTAATTATCCTTTCATTCTTCCAAAGACCGCTTTCCTTTATTTCATTCAAAATGTCTGAGTAATATTGTTTTTCTTTGTACATAGCTCCTCCTTTTAAATTACTTCCGCTTTTCAGTCCAGTCCAAAATAACCTTGCCTGATTTTCCGCTGATCATTGCTTCAAATCCTTTTTCAAACTCCGTATAGTGGTATCTGTGCGTAATAATAGGTGAAACATCCAGACCCGCCTTAATCATAGCCTGCATCTTATACCATGTTTCAAACATTTCTCTTCCGTATATTCCTTTAATTTTAAATCCGTTGAAAACAAGCTTGTTCCAATCAATTGAAACATTATTCTCCTGAAGTCCAAGCATTGCGATTTTTCCGCCATGCGCCATATTGTCAATCATCATGTTGAGCGCGGCGTCATTGCCTGACATTTCCATTCCAACATCAAAGCCTTCCTTCATTCCCAGCTCGTTCATTACATCTCTGATGCTTTCCTTACTAGTGTTAACAGTTCTGAAATTACCCATTTTTTGGGCAAGCTCAAGTCTCGTGTCATTAATATCCGTCACCACCACAAATCTGGCTCCGGCGAACTTAGAAATGGCCGCCGCCATAATACCTATGGGACCCGCTCCCGTAATAAGTACGTCTTCACCAAGCACATTGAATGACAGTGCCGTGTGAGCAGCATTGCCAAATGGATCGAAAATGCTGTACAGCTCTTCCGGTAATGATTTGTCACAAAGCCATATATTTGCAGCCGGCAAAGTAACATATTCCGAAAATATCCCTGTCCGGTTTACACCGACACCCTTTGTATCCTTGCAGAGGTGTCTTCTTCCCGCAAGACAGTTCCTGCACTTGCCACAAACTATATGTCCTTCCCCCGAAACTAAATCTCCCACATGCAGTTCCTTGACACCTTTTCCTACCTCGACAATTTCACCTACGAATTCATGTCCTATTGTCATAGGAACAGGTATTGTTTCCTGTGCCCATTTATTCCAAACATAAATGTGAACATCGGTACCGCATATTGATGTTTTGTGCATCTTTACAAGAACCTCACCCTCTTCTGGAACGGGAATATCAACCTGTTCAAGCCATAAGCCCGGTTCTCTGTATCTTTTCACAAGCGCATCCATTTTGGCCATTCTCTCACCTTCCTTATAAACAAACGTTTTTCTTAATAAAATAATACTTCATATTTGTTTTCATGTCAAGAGCCAGTTGAATGATTTGTACACAAATCATAAACAGATACCGATCGGTATCTGTTATATATATATTTATATTTTGTTATATAATTCTCTTTAATTTAAAATCCATGTAGTCACTTGAAACACAGTGAACGTCTATGTTGTTAATTATACCTTCTTTTGCATTTTTGTGGCCTTCATCACCGTGGAGGTGTCCGTAAAGGCATATGTCGGCTTTATAGTCCATCATGATTTTAAAAAATTCATTTGGATTCCCATCACCGTCAAAAGGTGGATAATGAAGCATTACTATTGTCATGCCTTTTCTATTTTTTACTGACTCCAACGAAAGCTTCAGCCTGTTCATTTCTCTCAGATATATCTTTTCATTTGATGCTTCTGATACATCTCGGGCATGCTCCTCCATGGTATCCCATCCTCTTGTGCCGCATATGATTGTTTTCCCATGTTCATAGCTGTTGTTTTTTAAGAACTTCACGGTTTTCAGGCCCATACCGTCCAACTTGCTCGATGTGGACCACCAATAATCGTGATTTCCTTTACCTATTATCTTAATTCCAGGCAATGCATCAATTTTGGCTAAATCATCCCTTGCCTCTTCAAGTTTTCCCGCCCACGAAATGTCTCCGGGTATGAGAACAAGGTCATCCTCTCCAACATGCTCCTTCCAGTTGCTCATTATTTTATTTTCATGGTCTATCCAGTTGTCGCCGAAAATATTCATTGGTTTTTCATTCCTGCTGTCAAAATGCAAATCGGCTATAGCATAAATTTTCATACGGTATCCTTATAATTTTATATAATTAAATTTGATATTCATTTGTTTAGCCAGCTCAGCCTCGCGCTCCTGACACGTAAACAAAATTATCTGCCTTCTCCGGCTTTCTTTTGCCAGCATTTCAATTGAATTTCTCAGCCTTTTGGAATCATACTGCACAAAGCTGTCATCAAAAATCAATGGTATGTTCTGATTGCCGCTGAGTATGCTTCCAAGCCCGACGCGCAGAGACAGATAAAGCTGGTCCAACGTGCCGCCGCTCAGGCTTTCAAGCTCGATATTCCTCTCCCTATTATCTTCTTCAATCACTGTGATATGCATATTTTCATCTATTAAAACCTGGCTGTACTTTCCGGCTGTAAGGTATGCAAAATTATCACTTATTGACCTTCTAAGAAGAGGCATAAAATCTCCCTTTATAGAATCGGATATGCTGAGAATTTTCTCGGCAGCAATTTCCGCAACCCTTATTTTTCTTTTAAATGTATTTATTTTATTTTCATAGAAGTCTATTTCTTCGTCAATCTCAACCAGGCTTCGCGTGCTGCCCTCTATTTCATCTATTTCTCCGAGAATGTCATCAATGCTTTTTTCCAAGCCCGATTTCTCTTCGGATAATTTAAATATGCTCAGTTGGTGATCGTGCCTGTCAATCTTTTTAATCTCTGAACAATCGGCGCTTTCAACTCTCGATTTCAAATTATCGAAGTTTTCATCACCTATTATTTTATAAAGTATTTCTTGTTTATAATCCCTGTCGGAAACCAGCTTCGTATATGTGCTCCTGTACTGGGCAGCACTTTTAAAGCTTTCCATATCCTCCATACCGTTACCGCTTAAAATCATTTCAAGCCTTTTTTCCTCAAAAGACATTTCCTTGTTAAGCTTAACAAGGCTTTGGCTTTCCTGCTCAATCCTGTCTCTGATGTCGGATAGCTGGCTGCTTACCGCATCCTTCCTTGAATATGCATCATTTATTTCTCTTATATTGTCATCGCTTATAATATCCATACCGAATATGGACAGGCATTCACGAAGATCATTTTCAAGAGAAGCATTCTCGTTTTTCAGTGCACTCAATGCTTCTTCATCGTATTTTATCAACTTGACCTTTTCTTCATGCATACTTTTTTCAGTTATCATCTCGCTGCATTTTTCAACAGCTTCTTCAAGACTCTCACATCCTGCGTCGCTTACTATGTCCTGTCTGTCACTATGAAGCCTGTTCAATGAAACCGTATTGTCAGCAGCTTCACATTCTATAGCATCAATTTCATTTTTTGCACTTTTGATTTTATTCAAAACCGGCCCTGCAAATATAACCGAAAGCATAACAACAAGAGCTGTAACAATTCCTGCAGAAATATTCACCGATTCATTCATCACATAGTAGCTGTCAATGAAGCTTTTGATTATATCACCGTATTTATATACAGAATACCAAAGAGCTGAAATCAGGGAAGATGCCAGCAGCACTATAAAAAATAGTCCCCAGGATTTAAACCTCTTGTAGCTTCTCATTTTTTCATAAGTTTCATTGTTGAGAAAAACATTTGTAAGCTCTATTCTCCTGTTGATATCTTCTATTTTTTCAAATTTCTCAAGATAGCTTTCTATTTCTTCAATATTTGTGCCTGACAGTCTTTCTTTTCCTGCCTGTATTTTAACCTTAAGCTCTTCAATTCTTACAATACTATTTTTATATTTTCCGTAATTGCCATTCAGAATATCTATACTGAATTCTTCGGTAATTTTATTTGATATATCAGCAATGAGACTGCTCAGCTCAGCTTCATTTTCTGCTTTTTCTTCTTCAAGCTTCTTTCTTTGAAGATACATTAAATTAAGTGCATTTTCAATATTCAGAGCTTCCTTATAATCCTCCGGGGAATATTCCCTAAGTTTTTCCGCAGGGTAATTCAACAGCTTTTCATTTATTGCATCAATCTCTTTTTTAACAGGCTCTGCCCTTAAAAACATATCCCTTTCAAGAGAAAGGTCATAGTCTGCCAATTCATTGTTCAATTCCTCAATGCGTAGGCTCAGCTCTTGGATTTTGCCGTTGATTTTTTTCTTTTCCATGGCTAAGAATACAGTCTGTCTGCATGCTTTTACGGAATTTTCTCTTGCCTCTTTCAGCTCTGACAGGCGAAGGGCATATTGACCAAGCAGAGTCTTGTCATCACCCTCATTTCCCGCCTCATCCTTTATGCTTCCTAATCTGCGGATAATTCTGTCTATGGATATGGATTCGTCTCTGGTCTTGCTGAGATTTACTATTTTATTTTTAATTTCATCAGCCATTTCATCTTCTGTTTTGTTTCCAAGCTGACGGATGCTCACTGTATTGTTGAAAAAAATCTTGCTCATGTTGAAAAAATATTCGCCTGGGTTTGTTATCTCCTCCTCGTATAGCTCATTGTCATCCTCGGATTTCTTTAAAACCTGAGTAGTCCCCAGAGCAAAATCTCTGGAAATTATGTGTTTTTCTCCACCTGCGTCCCTGATTCCAAGTGAACCTCTGTACAAGTTGCTGTTCCAAGGCCTGTACTTATTGAATCTCAGTACATCGGCATCATCACTTCCAAACCCGTACAGCATAGATTCTATGAAGTTATGCACGGTGCTCTTTCCAGCTTCATTTTCTCCGTAAACGATATTGAATTTATTTTCAAAATACAGTCTCTTATATGTAAATTTTCCGAAAGCTCTCAAATGCAGCTTATTTATATACATGCTAATTTACCACCTTTTCTTTGCGGAGAACTTCAAGACCAAGCTTAAATGCCTGCTGCTCTGTCTTATCCTGATGGTTTTCAAATTGCAGCTTGTAGCTCTCTATTATGTTAAATTCATTGCAGTCCTGTATTTTAACTTCTGAATTCTTATAAATGTAATTTTCGTCAAACTCTATATAGTAAAAAAATTGCCTTGCTTCATTTTCGACTTCATTCATGGAAATATCTGTGTTGACTTCCCCCATAAGATTAATTCTCACATAATCCTTAATATTTGAAAATGTATCTCCTGAAAACTTTATCAGGTCGAGAATTTTATTGAAGCTGTATCCGGATTCTAAATTGATATTACGAGTAATAAACTTTCTTTTGGACAGAGGCTTAAATCCATACTCCACTGTTCCTTTTTCAAGATTGCCTTTAATTATGCCGTGCTCGCCTTCTTCATCAAATGAAATAGGCTCAGGGCTTCCGCAATATATAATGTTGTCCTGCACTGCTAAAAAGTTGTGTCTGCCACCCAAGGCACAGTAGTCAAATTTATTTTTTACGGCATCAATTATTGCTGACCGCTCAGATTCTTCATCTACATCACAATGCAGCAAAAGAACGTTAATCCTCCCGTCATCCACAGAAATATCATACATGGCCTGTGACAGGAGCCTTTGCTCATTGCTATTGCAGCTCATGGAATAAACGCATACATTTTCTTCATGAAAATAAATTTTTTCCACGCTTTGAGTATTCTTAATTAGGTGCACATTTTCGGGCCAGTCTATATATTCATACAAGCTGCTTATATTGTATGAATCACTTTTTCCGCATGCAATTATAACATTTGTGTCGGGAATTGATTTGAATTTTGCAGACAGGACCTTAAGAATTTTGAAGTTTATATATTCTCCTTCTGTCAAGTCTCCTCCTATAAACAAAAATCGTGTTTTCTCATTCCTTGCCGTCCTGATTATTTCATCAAATGTATCCTGTATTTCCTGCCTTCTCTTTTCTCTTTCCTTCAGGCTGAAGTTCTTAATACGAAATCTTTTTCCTATATGTATATCTGATGTATGTATAAAGCTGACTTTCATGGTCTCTCCCCTTATCCCATGTTATTCTTCCGCAGCTATCATCCAGCTGCCAATTGTTTCAAAACCAATGCCGTGATATATTTTACCGGCTTCGGGATTATCATAAAACAAGCATATGCTACCGCAGTCCTTGAGCACATCCGTACAAAGCTTTGAAATGCAGTTCACTGCCTTGCCCTGTCTCCTGTAATCCTTATGTGTCGCAACACTTATAACCATTGCGGCATACTGGTTTTCAGCCGATGTTCCCGCTGTGGATACAATGCTTCCTTCTTCGTTTTCTATATAGTAGAATCGTCCTGTTCCCGTTTCTATACTTATTCTTAGCATTTCTCTGTTCTCACCGGTTGACCTGAACTCCTCAATTGAGTCTATGAAATCAGCCAGCCTGTCCACATCCTCTACAGATGCAATGTTAATTGCATGTCTGCCGTCGTCATTCATGAGCTTTGATTTATCCCTGAGCTCACAAAAAAATTTCCTGCTTACAACATTATTATTAAGTGCGTCAATAAGTTTTTCCGCAACGTCATACTTTCCTGAAACAAGCTTTTTATCTTCATGTGATGAAATAATTTCTTTGAATGCTTCCAGATCTCCTGCATAGCCTTCCTTAAAATATGGAATAAAATTATCAAAATATCTGAGAAGCACCCCATGAAGTATGCCCTGATCATTGAAGTCGCCCCATAAATCCATGAATGGCTCCTCAAATCCCGTATTTAGAATGTCTCCTATTATAAACAGATTGTACGCAGCTTCATCAGACAGAAACTCCAATGCTGTCCCGGCATCATTTTTATTTAATTTTCTGATCATGGCAACCTCCTTTTGTATTATTCTATCATAATCCTCTTTAGTCCGCAAGTTCCTTCAACCTGTCCAAATCGACTATCTTTATTGTTGAACGATACACATCTATTATGCTGTCCTGCTGCATGAAAGAAAGCTCTCTGGATAGCGACGGTCTCTTGACATTTAAAAAATCAGCCAGTTCCTGCCTTTTCATTGGCATATCAAATATCAGAGAATTTGTTCTTTTATGCAGCTCCAGAAGATATACTGCAATGCGTCCTTTCAGTGTTTCTGCATTTAAAATATGCATTTTTTTATTCAGCATAACAATTTTGTCAGAAAGAATTGTCAGCATGTTTCTGATTAATATATTGTGATAATTGCACGCCTCCATGCACATGGTGAAAAATATGCTGTAAGGTAATATAAGGGCCTTGCTGCTTCCTTGGCTGATTAAGTCATAGGGAGTTTCCTTTGATGAAGAAAAGGCAAGGGCCTCTCCGAACAAGTCGTTTATTTCCAACGATGTTACTATTACCCTTGCACCGTTGTATTTCTGAGATACGAGATTAAAGCTGCCTTCTACCACTATGCCCAGCTTTTTAATTGTATCGTCCTTTTGAAATAACATCTGATTATCCTTGTACTCAACAACCTCTGCCTTGCTGCATTTAAGTATATGCGCTATTTCCTTCTCGTTTATACCTTCAAACAACTGATTGCTTTTAATCACCTTTATTATTTCATCCATGGGTTTTTCCTTCTTTACTTTTCTCTCTTTATGTTATATAACTATTAGTAACAAATGTTACATACTTTATTTTTCAATTTTAATATAATGCAATCATTAAGTAAAGATAATTGTGAGGTAAATATGAAAAGAAAAATCGTTAAAATACATGAAGAAAAATGCAACGGATGCGGATTATGTGTAAACGCATGTCATGAAGGCGCACTGGAGCTTGTGAACGGAAAAGCAGTGCTTCTTTCAGACATATACTGTGATGGCCTTGGTGATTGTCTGCCTCAGTGCCCTGTTGATGCAATAGAAATCATAGAAAGAGAAGCCGAAGAATTTGACAAGGAATTGGTTGAAAAAAGAATGCAGGAAAGAAAACAGAAGGAAGATAAGATAGATAATGAAGATATGCCGTGCGGATGTCCCGGACACCATGCAAAGCTTATAAATCACAAGGCTCCCTTAAGCGTTAAAAGCGTTCAGAAAAATGAAGAAGATGTTCAAATCAGCAGCCAGCTCAGGCAGTGGCCTGTTCAGATAAAGCTTGTTTCTCCTATGGCTCCTTATTTCGACGGCGCCGATATATTAGTTGCGGCAGACTGCACAGCATATGCCTATGCGAACATACATCAGGATTTCATGAAGGGCAAGGTAACCATAATCGGTTGCCCGAAGCTGGATGACGTGGATTATTCCGAAAAGCTTGCAGCCATATTGGAAAACAACGATGTAAAAAGTATCACCGTACTGAGAATGGAAGTTCCGTGCTGCTCGGGAATTGTAAACGCGGTTAAAAACGCAATAATGTCCTCAGGAAAGCTTATCCCTTGGGGATTCAAGGTTGTTGCAACAGACGGAACACTTTTAGATTAAGCTCACAGTCACGTTCACTAAAGTATCATCTCCCTTTGGTCGCATACTTTAGGAATGTGTTGAGTAGGGCATACAAAAAGCTGCATGCGGAAAAATTTCCCGCTGCAGCTTTAATTTTTTATCTATCATTAGTATCATCGCCGTTTCCGCTGACAGGAATTAATTCTCCTCCTATCTGCGATGGCGGCTTCAGCATCACTTTGAAAAAATCCTTCACTCTTGCTGCCATTTCCCTGATATCTCGTATTTCCTGCCCGGCATAGGTCTGGACATCGGCTGAGACACCAACTGTTTCAACCCCAAGTCTTTTCGCAATATACAGCGCTCTGTGAAGATGATATTTTTGTGTAACAATGACTGCCTTTTCAACATCAAATATTTCCTTTGCTCTATATACACTGTCATAAGTGGATATTCCCGCATGGTCCATAAATATGTCTTCCGAAGGAACCCCCATCTCAATGGCGCATCTTTTCATTATATTGACCTCATCATACCATTTCGTAGTATGGTCACCGCTCATGAGAATCCTGTCCGAAGCTCCTGAATTATACAGTTCAACACCGGTTATTATCCTATCCCTCAGCATGTGGCTCGGTGACCCGTCGCTTCTGACTCCCGCACCCAGCACCAGTATGCAGTCAGTCTGAGCATTCAGGGCCTCTTCCATTGAAACAATCCGGCCTAAGGTTGATATAACAACATATCGATCTATAGCTATAAATACGGAAAGTCCGATGATTGTAATTAAAATAAGTAGTGAAAATAAGCGCTTTACAGCTTTTAATAGCTTCTTCATGTATTTCTCCGTCCTAAAATATGAAACTATTATACAACATTTAAGCTAAGTTGCAAAGCCTTCATTACTCAAAGTTTCATGCTATGGAGTAACAGCATATATATAGTGGCGCCATACCTTAATCCACTGGTCAAGCCTGTAATACTTGCGAACCTCTGTATTTGAATTTGCGGCGGGGTCGTTCACAACCACATATTCAATATCGTCAATAACATCAAACCCCACAACAACCATTAAATGTCCGCCGGAGAATGAGGAAATCGCCCCGTCCAAATCTTCCTTGCTATTCATACACACTGAAGCAACCACAGGTATTCCTTTTGCAATGAAATTTTTTACAGGATTTATGGATTTACATTTCTTCGTATATGCCCTCATTCCCATCTCGCCAGCAAATGCAGCATTTTGAGGCCAGTTGCCATATGCTTCGTTACCCGTGTCAAATGTCCCTCTTGTAACCTGGTCCAGCTCCACATTCTTTCCGTGATACTTCAATGCCATTGTCAGTGATGTTGGGCTGCATATTACATGAGCATCCTTGTGTCCGCTTGCCAGCTGGGAAATCAAAGGAACATTAGCAAGTGTTCTCAGATAATCCCCTTCTACAGGCTCATCCTCCCCGGCATCAGTTGAAAATGCTATTAGCTTCAGCTTAGGATTCTTCCCTCTCAGAACAACCTTAATCTGCACTGCATCTCCGAATTTACCATCAAGAACAAAAATCCTGTCATCCGTCGCCCTGATAATTTCATCCTTGTAATAGTTTTTAACACCTATGTTGTTGCCGTCTGTAGACCACAGACCATAGCTTACATATGGCGTCCAATTGTCTTCAACCCTCAACCTTATAAAAAACTCCACCGAGCTGTCCTTATCAGTCCTTGAATTCCATGAAGGAGTTATTTCCTTGAATCTCTCGGTTTCAACAACAGGAGTCTCCAAAAATCCTTCTCCGTTACTTTCTGAGAGCTCAGCAAATTCACCTTTAACCGTTAAGTTATTTAATTGATTAGCCTCAAGGCCGCCATTCTCACAAATCCAATCCATATTCATCCTCCCATCACCTGATTTATTTCGATTTATATTCCTTCAATTCTCTCTCATTTGCAAGTACGAAATGTCCCGGCTCAGCTTCCACCCACTCAGGTGGATTTTTATCATAATCATAGTGATACTTACCGGGTTCATATACTTCTATTTTTTTATTTCTCTCCACTCTGGGGTTCGGAGTAGGTATGGCTGACAGCAGTGATTTCGTATATGGATGCATAGGATTTGCAAACAGTATCTCAGTCTCAGCCAGCTCCACTATCTTACCCTTGTGAATAACTGCAATTCTGTCTGAAATGAACCTTACCACTGACAGGTCGTGGGCAACGAACAAATACGTGAGGCCCTTCTTCTTTTGAAGTGCAGCCAGAAGATTTATAACCTGCGCACGTATGGATACGTCAAGAGCCGATATGGGTTCGTCAGCTATAACAAGCTCCGGCTCCATAATAAGCGCTCTGGCTATTCCTATACGCTGTCTCTGTCCTCCGGAAAATTCATGAGGGAAACGGCTTGCAAATTCAGGAAGCAGTCCAACATCCAGCAATGCCTGCTCGACCTTTTTCTTCCTCTCATCTTCACTTCCGTAATTTTTTAAATTGTACAATCCTTCAGATACAATGTAATCAACCTTTGCTCTTTCATTCAGCGATGCCATTGGGTCCTGGAATATCATCTGTATTTTTCTTGTGAGCTCTTTGTCAAGGTCCCTGCTTATTTTTCCGCTTATTTTCTGACCCTTGTAAATTATTTCACCGGATGCGGCAGGATTTATTCTTATGATCGCCCTTCCTATGGTTGTTTTTCCTGAGCCAGATTCCCCAACCAGACCGAATGTCTCACCCTTGTAAATATCAAAGCTCACATCGTTAACTGCCACAAAATTTTTGTTTTTATTGCCGAATTCTACTCTTAAGTTCTTAACCTCTAACAGCGTCTCCTTGTTATTCAATGTCATCACCTCTCTTCAATTCCATTTCCTGCATCTTTTTAATTAACAGAGGTGGTTCCACCTTTGGAGCTCTCGGGTCTAAAAGCCATGTACGGGCTCTATAAGTAGGACTTACCTCAAAATACGGAGGACGCTCCACAAAATCAATTTTAAGTGCGTGAGGGTTTCTTGGCGCAAATGCATCTCCCTTTATTTCCTTGAACAAATTCGGAGGTGTACCTTTTATTGAATATAAGTCTTCTCCCTTTATGCCTAACTGAGGAAGAGAAGAGAGTAATGCCCATGTGTACGGGTGCTTCGGATCAAAGAACACTTCTTCGGCAGAGCCTAATTCGATTATATCTCCCGCATACATAACGGCGATTCTGTCAGCAACATTTGCCACAACCCCAAGGTCGTGTGTAATATAAATAATTGTAAGGTCGTATTTATCCTGCAGATTTTTCAAAAGCTGAAGTATCTGTGCCTGTATTGTTACATCCAGTGCCGTTGTAGGCTCATCGCATATTAATATATTGGGATTGCATGCAACCGCTATGGCTATAACGACTCTTTGTCTCATACCGCCGGAAAATTCATGAGGATATTGCTTGTATCTTCTTTCTGGTTCTGATATACCAACATCATTTAATATTTCAATCGTCAGCTTCTTGGCTTCTTCACCCTTGAGATTCTGATGCAGCTCAATGGATTCCTGAACCTGCTTGCCCACGGTCTTCAGCGGATTCAATGATGTCATAGGGTCCTGAAATACCATTGCTATTTCTTTTCCTCTGATTTTAACCCAATCATCCTCGGTCTTGTACTTAGCAAGGTCATTTCCCTTGTATATGATTGAGCCGGATTCGATTCTGCCATTACCATCAAGAAGTCCCATAAATGATTTATTGAAAACAGATTTTCCTGAACCGGATTCTCCAACTATGGCTAAACTTTCTCCCTTGCGAAGATCTAAGGAAGCACCCCTTATGGCGGTCAGCTCCTGTCCTCTCAAATTAAATTTAATAACTAAATCCTCAACAGATAGTATAACTTCACTGTTCATAATTTCTTCAATCGATCTCTGTGCCATTTTTACCTCCTATACATGGTTTCTCGGATCGGCAGAATCTGCAAATACGTTACCGATCACATAGAAGGATATGGTTACAACTGATATAACTACAGCTGGGAATAGCAGCTGGTATCTTTGGTTAGGGTCCATAATCAATGCCCTTCCTTCATTCACCAGGTTTCCAAGTGAAGGAACATCAAGAGGCAGCCCCATACCGATGTATGAAAGGAATACCTCATTGCCTATGGCGGCAGGTATTGCAAGAGCCATTCTGAGCATGATAACCGATACAAGGTACGGCAGAAGGTTCTTTCCGATTATTCTGCTTGTGGGAGTACCAAGGCATCTGGAAGCTAAATTATATTCTCTGTCCCTTATAATCATTATAAGGTTACGGACAAACCTTGCCATCTGAAGCCATCCTGTCATGCACATAGCAAATATGATTGTGGAAATGCTTGGCTTCATAATGTAGGTAAGAATAATCAATACAACCGTAGTAGGTATATTGTCCCACACATTATATATTTCAGTTATTATTGCATCAAGCCTTCTCACATAGCCCCAAAGTGCACCTATGGTTATTCCAACCACAGCCTCAAACAATCCTACGGCAACACCTATAAACAGGGATGTTCTTGCTCCGCTCCATATGCGCGCCCATAAATCCTGACCTATGGAATTTGTACCAAACCAGAATTCACTGTTGGGCTGAACATTTCTATATTGCAAGTTAGTTTCAGGATTGATATATATTTGCGTGGGGCTTTTTTGACCCGGAATGTATGGTTGTATCACCATAAACAAAACCACTACCGTTATCAATATTAAAAGTGCAACCGCTGCCTTGTTTTTCATGAAAACCTGGAATGTTGATCTCCAGAACGAATAGTTTGAATATCCCGTCAACTCACTTTTTGATTCATCATAGTCTGCAAATTCAAATAAAGACGGATCAATACTATCTGTCATTTTGTTGATTATCCTCTTGCTTGTCATTATCTTGATCCTCCCTTATTGCTTAATTTTATTCTCGGGTCAAACGCAGCCATCAGTATATCTCCCAACATTAATCCAAGAATTCCTATTGATGAGTACAGAAGAACCAACGCCTGAACAAGCGTATTATCCTGCCTCTGTATTGCTGTAACCAAAAGTCCTCCGGTTCCCGGTATTGAAAATAATGATTCCACATAAATCGAACCTGCAACAGTATACAGAATTGATGCCGGAAGGTATTGTGCCATGGGAACAAATGCGTTGCGCATTACGTGACGTATCATGATGCTCTTATTTTTTAAGCCTTTAGCTCTTGCCAGCCTTACGTAATCCTTGTTCAATTCGTCAACCATATACCTTCTGATCCACATAGCGTAATAAGCAATGTTTACCAATGACAGGCAGAGAATCGGCAGTATCCAGCTTTTGGGGTCTGATTTGTCAAATAGCAAAGGAAGCTTGAATATGTCCGTGAAAAACACCTGTATGAGAATATAGTATATTACGGCAGGTACTGCATTTGCTCCGACAACATAGCATGTTCCGAATTTATCCCAGAACTTGCCCTTGTATCTCGCCATTAAAATACCGAGACTTAGCCCTAATATCAGAGACACCGTCAGAGAGGCTACCCCGAAACGCAATGATGTTATCAATTTATCTCCTAAAATTTTCGTAATATCAACCTTGGGTCTATATGTGATTGATTTACCAAAATCTCCTTTTAGCAAATTAATGTAAAAATTTTTAAGCTGTACAGGCAGCGGGTCTAAAAGACCAAGATTTTTAAGCTTAGCCTCTATCTGGCCCGCATCAAGCTTATCGAAGCTTGAGCCGAAATATCCTTCAATAGGCATCATACGCATCAAAAGAAATACAATTGTTATAACTATCATCAGCGTCAAGAAGGATCTAAAAAGCCTTGTTACATAATACTTCATTATACTTCTTCCTTTCTGTTTTGATTCAAATGCAAAAGGGGGCTAGAGCCCCCATCTGTTAAGAACTATTTAGCTGCTTCTTTCAAAGCATTATCACGCTCTGCCTGCCACTCTTGCTGAGCCTTTTCAAATTCTGCCATGCTTATAGGAGCAGAAAGAAGTCTGGCCCCCTTCCATGTCATTGTTGCAATACCGAAAGGTGCGTACGGTCTTTCAAACGGAAGTATAACTGATGCCACATATCCGTCTCCTGCGCTTACCTTAAGCGGAATAACAAAGGCATTGTTGATTAGGTATGCTTCCGCATTTGCAAACAGCTCATATCTTTTTGTCAAATCAATCAGCTCTGCTTTTGCTTCCTGAATCATATCACCATATACATCATAAATATTTTTTCCATCAGCATTTAATTCTGTTGCTTGGTCAGGGAAGTTATAGTTTCCGCCGCGTCTGAACGGATCTGTATATGTCTGAGGATCTGCGTAGTCAGGACCCCAGTTTACCTGCATAAGCGAATAATTACCTGCTCTTCTTGTTCCATCAAGGAATCCTGTAGGAGCGTGCGGAAGAAGCGTAACCTGAACATAATCGCTACCCAGAATCGTTTCTAATCCTTGCTTAACAACCTGTGCTTCCTGTGCCCAGTATGAACTGTTTGTATTGTAAGGCATCAATATCTTTACAGGGAATTTTGCACCTGCTTTTGTAAGTTCCTCAACAGCCTTCTCTTTTAAGGATTTAGCTTCTGCCTCATTGTAAAAATCTTTTCCCTTCAGTGCCGCTAAATCACCTATATCTGTATAATCCAACCCATTCTGAGAAGTAAAGTTCGGAGGTGTAATAGTGTTGAGCACTCTGTAATCAGGATTGTATGGGTCTTCTGTTGCAACAGCAGCACGTCTGTTAAGTGCAGCCACAATTGACTTTCTGAAGTTAACATTGTTTACTGCTATTTTCCAGTTTTCAGGCTCATATTGCACATCAAACTTAGGATTGAAGTTGAATGCATAGAAATACGTGTATGTTCCCAATCTGTCCGGAGATATTTTGTCTTTCAGCTCGGGGTTTGTCATCCATTCATCAAGGTTTGTTGTAGGAATAACTGCGTGAGAAACCTCTCCTCTTCTGAACAGCTCTCCTCCTAATGAACTTGCTTCTTTGTTGTATTTGTAGTCAAGCACTTTTACAAATACATTATCCTTATCCCAGTATTTTTCATTCTTTGTGCTCAATCTCTTAATCTGAGGTTCAAATTCAGTTAACAGATATGCTCCGTTATATAATATAGCTGAGTTCGCAGTTCCGAATACATCTCCCATTTCTTCCAGGAACGGCTCATAAACAGGGAAAAAGCTTACGTAAGTCAGCATTGATTCAAAATAAGGAACCGGCTCTTTCAGCGTGTATACCAATGTATAATCGTCTGTTGCCTTAACTCCCACCTGTGTAAAGTCAGTGATTTCTTCATTGAAATATTCCTCTGCATTTTTTATTACAGAATAAACAATATTAGCTGATTCTGATTCATTTACTTTTGTCAATATGTATTTAGCGGATGCAACAAAGTCATTTGCAGTTGTTTCAGCAACTTCATTTCCTTCAAAGTCTACCCATTTAATTCCTTTTTTCAAATGGAATGTCCATTCGAGACCGTCATCCGACACTTCCCATTTCTCTGCCAGAGCTGGCTGGAGAACGCCGTATTTATCGTATTGAACCAATGTATCCACCAGGTTTGCCGCAACACTCATATCTATCCATGTTGTGTTTATCATGTAATTGAGAGTTGTTATTTCTTCAGCATATGTATACTTGTACACCTGCTCAGCAGCATATTTTCCGCCTTCAGTTACATCCTCTTTAGGTCCTTCGGGTGTCTTTGGCTCTTCCGCCGGTCCGGGAGCAGTTCCTCCGGAACATGCGGTCAAAATCATTGTTAGTACTAATAAAAGTGATATTAATTTTTTCATTTTTCCCTCCAAGATTAATATATATAACAAAATTAGCATACTAATTTTATTAACTGGGATTAATTTATTTCCTTGTGAATTCGTTTTCTTTTTGGTTAAAAAAATAGTGAATCTGAAAAATAGAACTCAAGACATATGTTATGGAATGACATTACTACTCTATTAACTGCAGATACACTTTACATTGATATTACACTAAATTAGTATATTTGTCAATAAAGTGTACATATTTTAGTATATTGAATTATATTGTCATAATTTCCAAACAATGGTTATTTCAAACAAATTTCGGTCTATGGTAATATTTTATTAATAAAATGCAATACAATTACACAATTATATTTTTTTCATAAATAAAAAAACTTCACTGACCTATTATAGGCAACGAAGCTTTTTATACTAAATAAATCTTAATATTCAACATCTTTCAGATCATTCAACCTTACCCTATTGTTTTATATAGGATGGGTTTTATTCTCCTCATCCAGCAGTTCACTTTCTATTTTATATTTTTCTGCCTGCCTCTGCTTAAAATAGGCTAATGCTATCTGAGGAAACAGTGCGTAACTCAGCACGTCTTCTTCCTGCTCCATATATGCCTTTATTTCATTCCTGAACTGCTCTAATTGTGGCTCAAGCAAATCTGCCGGCCTTCCCGCAAAAACCTCTTCATTGCCAATTATAAGCTTTTTAATATCATCCGAAATTTCTGCTGCAGGCTTTCCGTACAGTCCCTTAACATAGTTCTTGGCTTCGTTTGGAACCATTTTGTATCTTTGTCCAAGTATAACATTGAATACTGCCTGAGTTCCGACCATCTGGCTCATAGGTGTAACCAACGGAGGATATCCCAACTCCTCTCTTACCTTCGGTATTTCCTTAAGCACATCATCATATTTGTCCTCTGCGTGCTGACTTTTTAGCTGTGATACAAGGTTTGACAGCATTCCACCGGGAACTTGGTACTTAAGTGTATTAATATCTACATTCAGCACCTTGGAATCCAGGAGCCCATCTTTTATATATTTATCCTTCAGTTCTTTAAAATAATCTGATATTTCAAGCAGCAGCTCGAAATCAAGTTCAGGATAATACTGCGATCCCTCCAGTGATGCAATCATGGGTTCTGTTGCAGGTTGTGAGGTTCCGTTTCCCAAGGGCGATATGGCAGTATCTATAATATCAGCACCTGCTTCTATCGCTTTCATATATGTTTGATTTGCTACACCGCTTGTAAAATGAGAATGAATCTCCAACGGAAGTGTCGTGACCTTTTTTATTTCACGAACCAGCTCTTCAGCTGCATACGGAAGCAATATACCTGACATATCCTTTATGCATATTGAATCCACACCCATATTCTGCATTTCAGCTGCCAAATTTACATAATATTTTGTATTGTGTACGGGACTTACGGTGTATGATATAGCCGCCTGCGCATGTCCGCCATATTTTTTGGTAGCTGAAACGGCTGTACTTATGTTTCTTATATCATTGAGAGCATCAAATATCCTTATTATGTCTATTCCGTTCTCAAGTGATTTTTTAACAAAATCTTCAACCACATCATCAGGATAATGCTTGTATCCAAGTAAATTCTGACCTCGCAGAAGCATCTGAAGCTTTGTATTTTTAAAAGCCTTTCTTAGGCTTCTTAGCCTTTCCCATGGATCTTCGTTCAAATATCTCAAGCATGAATCAAATGTTGCTCCACCCCACACTTCCATAGCATAAAATCCGACTCTGTCCATCTTTTCTGCTATAGGCAGCATTTCTGCGGTTGTCATTCTCGTCGCTATTAAAGATTGATGCGCATCCCTAAAAGCAGTTTCTGTAATTTTTATACGACCCATTTTCTCCTCCTAATATTTTCAATAATCTTTTAACCTCCAAAAAAATTAAGAAGCAGTCCGGCTGCCACAGCAGAACCTATAACTCCCGCAACATTTGGTCCCATTGCATGCATGAGCAGGAAATTCCTCGGATTAGCTTCCTGTCCAACCTTCTGGCTGACCCTGGCTGCCATAGGAACCGCAGATACTCCCGCTGAGCCTATGAGAGGATTTACCTTGCCGCCGGATAATTTACACATCAGCTTCCCGAACAGGACTCCTGCCGCGGTTCCTATAGAAAATGCGATGAGCCCAAGCGCTATTATTTTTAATGTTGACGGTGAAAGGAATGTTTGTGCATTAGCAGTTGCTCCCACAGTCGTTCCTAAAAATATCGTCACTATATTTATCATCTCATTTTGTGCTGTCTTGGATAATCTTTCGGTTACAAGAGATTCCTTCAGCAAATTTCCCAGCATAAGCATGCCAACCAGCGGCGCTGCAGAAGGCAAAAGCAATGAACAAAACACCGTAACCATAACGGGAAACACTACCTTTTCCTTCTTGGTTACCGGACGCAACTGTTCCATTACAATTTTTCTTTCTTCCTCCGTAGTCAGTGCCTTCATAATAGGTGGCTGAATCAGCGGGACCAAAGCCATATAGGAATATGCCGCAACGGCAATCGGTCCCAGCAGGTGCGGTGCTAATTTCGATGTAAGATACAGCGCTGTAGGGCCGTCCGCTCCTCCTATTATACCTATGCTGGCGGCCTCAGGTCCTGTGAATCCAAGAACTATTGCACCAATGAACGTAACAAATATACCCGCCTGTGCAGCCGCTCCCAATAAAATACTCTTAGGATTTGCTATGAGAGGCCCGAAGTCAGTCATAGCTCCCACTCCGAGAAAAATCAGAGGAGGATATATGCCAAGCTTTACGCCCTGATACAAATAATACAGTAAGCCTCCATATTCCTTTGTTTTTGATATCAGCTTCCCTGTGGTTGGATCTGTAAGTATCTCGACAACAGGCTCTTTCATAAGGTCTGCTCCGGGCAGATTTGCCAGAAGCATACCAAAAGCAATCGGTACAAGAAGCAGAGGCTCAAATCCCTTTACCACAGCGAGATACAGAAGCACAAATGATATTAGCAGCATTATTGCCTGACCCGCCGTGATTATCGCAAATCCCGTGCTTCCCAGAAAATCAGATAATATATCAATTATCATACGATGTCATCCTTTCTAAATTTTCTTACGATCAGTCGAGTATAATCAACTTTTCTCCTGTGCTGACAGCAACCCCTTCTTTTATTGCTATCTTGGCCACTTTTCCTGCCCTTGGTGCCAATATTTCATTTTCCATTTTCATTGCTTCCAATATAAGCAGAGTATCTCCCTCTTTTACATCCTGACCCTCTGACACCAGCACCTTCCATATGTTTCCGGGCATTGGTGCTTCTACAGCTTCCTGACCGGCTGATACAACCGCTTCACTTTTTACCTCTTTCTTCGGAGCAGGAGCGGCCTCAGAAACTTTTGGCATCGCTTGTGCTGTTCCCTGTGGCGCGGCATCTCCTCCTACTTCTTCCAACTCAACTTCGTATGAATTTCCATTTACATTTATTAAAAATTTTTTCATTGTATCATCCTCCGTTTATAGTCTGCTCAGTATTTGAACCTTTCTTCCGGTATCAGACCACTGGTTTATATTCTGGTCTGCCCTTCTTATAGTTTTAATTTTTAAATTCGGCATATTTGATGTCAGGCTGGCAGCTATTGCCGCTGCAATCACAGCTATAATTTCTTCGCTTACTTCGTTGGTTGATTTTGATTTGACCTCATCCTTGTCCGGAGCCTCAAAAACCTCCAATACAGGCTCTTCTACAGCCTTTTCCGTCCTTTCCTTGCTTATAGTTTTTAAAAATCCTATTAAATATGCTATGGCAATAAGTACAATGAATACTACGGTAATGCTGAACACCGTTACGAAAATACTTTCAAGTATGCTAACTTCATTTCCCATTTATATCACCTTCCTATACAGGGAAGTTTCCATGTTTTTTTCTTGGCATATTCTCTCTTTTTGATTCCAGCATATCAAATGCCGAAATCAGCCTCGGACGCGTTGTACTCGGAACAAGCACATCGTCCACAAATCCTCTTTTTGCTGCCACATATGGATTTGCTATTGTATCTCTGTATTCTTCAATTTTTTGATGTCTTACTGAAACAGGATCTTCGGCAGAGGCTATTTCGTTTTTAAATATTATATTTGCTGCTCCCTCAGGTCCCATAACGGCAATTTCAGCATTGGGCCACGCAAATACCTGATCCGCACCTAAATCCTTGCTGCACATTGCAAGATACGCTCCGCCGTACGCTTTTCTAACTATGAGAGTAACCTTTGGGACTGTTGCCTCACTGTATGCATAGAGCATCTTTGCGCCGTGTCTTATTATTCCTCCGTATTCCTGCTCCGTTCCCGGTAAAAATCCGGGCACATCAACCAGGCTCAACAACGGCACATTGAAGGCATCGCATGTCCTTATAAATCTTCCCGCTTTATCTGACGCATTAATATCAAGGCATCCTGCAAGTATCTTCGGCTGATTTGCTACAACTCCAACTGTCTTACCGTTCAATCTCATGTACCCTGTTATTATATTTTGAGCATATAGGGGCTGAACCTCAAAAAAATTACCTTCGTCAGCCAATGCATATATTACAGCCTTCATATCATAAGGCTTATTTGGATTAGAGGGTATAAGTTCATTCAACTTTTCTTCATTTCTGTTTATATCATCCTTTATGTCGCAAACAGGCGGAGTTTCTAAATTGTTTGAAGGTAAATAGGACAAAAGAGCCTTTATTCTTTCTATGCACTCATCTTCTGTTTTATCTATGAAATGAGCCACTCCATTTACCTTATTGTGTGTACCTGCTCCTCCAAGCTCTTCCTGAGTTACATCCTCACCAGTAACAGATTTTATTACCTGTGGCCCTGTAATAAACATCATACTGGTCTTGTCCACCATAAAAATAAAATCCGTTAAGGCCGGAGAGTATACCGCACCTCCCGCACACGGTCCCATTATTACCGAAATCTGAGGAATAACTCCCGAAGCAACAGTATTTCTGTAAAATATTTTACCGTATCCGGACAGAGCATCAACACCTTCCTGTATCCTCGCTCCACCTGAATCATTAATGCCTACAATAGGAGCACCCATCTTAAGTGCCATATCCTGAATCTTGCAAATTTTATTTGCGTGCATTTCTCCCAGTGAACCTCCGACCACGGTAAAATCCTGGGCATATACAAATGTCAGCCTTCCATTGACTGTTCCATAGCCTGTTACCACACCGTCTGCAGGTGCATCTGTTTTCGCCATATCGAAGCTTGTGGACCTGTGCTCTACAAACTTATCAATTTCGATGAAGCTTCCCTCGTCCAGCAGCAAAGCTATTCTTTCTCTCGCAGTCATTTTACCTGAACTGTGCTGTTTTTCAATTTTTTTATCTCCCCCGCCCAATTCAATCTTTGCTTTTGCATCAAGAAGCTTTTCAATTTTATCCTTCATTTCCTCACTCCTTAGAAATTTTCAACACTCAATCTCGGATATCGACAGAAATTTCAGTCTTGCTTTTCTGTTTCATATTTTTTTCGAATCTTTTTTTTGCATTTCTGACATGAATTCTTGCCAGTCTCTCGCTTTCTTCAGGTTCATTGTTGACTATGGCATTCAAAATTTCTTTTGTTTCCATATATGCATCAGCGCCTTGCTCCGGCATATACAACGATATCTTTCTAAGACGTCCCAAATTTTCCGTAATAGATGTAAGGTAGTCCTTCAGAAGACCATTTGGCAGCAGCTCAATAGTTGTATTGCTCCACAGCTTATGAAGCTCTCTCATATGCTCATAATCATTTTTCTCCATGGCACCATTCATTTCACATATAATAGCCTTCAACCTTTCCAAATCCGGTCTGCTGATATTTATGCAAATTTGCTTTATTGCCAGTCCTTCCAAAACCTCTCTGACATCATAGAGCTCTGCTGCGTCCTTAAGCGAAATTTCGCTTACAACCGATCCCTTTCTCGGATAATATGTCACCAATCCGTCCTGATCCAGCTGCTTCAAAGCTTCTCTCACGGGAGTCCTGCTTACGTTAAGCTCGGCAGCCAATTCTTCTTCCACCAGCTTTTCTCCCGGCTTTAGTTTGTTTTCCAAAATATCATGCTTTATTTTTTGATACACTTCATAACCGATTGGCATAATCAACCTTATTTTTCTCATTTTCCATTTCCTTCACTTTGAATTAAGGTGTCTGCATCTAATAGGTTATTTAACCTGTCTTATCACATCAATAACTGAGCCGTCCCTGTACTGCACAACACCTACTATTTTGTCTCCGAATTCAATTATATCAGGTTTTCCGGTTATTTTCTCTGCAATTTCCTGCAATTCATTTATTGAATATAATTTCAGCCTTGCTTTCTTAAATTTTTCTATTAAATCCTGTCTCAGCGGGTTAACCGCAATGCCATAGTCTGTTACTACAACATCTACTGTTTCTCCCGGTGTAACAACGGTAGTCACCTTATCGACGATAATCGGAATTCTGCTTCTTATCAGAGGTGCCAGCACTATTGATATATTGGCTCCCGCAGCCGTATCCGAATGACCGCCCGACGCCTGACTTATCACTCCATCTGACCCTGAAATAACATTGACGTTGAAATCGGTATCTATCTCCAGTGCTCCCAACAGCACTATATCCAGCTTGTTTACAACGCATCCTGAATTGTGCGGATTTGCATAGAATCCTGCATCAACTTCATAATGCCTTGGGTTTTTACCTATTGATTCTGCTGCAACAAGGTCAAAGCACTGGGTGTCAAACAATCCTCCCATGAGTCCCTCTTCCAGTAGCTGCACCAATTGAGCGGTAATGCCGCCAAGCCCAAAGCTTCCCTTTATATTTTGTTCCAGCATTTTTTCTCTGAGCATTGACGTAACAGCCAATGAAGCTCCTGCTGCACCTGTCTGGTAAGAGAATTCGTCCTTGAAATATCCTGAAGCCAAAATAGCCTTCAAAGCATTTTCGGCTATGAGCAAATCTTTTGGATTTCTTGTATTTCGTATAGCTCCCGAAACAATTCCTTTTGGATTGCCTATGGATTCTACCTGTACAACATAATCCACCTGTGTCTGCTTTATGCTTGCAGGCAGACATGGATACTTGACTAAATTGTCTGTAATAAGCACGACTTGGTCTGCATAGGCAGCATCAACCAGGGCATACCCAAGAGATCCGCAGGCGGATGGTCCGGAAAATCCGTTAGCATTTCCGTACTCATCGCAGGCAGGAGCTCCGAGAAATGCCACATCTATTTTTACTTCTCCCGATTCAATCGCTCTTGCTCTCCCACCATGCGATCTTATAATCGCAGGTTTCTTCAAAAGTCCTTCTGAAATAGCCGTTCCGAGAGGATCTCTCAGCCCGCTTGTTTCTATTCCCGTTATTACTCCGTTCTTCATATGCTCTATCAACGGTCCGTGACAGGTTGATAATGAGCTTGGCGCTATCGTCAAATCCTTTATGCCCAATTCTGCAATAACATCCATTACCATGTTCACAATGTAATCACCGCTCCTGAAATGGTGATGAAAAGATATTGTCATACCGTCCTTTAGACCTGAAGCTTTGACAACCTCCTCTATGGAGCTAACCAGCTTGCTTTTGTGCGGCAAGGGCCTTTTTAATTTTGCTCCCGCCTTATTGCCTTCGGGAATTATGCTGAACGGACTTTCGTAAGGCCTGATATTACCGATACCTTCAATATATTCCGGAATTTCTCTTCCTACTCCGTTTTTAATCATTTTGATCATCCTCCCTGTATACTCCTGTAGCCTTTGCCAACTCCAGCACTCTGTACGCCCTGTCTACAATGGGAACATCAATCATCTTTCCGTCAAGTGCAATTACTCCCGAGCCGTTCCTCTCAGCTTCCTCTATGGCATCCAGAACTCTGAGGGCATTTTTGATTTCTTTTTGTGTCGGAGCATACACATTGTGCACAAGGCTTACCTGCCTTGGGTGAATAACCGACTTTCCGTCAAACCCCAATTGTTTTATCAGCCTTGTCTCTTCAATGAACCCTTCTTCATCATTTATATCGGAAAATACCGTATCAAGAGCATAAATTCCGGCAGCCCTTGCCGCTAATACAATCTGACTTCTTGCAGCCATTAATTCAACACCATTCCTTGATCTTACAGTCTTCATGTTTGTTACAAAGTCTTCTGCTCCTATTGCTATTCCTATGAGCCTTTTGCTCGATTTTGCAATTTCATAAGCATTCATAACTCCAAGAGGGCTTTCAACAGCCGCCATCATTTTTGTTGTTCCAACTTCAATGCCGGACTTTTCTTCAATTTCGGCTATAATTCTTTCAACTTCCAGCACATCCTCCGCTGTCTCTGTTTTCGGAAGTCTTATTATATCCGGCTGTGCTCTTACCATTGCCTCTAAATCCTCTCTTCCGAACGGTGTGTCGAGCCCGTTTATTCTCACCACAGTCTCTGTACCGCCGTAATCCATGGTGGTAAGAGCATTATATACCAAAAACCTCGCTGAGTCCTTTTCCTTTAAGGAAACGGAATCTTCCAAATCAAACATAATGGAATCAGGACCATATAAATGTGCGTCCATAACATTTGCAGGATTGTTTCCCGTTACATACATCATAGTTCTGCGCAATTTAACCATTTATATCACTTCCTCCAAACGAATTCACTTTTTTCTGCCGCCCTGTACAAGGCCGTAAGGGTTCTTGCCCTTATTACCATATCCACAGCTCCCTTATCTACAGCTCTCACTGAAGCCCTGTCCACGCCTTCCCCCTTCAGCGTATTCTCTATTACGTTCATTATCTGCCGTCCGAATTGCTTCATTACGGCACTCTGCAAATTAATTTCAATCCCGGGATTATCTTTGGGTTCAATAACTATGTTAATGTCACTGGACTCCATGGTTCCCGCTATCCCTGTTCTTTTCAGTTCCATATGCCTCTCCTTATGCATTTTTTATACTTTCAACAATGCGTCTTGCCTCATCTGATTCCAGATATGTGTATGTTGATACTGGAACCAGGTGTTTCAAGGCTTCTATATTATCTTCCTTTATCATTTTTCTGACTTTAGAAGCACTGATCACGTCTTCTCCGAACATTTTTCTCGGAAGCTCTGTCACCTTGATATTGTAGACCGGGAGCAGTTCCTTCATAGTACTGTTATATTCATTAGTAACCGGATCATTTGGCTCCTCTCCCACAATTCTGTGATTTATTCCGAGAGAAGGCGCTATGTACTCACCAAAAATTTTCAAATCCAATGTTGCGTGGATTTTAACCACTGAATTTTTTTCTTTTATAAAATAGGATGGAAATGTTGAATTAGAAATAACATAATTTTCTCCTATGTGAATTGTAACATTATTTAAGTGGCTTGTGCCTTCTTCCAGCAGCCTCAACCTGACCTCTTTGGGAAACAGCGAGCGATTCTCCCACACTAGGAATATATGAAGTACATCGCTGATTTCAGATGCTTTTTCAATTAAATACTGATGACCTAATGTAAAAGGATTACAGTTCATTACAATTCCGGATACGATACTGCCTTCCTTTCTTTTCTGCTTCAGAGACTCCGCATATCTTTCTATTCCATGCGGATTGTTTTCCAGAAGAGACACATTAAATGCGTTTGTTATTTCCATAAACCCCATATCTTCAAATATCGCCTTATTCTCAGTCTTTGTAAAAACAAAGAGATGCTTGTTTCCGCGTTCATACTCTTCATTAATTAAATGTGTAATTATTTTATTGGAAATACCTTTGCCACGATGAGCATGATCAACAGCCATGCACTTTATCACATTACCCGAAAGTGAACCTGTGCCTATCACCGTATCATAGCTGTATACACCTATGGTATAATCCACATCCTTTTCTAAAAAATCTGATATTTCCTGTCTTTCATAGCTCCTACTCAGGTTTATTACCCTGATATCATAGTTATTCTCAAACATACGCACCTCTATTACTAATCGAAAACGGATACGATAAATCTGGTTATCTGAGGAAATACAGATACCACTACAACCATTCTGATAATTTGCAAAACAATAACATCTGCACTTTTTACACCAACATCAGCCGATATTAACGCCATATCAGCTGCACCTGCCGGTGTTGCGGCAAGCATCGATTCTTTCAGCGTCATTTTGCATTTTTTATTTATAATAAAACCTATGAGGAAACAGGCCGAAAGATATCCTGCAATCAATATAACCGCCGGTATTGCAAGGTCTTTCATTCCTAACACCTCTCCCATTTCAATGCTGCTTCCTATATACGCTCCCGACAGCACCTGCGCAAAACGCCTCATCCATCTCGGCATTGATCCTCTGTTTGTCGACAGTTTGAACACAATTACGCTCAGCATTGAAAACACCAGAGTAGCCGAAGGGATACCTGTCCATCTTCCTATTAATCCAAATATCGAAGCAATTCCTATTGTAAATATCAAATCTGTAATGCTGTCACTTTTTGACACAGACCTGACATATCCTCTGTCTTTTTCTTCTTCACCATCCGGATGCTTTATATTTGACACCCTGTTTATAATAGCCGGAAATACTCCTACTCCGAATACAAGGCGAATAAATTGCATAACGGCAACCTTTGAAGAATCTGCACCCATCTCTTCGCTTATAATGGGTATGTCGCTTATTCCTCCGGGAACCGCACTCATAAAGGATGTTGTAATATCCAGCGGACTGAAAAAGCAAATCAGGAAGCCCGCGGCAATATTCAATATCGCCATTCCCGATATAAGTATAATCGCAGGCTTGAAAATATATCTGAGTCTTTTAAGGTCGCTTCTCTCCAACCCTACGGCTATGAATGCTCCGGCAATAATCTGTGATGCTGCCTTTGCATATGATGGCATGAAAGCATGGGAGGAGGCAATGTTAAGCACACTTACTCCAACAATGCTTCCCACCATCATTCCTCCGGGAACCCTCATCCTTAAGAACACATATCCTGCCGTCAATCCCACAATGACTGTCAATACAAAGTCTGCCATTTAGTCTCCCTCCGGAGTATAGAAACTCGCAAAATCTATCCCTTCACAATTGCATGCCGCTAATTAGTTGTCTTTTCTTTCTTAGCAACAAAGGGCTTAACAACCGGCCAAAGCAGAGATATTATGCTCACTATCATCAACACTGCTGTTATAGGCTTGGAGAATACAGCGGCAATATTGCCCTGCTCAATCATTACAGCTCTTCTCAGGTTTGACTCAACCATTTCACCAAGTACCAGTCCCAGAATCAGCGCAGCGTTGTTAAATCCGAATTTTGAGAAATAATATCCTATAATACCTGCAATTATCATAAGAATAACATTACCTGTATTGCTCTGGAGAGCAAAGCTTCCTATGGTAGCCAGCAAAATAATTACCGTTCCCAATATGCTGTATGGAATAGCCAAAATTTTTCCAAACACCTTAGCTACCGCAAAAGATACCACAACCATTACCACATTTGTAACCATCATGGAAACAAACACGCTGCTTAAATATTGCGGCTGAGTTTTAAGGAGCAGCGGGCCCATCTGAACGCCTTTCATTACCAATGCGGACATCATGATGGCAGCCGCGTTTCCTCCCGGTATTCCCAATGAAAGCAATGGAACCATGGAGCCGCCTGTAGCTGCATTATTGGCTGTCTCAGAAGCCGCTATTCCTCTTGGCTCACCCTTGCCGTAAGTTTCCGGATGCTTTGATAATTTAACTTCTGTAGTATAGCTCAGGAAAGATGCTATAGTAGCTCCTGCACCGGGCAATATTCCGACTATTGTTCCCAATACTCCTGATCTTGTTATAGTGCCCTTCATTCCCCATAATTCCTTCATGGAAATAATTTTGTCCTTCCCCTTCTCCTGCTTTGCTTCATCAAGATTTTCAAGCTTGCTTCTGTCCTTTGTTTCCTTAAGCACCTGCGTTATTGCAAACATACCAATCATTACAGGTATCATTTCTATGCCGGAAAGCAAAGTTGAATTTCCCCATGTAAATCTCGCCAGTCCATGTATCGGGTCCATACCTATAGTAGCCAGCCAGAGTCCCAGCAAACCAGATATAATTGTTTTCAGAACATTTCCCTCATCAAGAGCGGTCAATACTGAAAGCCCCATGAAGGATATGGCAAAAAGCTCTGACGGACCAAATTTCAATGCTGCGGTAGCAAGCTGAGGGCTTATCATAAACATTGCCACAGCGGCAAGAACTCCTCCTATTGCAGAAGTAAAAAGAGAAATACTCAAAGCTTTCATGGGCTGCCCGTTTTGTGCCATGGGATGCCCGTCAAAGGTTGTGGGTGCACTGGATGGTGTACCCGGTATTTTAAACAAGATAGCCGTTATACCGCCTCCCGTAATAGCCGCACAATATACGGCAACCAGAAATGCTATCGATGTAACGGGGTCAAGTCCGTATGTAAATGTAAGTCCGAGTACGACAGCCATTGATGAGCTTACGCCGGGAAGTGCGCCGAATATTACGCCGAGCACAGTACCCAAAAATATCAGTAAAAGGGTGCTTGGGACAAATACTACATCTAAACCTAATTTTAATAATTCCATTTTTTCACCGCCCTATATTAAAGTTTCTAAGAATAACGCAAAGTTTCTGAATGCTCCGATTCCTCTCGGAAGCATGATATCAAGCATACCGTTGAATATAACGTAAAGAGCAACTACGCTAAACAATGATGAAAAAATTAATTTCTTCCAATTTCTCTGACCTAAAAGATATGAATACAAAGCAAAGAAGATAATCGAGCTTGTAATAAATCCCGCATAGTCAAGAACTATGGAATAAATAAGCATCAATGCACTTCCGACAAAAAATTTACTTTTCACTATTTCCTTTAACTTAAAATTAATCTTAAAACTTTCGCCGGACTTTTTACCCATGTATATCTTAACAATATTTGCAATTAAACATATAATGAGCAATCCCAACAGTATTCTCGGCCATTCCGCCGCATCCAGCATGTTTGGATATGGTTCTTTTATTATGCCGCCTACAAAGAAAAAACAATATACAAAAAATACCAGTAATCCGACATTAAATATTAATTCTGCAGCCATTATTTCCTTCCTCCCATAAATTCATTTTTATAAAATGAGCCCCCTTAATCACTATATCATTGATTGAAGGCGGCTCATCTGTTACTTTATTTACCTCTTAGTTCCTTCATTGTTTCATAATAGTCAAACCAAATTTTCTTAAAATCATTTTGTTTTGCAAAGCCAGGTCTGTCGTTTAATCCAACAGTTGCTTTCCAGTCAATCCATTCCTGCTTTTCATTTACTGCTATAGCCGCCTTTTCCAAGGCATCAATTGCACCCTGTGGCGTTCCTTTTTTAGCAACAATTCCTCTCCAAGGCCCTATATATGCATCATATCCCAGTTCACCTGTACATTCAACATTTGGTAAAGCTGATGATCTCTGCTCAGCAAGCAACACTATAGGCTTCATGTCTCCTGAATCCACATATGCCTTGCCATCAAACGGACTTGTGAGAACCATGTCTGTATGCCCGCCCATTACAGCTGCATTTGCTTCAGCTCCGCTTGAATATGGTATGAAATTAACTTTTATACCTGCTACATCAAATAATTGAGTAGCTGCAGCACCATCTATACCATTTATAGACATCATTCCCAATGTTGGGGTTTTATTCGGATTTGCTTTTGCATATTCAACCAGCTCTTTCAGATTATTGTAAGGCACATTCTTTCCGGCCAATACAATATTTGAATCCTGAACCAATCTTAGCCCGAAGGACTGAGTTCCTGCCATTCCCAAAGCATGCGCTGTCTTCTCCTCATCTAACTTAAGAAGCTTGGAAGCAGCAGCACAAGCTCCGAATGTTCCTGCTGTGGATGTTACATGCCACCCCTTATTTCGATGGCTTGAAACACCGAAAGCCATGCCTATCCTAGACATCACCTCGTAGCCACATATAACAGCCTCTAAGAATTCCTTTCCGGAAGCTCCTGAGTATTGAGCCATGCATAAGGCAACAGGTACCACTACGGTTCCGATATGAGTCTTTGATTTCGTATGAACATCGTCAAGCTCGAGCCTGTGACCCATTAACGAATTTATGAACGCTCCCTGAATCATAGGTGCCTTCATCCCCATTCCCCATATGTCAACGTCATGGACGTCCGTATAATATGATTTGTATTCACCTGCAATATTTACTGCAAGCTCGTCCCCTGACGCTCCTGCAGCAGCTGCAAAAGAATCCAAAACACAAAGTTTTCCGGCTTCAATCACGGACGAAGGTATGTCATCATATTTTATTTCACAAATAAATTTTGCCAATCTTTCAAGTTCATTCATCTTTTCACCACCTTAGCAAATGTTTTCCGTATAGCACCAAAACATAGTCGATATAAGAGCATCTGCTCATGTGTAATTGTATGCAAAATATATATTTAGTATTTTTTAATTATACTTTGTATACAATCTATTGATAACATTATATATAATTTTTACATAAATACCAATAGCAAATTCATTATGCCAACCATAGGTTTTTGCTATATATTTAAAACCGTTTATTTTAAGCCATTTCTTAATACTCTGCAAATTCACCCGAGCATAGAGTATTGTCAAATTACTTTTTTCATGCTATATAATTTAAGTAATTTCAAAATTGATATCTAAGGAGGAAAGAAATGAAAAAGTATCCATGCGTTTATATGCGCGGCGGAACAAGCAAGGCTGTTTTCTTTCAAGAAAGAGATCTCCCAGAGGACAAATCCCTTTGGAGCGATATATTTCTAAAGATTATGGGTTCCCCTGATGTAAAACAGATTGACGGTATGGGAGGAACAGTATCCTCCACAAGCAAAATAGCCGTAATTTCACCTTCCGAAAGAAAGGATGCGGATGTAAATTATAATTTTTTTCAGGTGGATATTGAAATCGCCAATGTTGACAACAAATCAAACTGCGGCAATATATCTTCCGCAGTGGGA
>DAMAEI010000021.1:0-9868 GCA_031997345.1 Sedimentibacter sp. | reverse complement strand
AGTGGGACCATATGCCATTGACGAAGGGCTTGTTGAAGCAGTGGAGCCTGTTACGGTGGTTCGTGTTTTAAACACCAACACCAATAAAATTATTGAGGAGCATGTCCGTGTATCAGAAGGCAGGGCCATGGTCTATGGAGATGAAGTGATTGAAGGCGTACCCGGAACAGGCTCTAAGATCGACATGTATTTTGAATATCCGGCAGGAGCAGTAACCGGAAGGTTATTTCCCACAGGAAATAAAAAGGATGTATTTCATATTCCTGATTATGAACCTGTGGAGGTAACGGTGATTGACTGTGCAAATCCTGTTGTATTCATAAGAGCTGAAGACATAGGAATCGTCGGTACAGAGCTGACGGAAATCAACGGCAACAAGTCTGTCATGCAGCATATTGAGAAAATCCGAGCCTTTGCATCACAAAAAATAAATATTCCGCCATCGACCTCTGTTCCAAAGATCTCTATAATTTCAAGATCTCAGGACTATATTAACATGGATGGCAATGCTGTAAAGCAATCTGATATGGACATATGCGTAAGAGCTATTTCTGTAGGAAAACTTCATAAGGCATACCCCATGACAGTTGCCATCGCCACAGGTGCGGCCGCAAAAATAAATGGAACTATTGTAAATGAATTGATGCCCAACGACGTTATTTCAGACATTATTTTACTGGGACACTCAAGCGGTGTGTCTCCCGTCGATATAAAATCAAATGGTGATGAAATAATAAAGGGCGGAGTGTCGAGGACAGCCCGCAGAATCATGGAAGGCTTTGTGCACGTGCGCGATTAATCATGAAACAAACCAGCTAAATAGGCTGGTTTGTTTTAAAATAATCCTTTATTTTTTCTATCAAAACCTTGGATACCTTTGACTGGTACATATTCGGGTTCACCGCTATACAGGTATCCCAGCCTGAATATACATTGCTGTCTATAAAATAATAATCCGCATCATATTGTCCTCCGAGAATTTTTATATATTGAAGCGGTATCATTGTGACGCCGTATCCCGTGCTTGCGAGCCTCCTTGCGGTTTCGTAGTTCTTTGTCACCAAAGCTACATTGGGACTAATTCCGGCATCATTTAGAATTATATCTCCGACACTTCTTATTCCTCTTCCCTTATCAAGCAGAATGAATCTTTCATCCTTGAATACCTTAATATCTATTTTAGGATATGGATAATCGTTATTTTCCTTTTTATGTATGGAAAGAGGATGGTTTTTCTTTGTAACAAGTACAAATGGATCCTTGTATAAATTATCATATTTTATTGATTTATTCTTTCTGAGCGGGTGAGCGTGCATAATGGCAAAGTCGATTATGCAGTCCTGCAGCTCCCTCTCCAGTATACTGGAGTTTTTCTCGTTTACAAATATGGATATGTTGGGATAGTCCTCAATAAATTTAGGAATAATTGTAGGAAGCAAATATGTTCCCATGAAATTGGTTATTCCAATGGTCACTCTTCCCCTTTTCAAATCGTTTATATATGTTATTTCATTTGTAAAATCATTGTAAATATTTAAAATTTCATTGGCTGCCTTATAATATTTTTCTCCTGCCAGTGTCAGCATCATACCGCCCTGATGCCTGATGAAAAGCGGAGTTCCAAGACTTTCCTCTATTTTTTGAAGGGCCTGGCTTAAAGACGGCTGTGCGATAAAAAGTTTTTTTGCCGCTTCAGATATACTTTTAGTTTCAGCTATTGTCTTTACATATAACAATTCTCTATCGTTCATAATATTTCTCCCTTCATATAGGAAATACCTATGCCCAATATTATAAAATGCATATTAGACTATATTGTAATTAAATTATACACTTAAATGGACATACAGACAAGTATATTATTCTGGAGGTATATATGATTAAACTCGTGAACAGCCCGGTACTGATCTTAAACGGCAGGGAAATCATAAGCAAAGATGATAATTATGCCGAAGCAGTGCGTAATAAAACAGGCAAGGACTTTAACATGCAGGAGGCAAAAAAGGGAACAATCGCATATGGGATTATTGACGCTCACAACCATTCAGGAGATTCTGAAAATTTGAGCCTTAGGTTTGATTCCATTACTGCGCATGATATTACCTACGTTGGAATCATACAGACGGCAAGAGCAAGCGGAATGGATAAATTCCCTCTTCCATATGTCATGACCAATTGCCACAACAGCCTGTGTGCTGTCGGCGGAACAATCAACGAGGATGACCACAAGTTCGCACTGTCGGCCGCAAAAAAATACGGCGGAATTTACGTTCCTCCGAATTTAGCCGTTATTCATTCCTATAACAGAGAAATGATGACTAAATGCGGGAACATGATATTGGGTTCAGACAGCCACACAAGATACGGATCTCTCGGCACCATGGCAGTGGGCGAAGGTGGCGGTGAGCTTGCAAAGCAACTATTAAAGCAAACCTACGACATGAAATATCCGGAAGTAATCGCGATTTATATGAAGGGAGCTCCGAGACCCGGAGTAGGTCCTCAGGATATTGCCCTCAATATTATAAAGGCGGTCTACAGCAACAATTTTGTTAAAAACAAGGTTATGGAATTTATAGGCGAAGGAATAAGCGGCCTTTCTGTTGAATATAGGAATGGCATAGATGTTATGACAACCGAAACCACATGCTGGAGCTCAATATGGGAAACTGACGACCAGGTGAAGGAATATTACGAAATTCATGGAAGAACAGAGGATTACAGAGAGCTTAAGCCAAGCGAAACAGCTGTTTACGATGGTCTTGTGGAAATTGATTTATCGCAAATCAAGCCTTCAATAGCACTGCCATTCCACCCCAGCAATGTATATACGATTGAAGAAGTAAAAAATAACCCGGGAGACATATTCTCAGCAATTGAGAAGGAAAGCAGAAAGACCTTTGAAGCTAATGACGTAAGAGTAGATTTAATGAGCAAAATCATAAACGGTAAAATCCATGTTGACCAAGGAGTAATCGTAGGCTGCTCAGGCGGAACTTTTGACAATATCGTGGCTGCCGCAGATATCATGAGAGGCAAATCCATAAGTAACGGCACATTCTCCATGAGCGTATATCCCGGAAGTCAGCCTGCTTACATTGAGCTCGTCAAGAATGGGATTGCTGCTGATTTAATGGCCGCCGGAGTTCTTCTCAAACCGGCCTTCTGCGGACCGTGCTTCGGTGCCGGAGATACCCCTGCTAACAACGAGCTTTCCATAAGACACGCAACGAGAAACTTTCCAAACAGAGATGGTTCGAAGCCAACCGAAGGACAGATTTCAATGGTGGCGCTCATGGATTCCAGATCTATTGCCGCAACTGCAATCAATGGCGGCATACTTACTTCGGCTGAAGAACTGGATATTGAATATGAAGCTAAGACGTACCATTTCGATAAATCCATTTATGAAAAACGGGTGTATAACGGCTGGGGCAGTGAAGACACTAAGTCGAAGCTTGTGCTTGGACCAAACATAAAGGACTGGCCTAAAATACCGGAAATGACCGAGCATGTGCTTATAAAGGTTGTTACTCATATAACAGATTCTGTTACAACAACCGACGAGCTAATACCGTCCGGTGAGACATCTTCGTATAGATCCAATCCACTCAGACTTGCTGAATTTACATTGAGCAGAAAGGACCCTCAATATGTGAATAAATCAAAGAGTGTTCATGCTTACGAGATATCCAGAGAGCATGGCAAGAGCCCGTTGGAAAACTTTGATGAGCTGAAGCATGTATATGAAACTATCCGCGGCATTGATGGATTTACGGATATAGATCCTCTGAAAATAGGCATAGGAAGTGCCATATACGCAAACAAGCCCGGAGACGGCTCTGCAAGAGAGCAGGCTGCATCATGCCAGAGAGTTTTGGGAGCATGGGCAAACATTGCTATGGAATATGCCACAAAACGATATAGATCAAACCTTCTAAACTGGGGTATTGTGCCATTCCTTGCAGACAATGAGGATGTTGTCAAAAAAGATGATTTTATATTCATCCCTTATCTGAAAAGCTCTATATTAAATAAAAACGATGATATCACAGCATATGTATTAGGCGAAAATATAAGAGAAATAAAGTTATCAATAGGTAATTTAACTGATGACGAAAGAAAAATTTTGACCGACGGATGCTTGATTAACTTTAACAGACATAACAAAATTCAGTAATTTCTGAAAGGAGAATTCCATGGGGCACACCATAACAGAAAAAATACTTACAAATGCTTTAGTTTCGGGAAAATTAAAGCCTGGTGAAAGAATCAGCATAAAGGCAGACCAGACTCTGTCTCACGACCTTAATGTAATTATGTCATACCTTGTACTTGAAGCCATAGGTTTAAAAGAAAAGAAAGTCGAGACTGCAGTCCAGTATATTGACCATAACATGATACAGACCGACTTTAAAAATGCTGATGATCATAACTATATTATGGATATGACTTCAAAGCTTGGCATCACAACAGCAAGAAGCGGCAGCGGCATCTGCCACCACCTTCATCTGGAGCATTTTGCAGCTCCGGGAAAGGTGCTGATAGGAGGAGATTCCCACACGGTTGCAGCAGGAGGCATAGGCTCCTTTGCCGTTGGGGTGGGAGGATTCGACAACGCCATGTCAATTGCGGGAGAACCCTTTTACATGACAATGCCTGCTGTAGTTAAAGTCCGTTTGACAGGAAAACTGCAGCCCTTCGTCTCCGCAAAAAATATCATCTTAGAGCTTTTGAGGATTGTTTCTGTTAAAGGCGGAGTCGGTAAAATATTTGAATATGCAGGGGACGGTGTCGCAACACTTAACGTTTCTGAACGCTCAACAATAGCAAACATGGGCGCTGAAACAGGAGCAACAACCTCCATGTTCCCCAGTGACGAAAATACGAGAAAATGGCTTGCAGCATTCGGCAGAGAAAAGGATTATGTTCCTTTATCGGCTGACAAGGACGCAATTTATGACGAAGAGATAGAGATAAATTTAGACTTGCTGGAGCCTCTTATCGCTCTTCCTTCACAGCCTGACAATGTTGTAAAGGTAAGAGATGTGGCAGGGACAAGAATTGACCAGGTAATGATAGGAAGCTGCACTAACACTTCCGTCCAGGATATACTCAGCGTATCGAATATTCTGGACGGTGAAAGCGTGGCTGAGCATGTACAACTGGGCATATACCCATCCACAAAAACAGTCGTGAGAGAGGGTATCAGGTGCGGCGCCTATGACAAACTCCTTCAGGCAGGCGCCAGAATATTTGAGCCAATATGCGGAGGGTGCAATGGCTGCGGCTTTGCTCCTCCTACCGAAGGAGTATCCCTTAGAACCACTCCACGAAATTTTAAGGGCAGGTCCGGAACGAAAGAGGACCATGTATACTTAGTAGCTCCGGAAACGGCTGCGGCCTCTGCTATTAAAGGAGTTATCACAGATCCCAGAGATTTGTGTAAAACAATTGTTGATTTCGAAATTCCGAAAAAGTTTATTGCGGATGAGAATATATTTATATTGCCCGAAAAAAATTGTGAGAAAGCCGTGAGAAAGGGGCCGAACATCAAATCCATACCTGAATTTTCTGCACTTGGTTGCACTGTGTGCGGTGAAATCATCCTCAAGCTGAAGGATGACGTAACAACAGACCACATATGCCCGGCAGGTGCAACATATCTTCCCATTCGTTCAAACATACCGGAAATGTCAAAGCATTCCTTCAGAGTTGTGGATGAGACATTTTATGAAAGAGCTGTGGCGGCAAAAAGCTCCATATTGATTGCGGGAAGCAATTACGGACAAGGATCAAGCAGAGAGCAGGCAGCGATTATATCAAGATATCTCGGTATAAATGTTATAATAGCCAAAAGCTTTGCCCGCCTGCACCTTGCAAATTTAGTAAACTGGGGAATACTTCCCCTGATGTTTAAAACTGAAGCTGATTACGACGCTATTGACCAAGGTGATATTTTAGAGATTGATACCTCAGAGCTTACGGCAGGAAAAGAAATCAAAATAAGCAACATAAGCAAAAATTCCGAAATGTATGCATATTCTCCTCTTTTTCAGGAAGATTTGGATGCTATAAAAAAAGGCGGATATGTAAATGTGTTAAAAAATAAAAACAAGGAGGCGCCACATGAAAAAAATTAAAATGTCCGTGCCATTGGTAGAACTTAACGGAGACGAAATGGCAAGAATACTGTGGGACTGGACTAAGGAGATGCTCATTCAACCATATGTGGATCTCAAAATAGAATACTACGATTTAGCTTTGAAAAACAGGGATCTAACGGATGACAAAATAACCGCGGACGCCGCCCTTGCCATTAAGAAATACGGTGTGGGAGTAAAATGCGCCACCATAACCGCAAACAACGACAGAAAAATAGAATACAACCTGAAAAGTATCTGGAAAAGCCCTAACGGTACAATTAGAAAAATATTGGACGGCACAGTTTTCAGAACCCCCATAATGTTTGAATCATTATCTCCCATCATTCCTACATGGACGAAGCCTATTACAGTTGCACGACATTCATACGGGGATGTTTATGATGCTACAAGCCTTGAAATTTCAAAGGGTACTAAGGCTGAACTCTTTTTGACTGATTGTTCAGGAATACCAAAAAGAGCAGCGGTAATTGATTTCAATGAAGACGGAATATTAATGACATATCCTAACTTGAATTCCTCTATTAAGGAATTTGCTCATACATGCTTTAAATATGCTTTAGAAGAAAATACAGATTTACTGTTCGGTACAAAGGATACTGTTGCAAAGGTGTACGACAGCAAATTCAAAGATATCTTTCATGAGCTGTATGAGAGTGAATACAAAGCTGCTTTTGAAGCAAAGGGAATCAGATATATCTATACCTTAATAGATAAAGTCACAAGGCGGAATCATATGGGCATGTAAAAATTATGACGGCGATGTAATGAGTGATATGGTGGCCACAGGATTTGGAAGCCTTGCCCTCATGACCTCTGTCCTGGTTTCTCCCGATGAGTGTTATGAGTTTGAGGCGGCTCACGGCACCGTTAAAAATCATTATTACAAGCACTTAAAAGGAGAAAAAACATCAACAAACCCCATTGCCATAATATTTGCATGGACTGGCGCCCTCCGCAAAAGAGGAGAACTGGACGGCAATAAGTATTTGACAGATTTCTCCGATAATTTGGAGCTTGCTGTAATTAATACTGTAAACAGCGGTATTTTAACGAAGGATTTAATAGAAATGTCAAGGTTGGAGAATAAGAAATTAGCTACCAGCGAAGAAATGATTCAGTCAATATCAGAAAATCTTAAGGCGTTGCTTTTAAAATAAGGTTAAAAACAAATAATGCGTTTGATGCTGCCATCAATCGCATTATTTATTCACATATAATCAATACTCAACATCTTTCAGAAACAAGGCCTTTGCCGGAACCATCGGACCCGCTTCAGCCCGCTTCTTTGCATTCATTATCTCTTCAACATCTTCCACACTTATATTTCCCTTGCCCGCCTCAATCAATGTACCTATAATAATCCTTACCATATTCCACAGAAAACCGTCTCCGTTAACTTCTATTTCCAGTATTTTGTCTTTCTCACCTATTTTAATATAATTCACGGTTCTCACCGTTGATTTCGTCTTTGATTTGAGTGTTGTAAAGCTTTGAAAATCATGAGTTCCTATAATAATACCCGCACACTGCCTCATTTTCTCAACATCTAGCCTTTCGTTCACACTGTGTAAATATTTTCTGTTGAACACATCATTTATGCCGGTGTTGTTTATTCTGTACAGGTATGTCTTTGACAAAGCATTGTATCTTGAATGAAATCTTTCACTGGCATTTTTTATGGACAGCAGTGATATATCTTCGGGCAGCGCTGAATTCAGATATCCCTGCATATCTTCAACACTCATATTCGAATTTGTATGAAAATTGGCGGTATAGTTCAGCGCATGAACTCCCGCATCAGTCCTGCCGCATCCGATAAGCTGTACTTCTTCGTTGACCATTGAACCTAAAATTTTTTCAAGCCTGCCCTGAATTGTGTTGACATCTTCTTTCTGCTTCTGCCACCCTTTATATCTGAAACCATCATATTGGATACACATTTTTATATTTCTCATTATTACTCAAGCAATTTGTCAATGTGACACTTCGCTTTCTCCTCATTATATTTATATATATTATACCCTTATCTGCTCCTTGCAGTCAATGCAACACGTTCATCGGAATCAAAAAAAGAACGAAATGCCGCTCTTTTTTCACGAATTGTTTTCAACAAAGTACAGCATAAACGTAACCGCAAGCAAATCCGCACACCCTCCCGGACTTATGTTTAGCTCCATAAACCTTCTGTCCAAATCTTTTATATCTTTAAAGGATATGCCTCCAATATCGTCTCCGATTAGCTTTCTTATATCCAGCTGCACACACTCCTGAGTTTGTATGTCTGCTCTTGAAATTATGTTTGTATCTTTTACATTAGCGATTAAATTGAGCAAGGTTAAGGTACCCGCATCATTCAAAGACATGCCTTCATGAACTAATTTTCTCATAACAGGAAGTCCGTACTCTTTCACAGAAGGGAATCCTTTTGACGCCTCCCCCCTTATACCTGTAATCCCGTAAAGTGCATAAAGCTTTTCACCACAAGTCTTTGCGGTTTCTATATCAATGCCCTTAAAATCATCAAGAACATTTTCAGTCATGTCTCTTGAAATATCCAATATATTTTCCACATCAACATTTCTGCTGTTTCCGAATAAATATCCCATTGCCACGGATATAACACCTAAGGAAAATATCAGACCCTTATGAGTATTTACATTATTGGTAGCTCTGAACATATCATCCTCAGCTTTCATTCCAATGTATCTCACCCTTTTAAACAGCCTCTTTGGCGAATCCGAGCAAAATTCTATTCCGGCCAGCACATAATCCCTGAAATGCGGAGTTAATGCGGCAGTGCTGTCAATGAAGGTATATATGTCCATGTCTTTGTGCGAACCGTTGTTGTCTCTGTCTACAAGTCCTGGCTTCGGAGTGGTCATGACCTCATACATCAAAGCCTTGCATGCAAGTGCCGAGCAAGTATCCGCGAACTTGCGGCTGAAGTATTCAAGCATAATATCAATAGTTCTTCTGACCAGCTCCTCTTTAGAATGCCTTTCACTCCTTGAACATGAATGGGAATTTTCTTTACAAAGGAGACAAGCTCTTCTGCTTTCTCCAACATCCCCCCGTGAAATGCCATTACCCTGTGAGTCAAACACGTCAATGTCAAATACCCTTCCTAAAGAGCTGCTGTCTTCTATATCTATCATCATTTTTTTAATATGCCATGCGTTACAGTCCACAGCTATATATCTTTCATATCCCGTATTGTTTATATAGTCCTCCGCATAGGCAATACTTATTCTGTTCTTTTCCAAGCGGCTTGTAATCAATTTTCTGCCTTCTTCAAACGTTTTATGTGCAAGAGGAAATCTTTTAACAGAACCCGGAATATTTAAGGTGAATGAAATAAGTGTCATTCCGTACCCGGAAAGTATCCGGTTATGCATCGACACTCTTTTTTCTCTTGCATCAAGCATGTCTGACAGACTAATTTTCTCACACCCTAATATTTCATCTATATTAATACTATACATTCTCGCTCCTTAAGTTTTCTTCAATCCGTCTGTATGCTCAGACGCCTTCTGTTTGCTCATATGTTTATCCGGACTTTTATATAGTAATTATATATCATTTTGTTAAATTTGAACAGAAATAAAACTGATCTGTTTTCTAAGTTATTTTCTAACTCGCCATCGAATCATAATTTCTTGAATTATATATCCCCAGAAGCTCCTTTTCTGTTATGTCCCTGT
>DAMAEI010000020.1:45159-45589 GCA_031997345.1 Sedimentibacter sp. | reverse complement strand
TTCAAGTCCTTTGACCAGCTCCACATAGTTATTTATTAATTTTATGCGCCTGTAGCTCAGCAGGATAGAGCAACGGCCTTCTAAGCCGTGTGCCAGGGGTTCGACTCCCTTCAGGCGCACCATTTACATAAAGTTTACACCTAGTTTCTGAGTTTAAGTGACTCATTAGCTCAGTTGGTAGAGCACCTGACTCTTAATCAGGGTGTCCAGGGTTCAAGTCCCTGATGGGTCACCAACTACTTGTATGCTTTACTAAAATTTGATCCATTAGCTCAGCCGGCAGAGCACCTGACTTTTAATCAGGGTGTCCCGCGTTCGAATCGCGGATGGATCACCAAATTTTTGGAGAGGTACCGAAGCGGTCATAACGGGGCGGTCTTGAAAACCGTTAGGGTGAAAGCCCACGTGGGTTCGAATCCCACCCTCTCCG
>DAMAEI010000020.1:43820-45149 GCA_031997345.1 Sedimentibacter sp. | reverse complement strand
AAAAAATTGATGGTAGGTCATTCGCAACGAATTCCCAATTTATGCGACAGTAGGAGCAAATAAATTGGTGAATGAGACTGCGTATTGGAGAAGTACTCAAGTGGCCGAAGAGGCTCCCCTGCTAAGGGAGTAGATCTGATAAGGATGCGAGGGTTCAAATCCCTCCTTCTCCGTTGTACATGATTATAGGAGTGTAGTTCTGATAGAATGTCACTTTCTAAAACTGTACTGTGCATGAAATATAGGGGATTGGTCAAGTGGCATGACAGTGGTCTCCAAAACCATTAGTGGGGGTTCGATTCCCTCATCCCCTGCCATTTTAGCAGGTATATATAAATAACGGGGCGTAGCGCAGTTTGGTAGCGCATCTGGTTTGGGACCAGAGGGCCGCGGGTTCAAATCCTGCCGCCCCGATTTAGAGGGCTTATAGCTCAGGTGGTTAGAGCGCACGCCTGATAAGCGTGAGGTCGATGGTTCGAGTCCATCTAAGCCCACCAAAATATCCAAAACGAAAGTTTTGGGCCTTTAGCTCAGTTGGTTAGAGCGCCCGGCTCATAACCGGTAGGTCCAAGGTTCGAGTCCTTGAAGGCCCAGTATGACCTAACTCAATGCCCAGATAGCTCAGTCGGTAGAGCAGGAGACTGAAAATCTCCGTGTCCGTGGTTCGATTCCGCGTTTGGGCACCAAAATAAAAAACCCTATACAAATGTATAGGGTTTTTTGTATTTCATAATTTGATTCCGATCACCGACAGAGAGGAAGAAATCGATAGTAGGTCAACCGCGTTTATAAGGTAATTGAACTTAAAATCTCTTTTACAACATTTACTATATTGCTATCAAATATTTTATCGTTGAATTTAATGGGCATCAGATTTCTTTTTATCCCTTCTATTGCTGTATATGATTTAATTTTATAATTATTGTTATCGATAAAGTAAAATTCCTTTATTTTTTCATCCGTGAAAAAACCGAGAGGGATGTCTAGCTCCATGGATTGAGATTTATAATCTATGCGTAAATTAAAATTCAAGCTTGTATGTACATAGTCGTGTTTGCAGTCTGCAATTACATTTAATATGCATATTAAAGAGTTTTTTCTGATTTTATAATCAGAGCTATTCAGCGTTACAATAAGATTATTATAATATAGGACATCATCATATAAATTCAGAATATGTTCAAATAACATCGGAAGATTGAGTACATCCTCGTAATTGTGCTGCAATATCAAGAAGGAAAACTCTTTTCTCGGCTCAATTCTATATGCATTATACAATGTTATTATATCTTCGCCTAAGAGCGTGTCCTCTCTTTTTATATTAAAAAA
>DAMAEI010000020.1:40390-43808 GCA_031997345.1 Sedimentibacter sp. | reverse complement strand
CCTTCTACTGTTTTCAATTTTAAATTTTCAACTTGTATTTTGTTTCTTACCTGCCTTATTAAATTATATAAATCTATTTTTGTAAAGGAACTCATATCAACTTCTATGTTATATTTTTGAAACTTGTTTGTCAGGAATGGAATGTCAAAGCTGTTTCCGTTGTATGTAACAATATAATTTTTATTTATGATGAGCTCTTTTAAAAATTTTAACGCCTCTGGTTCGTCAATTTTGTATTCACAAAAAAGCTGATAAATTTTATAGCTGTTGTCAAGGTAAAGCAATAGCGTTATTGATATTATGTCTGCGTGTATGCGTGAAAGTCCTGTAGTTTCTATATCTACAAAGACAGCATTCTTAAATAAGCTGCCTAAGTTTTCATTAGATGTTAAATACGGTATTTCTTTGAAGTCAATAATCATATGGTCTCCTGTACTAAATTTATTTAAAAATCACTTTAATTTCCACCTAATATTTGGTAAAATTAATTGAGGTGTAATATGTACATATTGTTATATATCTTTGTGACTTATGCGGTTGGAATAATATCATGTGAATATGGGTTTTTCAACTACTTTTTTATAACTTTATTTTTTATGCTTGCATATATAACCTTTAAAACTAAGCGATTCATATTCAATTCGGTAATTATTGCATTTCTGATTTTATCTTTTGTCAACACCTATTATAATTCAAAATTTGTCCTAAAACAATATATTAATGAGGAAGCAGTCTTCACTGTAAAGATAAAGAAGCAAAATAAAATAAATCCTGATTCAGATTATTTAAGCTTTGATGGATCAGTAATAGGTATAAATGGCAGAAGGCTTGAACAAAGCGAAAATACAATTGTATATATAAATAAAGCAAACAATGCAGATGAAAACAGTATAATACAGTTTAAAGGACGTACAGCTGACACTAACTTCAGCAGAAACAGAATGATGTTCAATTATGAAAATTATTTGAGGGCTAAAAAAATAGGAGCTGTTATTTTTCTGCAGGAGAATCCCACTGTCATTAAAAAAGGATATTCTTTAATGAATGAAATATCAATAAATTTCAGGGACTATGCTGAAGAATGTTTTTATAATTCGCTCAGCAGGGAAAATGCAAATGTCATTTTATCAATAATATTGGGAGATGTGGATTATTTAGATGAAGGGCTGTATGACAATATTAAGATTATGGGATTGGCTCATATTTTTGCTGTCTCCGGAACTCATATAGTGCTTATGTATGCTGCATTGCTTAAGATGTTTAAATTATTCTATATGGGTCGAAGGCCAAGCTGGGTGACTGCGTGGATTATAATATGGTTCTATGGCTTTTTAATAGGTTTTCCTGTTACGGTAATGAGGGCACTTGTTATGTTCACACTTTTATTCGGATCGGAGGTTCTATACCGCAAATATAGCTCTGTTAATTCAATATGCCTGGCAGCCCTTGTTCTTACTTTATACAATCCCTACTGGATTTTTGATGCGGGGTTTTTATTGTCATTTTCGGCTGCACTAAGCTTTATTGTTTATAATAAATATATTTCACGCCATATTGAGACAAGGAATGAAATCCTCAGGACAATATATCTATATTTGTTTTTACAGCTGTTTACACTGCCGGTGGTGTCATATTATTTCAACTATGTGCCTGCTATGGGGATCATATACAATATATTGCTGCTGCCCATATTTACGGTTATACTTATATATGGATTTGTACTTTTAATTATGAACGTGATTTTTTACAAATTTATTATGGTTTTCTTTGATATTTTTGATTATATACTTTATAGTCTAAGGTATTTTGTAAATTTAACCGACAAGGTACGATTTAACGGGCTTTATGTTTCAGGTATGTCGATTGCTATGATTATTTTTTATTATTGCATGCTGATTGTAATGATTTATGCCTACACCAACAAAAACCACAGAGAAAATAAATGTGGTGCTGCTATCCTTCTAAGCTTTTATATTATTAACTTCATTTTTCTGCCGTTTATGGATGTCAGTCTTTATTTCAATGTTGTCGATGCAGGACAGGGGATGTTTACCACGGTTAAATACAAGGACATAAATTTAATAATTGACTGCGGTAGTACAAGCAGCAATTTCGGGAAGTACACTGCAGTGCCATATATGGGCAAGCGAGGTGTCAGCAACGTTGACGGAGTATTCATAAGCCATTGGGACGAGGATCATTATTCCGGATTAAGAGAGTTGATGAACAGCAATATAAAAATTGAAAAAGTCTTTTCTTCATATGAAAGTGATGAAATTGATGGGATTGAGCTGTTGTTCGGCGGAGACAGTCAGAAAATTGATGACAGGCTGAAAATAGAAATTTTATGGCCGGATGAAGGTTATACAACCGGTAAGTCCAACAATCAATCACTTGTTGTATTGCTGAAATACGAGCAAAATAGTATTTTGCTTACAGGTGACATTGAAAGTGAGGCTGAAGGAATAGTATCAAAATATATTGAGCATACAGATATATTGCTGGTGCCTCATCACGGCAGCAAGACATCATCCACATCTGAATTTGTAAATAATTCAAGTCCAAGTATAGCTGTTATGAGCTACGGCAAAAACAACTATGGCATTCCGTCTAAGGACATTATATCAAGGTATGAAGACAAGGGCAGCAATATTTTATCAACATTTAAGCACGGGGAAATAAATTTTATTTTAAAAGGTGACAAAATATATTATAATACATATACGGGTCAAAGGTCTGATAATTACTATGAGCTATATTTTGCAGGAATAATTCCGAATATGATAAATTTTTGCCTGCTGGTATGGATTATGAGAAGTAAAGGGGAAAATTATGAGCTATAAAGCAATAACCGATATGACAGAAAAGATGAGGATTCCTTGTTTCCTTATATTGCATGGGACAGAAGAATATCACATAGATGATGCGGTAAATCTCATTAAGAAAAAATATGTAAGCGAAGAATATGAGAGCATGAATTATATGGAGTTTGAAAAAATTGAAAGCAACTCAAGAGATTTCTTTGAATTTGTAACTACTTTTCCGTTTATGTCGGATTATAAGGTATGTGTTGTCAAGGAAGCGGGATTTTTGACATCTGCAGGCAGCCTGAACAAAAAAGATGAGGATAGGTTGATGGAAATGGCTGACGGAAATGACGGCTGTATAATAATATTCCTTATAAAGGGCGGAAAACCTGATTTGAGAAAGAAATTCGTCAAGAAGCTGAAAGAAAAAAATTCGATTTTTGAGCTCAATAAGCTAAATGAAACGGAGTTATCGAGATATATTGCAGCACAATTTAAAAGCCGAGGGCTAAACATCAGCTTGCATGATGCTGATTATATTGCCAACAATTCAGGATATTTGGAGTACGAAAGTACGGTAAATCTGTACCATATAAATAATGAAGCAGAAA
>DAMAEI010000020.1:34365-40380 GCA_031997345.1 Sedimentibacter sp. | reverse complement strand
AGAAAAAATAGCTTCTTTCAAGTCAGGGGCAGGCAGTGTTTCTCTTGAAGATATAGAACTTTTAATTATCAAATCCGTTGAAAGCAACATATTCAAGCTTGTTGACTATGTGTGCGAGGGGAATAAAGCAAAGGCATTTGAGATTCTGGAAGAAATGCTTTTAAATAACACTCCTGAGCAGTTCATAATACATATGCTTGCAAGGCAGTACAGGATGCTGTATCAATATACTGTGCTTTTGAAAAAGGGATATGGATTTAATGACATAATGAATAAAATGAAGCTGAAGAACTTTGTAGCAACAAAGCTTTCAAAGCAGGCAAGAAATCTAAGTCCTGAAAAAATACAGTATTATATGGAGAAAATACTTGAGATCGACAAAAAAATCAAGACAGGCGAAATAGACGGAAGAGTAGGTCTTGAGATGATCACAAACGGAATAATAAAATAAAACCGGCTACAGCCGGTTTCGTCATTTCCAGAGATTCATCAACTAACACCACATTCTAGACTATGAGGTTAGTTGATGAATCTTACGGATTTTAGTTCTATAATTAAGCAACTTTGTTTAATTTAAGAGCTAATCTGCTTATTTTTCTTGATGCTGCATTTTTGTGAATAGTATTCTGTGCAGCTGCCTGATATAATTTCTTCTCACATACTTTCAATAATTCTTTAGCTTTTTCGTAGTTTCCTTCTGTCAAGGCTGCTTCAAATTTCTTTATATATGTTCTGATTTCAGACTTTCTGCTCTTGTTAACTTCAGTTTTCTTGTTTATAACTAAAATTCTTTTCTTTGCAGATTTAATATTTGCCAAAATCTTCACCTCCTTTTAAACGTTCTTATTCAAATGCTCTAATATTTTAGCATATTATTTGCACATTGACAATAATTTTGACAGCAAATCAATTATACAGGCTAATCCAACAAAAATCAAGTATAAAGAATAAAAAAAAGAAAAAATTCAATAATAATACTAATTCGCATGAGATAAGTACCATTAGAGCGAATTAGTATATACTGTTTTCCTATGTTGCGGACAAACATTTGTCCGCATTTTAAATTAAAAACAGTATAAATCTAATATGTATTAATATAGCAGGAGGATATATGTATTACAGAACGGATTTAGCATTTGAAGCAAATGAGTCTCTGGCTCAAAAAGCAGATGGTATTACTTTAAATACAAAAAACTACAAGCACGGAGAGATTGTTGAGCTGGAAATTACCGATGAGGCTGCAGAAAAGGCAGTGGGTAAAAAGAAAGGGAAACAAGGATTCAATGAATGAAGTTATTAATATTCTGGCGCAGGCCATAAAGGATGTATCAGGACTTAAGAGAGAAAAGATATTGGTTGTGGGCTTAGGAAACAGAAATATAACAGCGGATGCCCTGGGACCTAAAACATTGGATAAGATCAAGGTTACACGTCAGTTTTTCAAAGCATACAACAAGGAATATGACGAAGATTACAATGAGGTATCCATACTAGAACCGGGGGTACTGGGCACAACAGGAATAGAAACTGTCAACACGGTGATAGGGGTAGTGGAAAAAATCAAGCCTACACTGATTATAATAATAGATGCGCTGGCGTCCAGAAAAATGAGAAGACTTTGCTCAGTGGTACAGATTACAGATGCAGGCATCGAGCCTGGCTCGGGAATAGGAAATATGCAAGGGTCACTCAACGAAGAGGAACTGGGGGTGAAGGTTGTGGCAATAGGTATTCCTACTGTAATAGATACTGCTACCATTGTAAATGATACAATAGAAATGATGGAGGAAGCGCTTAAGGATAAAACAGATGATGTGGGAGATATAATGGGTATACTCAGTGACTTAGAGTACAATGAAAAGCATATGTTTATAAAGGAAATACTGAGTCCCATGTATGGGGAATCCGTAGTTACACCCAGCGGTGTGGATGAAATGATCGAGATTTTGTCCGATATGCTTGCGGAGTCCATAAATAAGGCTGTGCATCCGGGATATGAATTAATTTCGTAATCTGATTGTAAAAAATAAGAGTGTTATTCAGGAAACAATACACATATACATTAATATATTACTTTTGAGAAAATATGTGGAGTTGGATTATGAAGAGACGAAGAAGAAATAAAAGCGGAACAAAGTTTTACATGGCAATGTCAATTTTCTGCCTGGTGATACTTTTTGTAGGTTACAGTTATGTTCATACCTTAGCTGAAAAAAGAAAAGAGGGCAAGGATATTACAACTATTTCCCTGCATTACAAGGGCGATAAAACAGAGGAAGACAATGCAAATCCAATAGACAAGATAATGTCCTACTTTAATATTTTCCTTGAAAAAACATTTAAAGAAAAAGATGAATCAAGCAAGCAGACAGAAACAGACGGAGTAAAATCCAAAGAGGTTTTTAGAACAATAAATACCGACAAGGAAGATTCACAGAATAATGACTTGGAAATATACGAGGAAAATGAGGAACAGCTTCCGGAGCAAGAAGTATTTATCGCAGATAACCGCCAGGAGAATTTTTTTAGGGTAATAGAATCGCCAACATACAGAAGCAGCGCTCCACGTAATATGGACCTAAACGCTGCTTCTGCTAATGAAAAATTTAATATAGTTTTATTTCATACACACGGAACAGAAGCATATCTTCCTCACGAGGAAGGAAACTACAGGACACAGGATGAACGCTACAATGTAATGGGTGTGGGAACAAAAATCACTGCAAATTTGCAGGGATATGGATTAAATGTAAGGCATCTTAAGGATTACAATGATTATCCAGATTATAATTCATCCTATGCGAATTCAAAAAATGCCGTGAGCAAGGTTATCTCAAACACAAAAAAGAATTTGGTTATAGATCTTCACCGTGACGGAGCAGAAGAAAATTCGGCATATGAGCTTAAGCTGTCAAGGGTTAAGACTGTGTCCATAAATGATAAGGATGCCGCAACATGCATTTTAGTAATAGGAGATAAAAATGAAAATGCTGAAAAGCTAAAACAAAATGCAAAACTCCTATACGATGTCGCAGATAAAATGTATCCGGGGCTGTTAAGGGAAGTTGTAGTACGTCCGGGTGCATATTTCAACCAGTATCTTTCAGATTACGCACTGCTTCTTGAGATCGGAAGCACATTAAACCATATAGATGAGGTAAATTATTCGGCGGAGCTGCTGACTGAAATTTTAGCTGAGTATATTGCCGAAATTAGCAAATAATACTTTCATAAACACATAAATTTTGATATAATACCCTATATCCGTTTAATAGGGAGGAAATATTTTTTGAACAGAAAAAAATACATAAGAAACTTTTCGATAATCGCTCATATAGATCACGGTAAATCAACACTGGCAGACAGGTTAATAGAAAATACCGGGCTGATCTCCCATCGTGAAATGCAGGAACAGGTTCTGGATAACATGGATCTGGAAAGAGAGAGAGGAATAACAATCAAGCTTCAAACCATAAGCTTGCTTTATAAGGCACAGGACGGCAATGAATATACCTTAAACCTGATTGATACCCCCGGTCATGTGGATTTCAATTATGAGGTATCAAGAAGCCTTGCTGCATGTGAGGGCGCGGTGCTTGTAGTCGATGCTTCACAGGGAATAGAGGCACAGACTCTTGCCAATGTTTATCTTGCGCTTGACCAGGATCTTGAAATTGTTCCTGTGATAAATAAGATTGACCTTCCCGGAGCAAGACCGGAGGAAATCAAGAAGGAAATAGAGGATGTAATAGGTCTTGACTGCGAAAATGCTCCGCTAATATCTGCCAAGGACAATATTAATATAGACCAGGTCCTTGAGGCAATAGTAAAACAGGTTCCGCCTCCTTCGGGAGAAGAGGATGCACCGTTGAGAGCGCTGGTGTTCGATTCATATTATGACAGCTACAGAGGAGTTGTAGCATTTATAAGAATTAAAGAAGGCCAGGTTAAAAAGGGCGATAAAATAAAAATGATGTCAACAGGTAAGGCGTTTGATGTAACAGAGGTCGGAATAATGTCACCTGTTCAGAAGCCTACATCTGCATTGTATTCAGGCGATGTGGGTTATTTGTGCGCAAGCATTAAAGATGTAAGAACCTGCCGTGTGGGTGATACTATTACGGGAGATGAGAATCCGGCAAACGAGCCTCTTCCGGGATACAAAAAAGTAACATCCATGGTCTACTGCGGAGTTTATCCGGCTGAAGGAGAGGATTTTAACACTGTGCGAGATGCGCTTGAGAAGCTTCAGGTTAATGACGCTGCTCTTACCTTTGAGCCTGAAACATCAATAGCTCTTGGCTTTGGATTTAGATGCGGTTTTCTTGGACTTCTTCATATGGAAATAATCCAGGAAAGATTGGAGAGAGAATTTAATTTAAACATTATAGCTACCACTCCAAGTGTTATTTACAATGTTTATAAAACAAACGGAGAGAAGTTGATACTTCAAAACCCGACAAATATGCCTCCTGTCCAGGAAATTGAATATATGGAGGAACCTATTGTAAATGCGTCCATAATGACTCCTACGGAGTATGTTGGAGCAATAATGGAGCTTTGCCAGAACCGCAGAGGTATATTTGAAAACATGGAATATATGGAAGCTACAAGGGTAATACTTCATTATAAGCTACCGCTGAATGAGGTTATATACGATTTCTTTGATGCGCTTAAATCCAAGACAAGAGGATATGCTTCACTGGATTATGAGCTTCACGGTTATGTGCGTTCGGAGCTTGTCAAAATGGATATTCTCATAAACAGCGAGTTAGTAGATGCATTTTCAATAATAGTTCACGAGCAGAAGGCTTATGAAAGAGGAAGAAATATCGTTGAAAAGCTGAGAGAAGTAATTCCGAGACACTTGTTTGCTGTTCCGCTTCAAGCTTCTGTAGGCGGGAAGGTTATAGCCAGAGAAACGGTTAGGGCTCTCAGAAAAGACGTATTGGCCAAATGCTATGGCGGAGATATATCGAGAAAGAAAAAGCTTCTTGAAAAACAAAAAGAAGGTAAGAAGCGCATGAGGCAAATAGGAAGTGTTGAAGTGCCTCAGGAAGCATTCCTGGCAGTTCTAAAATTTGATGAAGATTAAGAGGTGTGATATGAATAAAGGTTTAATAGTAACATTGGTAATAGTAGCGATAATAGGGATGTTTGTAATGAGCCTGTTTGGAAGCTACAATTCTTTGGTGGCACTGGACGAGAATGTAAATACTCAGTGGGCTAATGTGGAAAGCAAATTGCAGAGAAGATATGATTTAATTCCAAATCTTATGGAGTCTGTGAAGGGAGCGATGAAGCAGGAGCAGGAGGTTTTTACGGCAATAGCAGATGCCAGAGCTAAGCTGGCAGGAGCCGGCTCAGTTCCTGAAAAGGTTGAGGCATCCAACCAACTGGAAGGTGCATTATCAAGGCTTTTAGTGGTTGTTGAAAACTACCCTGAGCTGAAATCAAACCAAAATGTAACAGCATTGATGGATGAACTGGCAGGCACCGAAAACAGAATTTCCACTGAAAGAGATAGATACAATACTGTTGTGAGAGACTACAACAAAGCAATAAGATCGTTCCCGAAGAGTATTCTGGCAGGAATGTTCGGTTTTAAAGAAAGACCGTATTTTGAGGCTACTGAAGGTGCCAATATCGCGCCTAAGGTTAACTTCGATTAATTAGGAGTGGTATTGTGAAAAGAAATCTATTGTCCCTGGTTTTAGCGGTGCTGATAATAATAATGGGAGCGCCTGCCTACGGGCAGGATATAAAACTTCCGGAGCCCTCAAGAGAGTTTTATGTAAACGACTTTGTGGGCCTGATATCTGAGGATGCGAAGAATAATATTGTAAGGGTCAACCTTAACTATGAAAATACGGAAGAGAAGCCTCAGATAGTTATTGCTGTAGTTCCGGATATGCAGGGCTTAGATGAAAATAAATATGCCGTGGAGCTTTTTGAAAAGTGGGGAATAGGAAATAAGAAATATGACAACGGGGTATTAGTCCTTCTTGCTATGGA
>DAMAEI010000020.1:19240-34355 GCA_031997345.1 Sedimentibacter sp. | reverse complement strand
AGAAGGATTAAAATTGAAGTGGGTTACGGCCTCGAAGGAGCTATTACGGACTCCGTATCAGGCAGGATACTGGATGATTCCATGGATTATCTTTCATCAGAAGATTATTCCGCAGGACTCGAAAATATTTTTTACCAGCTTGCCTATAGAGTCAATGAGGAATATGGCTATGATAGCGACGAAATTTTCGGCAATGTGAGTTTTCCAAATAATACTGGAGAGCATAGGGGCGGCTCATCAGACGGAGGTGCCATAGCGCAGCTTATTATAATAATTATTATAATAGTGATAATTAATATTTCCGGCGGAGGCAGAGGCAGAAGAAGACGGAGAGGAATTTTCATACCTCCTATAAATACACGAAACAACGGCTTTGGCGGCGGTTTCGGCGGAGGCAGCTTTGGAGGCGGTGGACGTTCCGGAGGTGGCTTTGGTGGCGGTAGCTTCGGAGGAGGAGGCCGCTCAGGCGGAGGCGGTGCAGGAAGAGGATTTTAAAGGGGACTGAGAGTCCCCTTTTATTTTTTATAAACCTTTAATAGCTGATTCTAACTGATTCATAGCCTTTTCCAATACGGAACGGGGGCATGCGACGTTCATACGCATATAGCCCGACAGGCTTCGGCAGAATTTATGTCCGGGATTAAGTCCCAAGTGTGCTTTATTAACCATAAAGCTTTTCAATTCATCATTGTTCAAGCCGAGGCTTCTGCAATCCATCCATAAAAGATATGTACTATCAGGCTTGGAAATTTTTATTTGAGGGATATGATTTTTGCAGTATTCTATAACATATTCCATGTTGCCCTCAATATATGGTATGAGCTGCTCCAGCCATTCTTCACCCTCTCTGTATGCAGCTTCAAGAGCTACTAAGCTGAAACAGTTGTTGCGGTGAATTTCTAAATTTGCCCAGAACTTATCAAAACGTTCTTTAGATTTTTTGTCCGGGAATACTGCGAATGATGCCTGCAACCCGGCAAGGTTAAATGTCTTTGAACAGGAGGTACAAGTTATTGTGATATCACTTACCGCCTTAGAAACGGATGCTGTGGGAATATGCTTATTATTCCAGAGCATTAAGTCTGCATGTATTTCATCGGACGCTATGAGCACATTATATTTAAGGCATAAGTCAGTTATTTTTCTAAGCTCGTCCATGCTCCATACCTTGCCGACCGGATTTTGCGGATTGCAGAAAATGAACAGTCTTGGTCCTTGCTTCAGCTTCTCTTCAAAATCTTCAAAATCCATTGAATATATTCCGTCATTTTCAATCAGTTGATTGTCTATAACAGTCCTGTCCCATGCTTCCACAACTTCATAAAATTCAGGATACACAGGAGTTTGAATCAAAACTTTATCACCGTCAGATGTAAATTCCTTTACAATAGCTGAAAGAGAAGGCACAACTCCGGGGTTAAAGCTTACAAGCTCACGGTCAACCTCCCAATTGTTTCGCTTCTTCTGCCACTCACAAAAAGCTTGGAAATAAGAATCGGGTTTGGAAACATAACCGTAAATTCCATGTGCGGCTCTATTTGTTATTGCATCCTTTACAGGTTGTGCTGTTTCAAAATCCATATCTGCAATCCATAAAGGTATTACATCATCTGTACCGAAGTTTTTAACTCTTTCATCATATTTGACAGCATATGTATTATTTCTGTCAACTATCTTATCAAAATTATATTTCATTTCATTTTCCTTTCAAATTATTTTGAAATATATCATGCACAAATCATGCCAAGTTGTTTTCCTACAAAGCATACCATATATAAAGAGAAAGAAAGCTATAGATAATATCTATAAGAGAATTAAAATCAATTGGTGAAAACACGCATATATTTAACCAATTGATTTCAGATTATTATATGCCTTAATCCCTTTTTCATTTATTTTACTGCCGCCTCTACCCATCGACATTTTAATTAATCCCAGACTATTTAAGTCGCACAATATATTTCTAACCTCCTGCTGAGTGAGATAGTTGCCTGAGGATTGGGCTTTTTCAGCAATAGACAGCCTTCCGACATTTTGTCGGTTAATATATCCGTCATAAAGTGCTTTAAGCACAAAAATGTAATCATCCATTCTGTTTCCTGCCAGTTTCTTCAACAGATTTATATCTAAATCATTTGAATTTTCGTTAGGTTTGAAGGAAGACAGTCCCTTGTGGAAGCTTGAGGGCAAGTCATCAAACTCTATATATTCTTCGTCTAAATATGTGAGGTATTCAACATAATTGTGCAGCTCACGAACGTTACCGTTCCAACTGTGAGACATAAAGGCATCCCTTACCTGAGGGGATAGTTCAAGGCGTCCGCCCAGCTTATTTTTAATATTATCAAACAACAGCATAATATCCGCATGTCTTTCTCTTAAGGGAGGAATTTCAATGGGCAGTGTATTCAGTCTGTAATACAGGTCGCTTCTGAAAGTTCCGCCCACCACCAGGTTTTCCAAAGATTCGTTTGAAGCCGCAATAATTCTGACATCCACACTAATTATTTTATTACCTCCCACACGCATAATCTCACCTTCCTGAATAACCCTAAGCAGTTTGATTTGCAGTGCCGGACTCATGCCCTCCACTTCGTCGAGAAAAATTGAACCCTTGTGGGCAAATTCAAACAGTCCAAGCTTACCGCCTTTTTTAGCGCCTGTGAATGAACCGTCTTCATATCCGAAAAGCTCGCTTTCCAGAAGATTATCAGGCATGGCGGCGCAATTTATGGCTATGAAAGGATACATGCTCCGTTTTGACTCATTATGTATGGCGTGAGCAAAAAGCTCCTTTCCTGTCCCACTCTCTCCTGTAATTAGCACGGCAGAGTTATTTTTAGCCATTTTTTTAGCGATAGTACAGGCCCTTTTAATCGAATCGCTTTCACCTATAATGTTATAAAAGTTATACTTGGCCTTATGCCCTTTGTTCAAGAGCTGCATTCGCAGATTGTGTTGTTTTGATTCTTCATCTGTGAACTTCTGAATGGTTGCAAATGCAGCAATATATTTATTCCCTCTTATTACTGGTGCTACGGTAAAATTTATGTCAACACCGCGGAATTTAACCAGCTTGTTAGTAATTTTTTTAGATGTAAGCCTGCATTCCGCAAAGGGTAAGAAGGGAAAATTCAAATCGGCAGCCCTGTCAATTACCAATTCCCTACTGAATCCTGTAATTTCAACGGCCTTTGAATTATATGCAAAGACAATATTATCTTCATTAACACCGATGATTCCTGCATCTATAATTTCCATCAATATTTCAAACTGACTTTCCATATTGAGAGAACGTCCGAAAAGCTGGTTAAAGCTGTAATTGCTTGAAACGATGGAGTTAAAATATTCCTTGAATTTCTCGCTTTCCAGTAAATAATCAAGCTTTAAGCGCAGAGCAAGTTCTACTATTGTGGCAGAGCTTAGAACACGGTGCCCGAGATCAATTACCGTTTCAGTACACGGCGGTACATATTTCATTTCGCCGATAGTGACCGCAAATTTGCAATTTTCAACTGTCTTGGCTCCGGGGAAATACGGTATGAAATTTATATGATTTACACCAAGCTGAGATAGGCGGGTGTTGCTTTCTCTCGCCATTGTTTCGCTGAAGTTAACGAGGTACGCACAGGTATCCTTCTTTATATTCATGAGTGTCTTTATGTTTTCTTTTGTGAAATCCACTGAAATCTCAACTCTTGGAATATCAGGAGGAATAATTCTTTCATAGTCGCTTATGCTGTTGAATGCATCTGTACTGACAACAAAAGCGTCGGCCTTTTCTACGTTGGTTAAAGGGCTTTCCGAAACACTGTAGGCATAAATTGTTACCAGGTCACCAAAAAGGGATTTGATTTGCTCTGCATAAAACATAAGAGCGCTTTTGGTTAATGTTATAAGAGTTATTTTTTTGATAACTATCATCCTTTCCGTAGTTTGTATTAATGGTAATATTAATCCGCATAAAATAAGTTCCCTTGAAGCGGATTAGTATATACTGTTTTCCTATATTGCGGGCAAATATTGTCTGCATTTTAAATTAAAAGCAGTATAAAGCTTTTTTCAATGTATGTCAAGAAATATGCTATTTCTACGTTTTTTATTTGGCATACTAATTGCATAATGATATACAGGATAAAAAACAAAATTTATTACAGCGATGAATTGTTAGGAGGCAGCATGGAAAAAGAAATAAAAAATAACACTTTATTTTTTGATGGATGTAATACCGTGAACTTAGCGGAGAAATACGGAACACCTCTCTATGTGTTAAGCGAGACAGCGATTGTGGAAAAATGCGGTGAAATAAGAGATTCATTTTTAAAGAAATATGAAAGAACGAGAGCAGCATATGCATCCAAGGCATTTTTAACTCTTTCAATATGCAAAATTATTGAGAGAGAAGGGCTTTGCATAGATGTAGTATCCGGAGGAGAATTATTTACGGCAATCAAAGCGGGATTTCCAGCCGAAAAAATTGAATTAAACGGAAATAATAAGTCTGTTGAAGAATTGAAACTGGCTGTAGATTACGGAATAGGAAGAATAATAGTTGACGGTTTGGATGAGTTGAGCCTGTTGGAAGAAATATGCAGGGATAAAGGTAAAAGGTCAAACATACTTTACAGAATAACTCCAGGTGTAAAAAGTGATTCACATGATTATATAGTTACAGGTAAAAAGGATTCAAAATTTGGAATACCACTGGACGATGATGTTATATTTCCTGCCATAGAGCAAGCAATAAATTCTGATTATATAAATTTCATGGGATTCCATTTTCATGTTGGTTCGCAGCTTCATGACAATGAATCTCATTTAAAAGCATTAGATATTGCATTAAAATTAATAAAAGATACAAAAGAGAAATATAATTATGTAACACCTGAACTAAATGTGGGTGGAGGCTTTGGTATAAATTATACGGATTCTGACACAAAGAAACCATATGCTTACTTCCTTGATCCTATTATGGAACGTATTGAAGAATTTTCGAAAGAAATGGGGATAATTAGGCCAGAAATAGTGATAGAGCCGGGCAGAAGCATCGTGGGAGAAGCAGGAATAACATTGTACACATTAGGAACTGTAAAGGATATAAAAGGAATAAGAAAATATGCATCAGTAGATGGAGGAATGACGGACAATATAAGACCTGCTCTTTATCAGGCTAAGTATGACGGCGTCATTGCCAACAAGGCTGAGATACTAAAGACAGAGGTTGTTACAATATGCGGAAAGTGCTGTGAATCCGGAGATGTGCTTATAAGAGATATTAAGGTTGCCAGTCCTGAAAGAGGAGATATATTTGCAATATTCTCAACAGGTGCATATGGATACTCAATGGCAAGCAACTACAATAAAAATCCTTTGCCGGCAGTAGTGCTTGTTAAAGAAGGAAAATCGGAAGTAATAGTAAAAAGACAGTCTTTTGAACATATGATTGAAAATGAAGTTATTCCTGAGTCATTGTTATAGGAGGGGATTTTATGTATTTTACAAAAATGCAAGGGGCAGGCAACGATTTTATAATAATAAACAATATGGAACTCAAGCTTTCTGATGGAGAATTATCTGCCATAGCAAAAAGGCTGTGCAGCAGAAGGGTTTCCATAGGTGCAGACGGATTGATGGCTGTAGATTTTCCGGAAGGTGATGCAGATTTCAAAATGAGATTTTTTAATAAAGACGGAAGTATCGGAGAAATGTGCGGAAACGGAGCAAGATGCATTTCGCGTTATGCGTTCATAAACAATGTAGTGGGCAGGAAAATGCGTTTTGAGACAGGTGCGGGAATAGTGAGCTCAGAAGTTCTTGAAGGAAGACAGGTGAAGGTACTTCTCAATAAACCTGAGGTAATTAATCTGGGTAATGATATAGAAATAGACATGAAAAAATATGAATGCACTTATATAGAACTGGGGAAACCTGGACTACCACATGCTGTGGTCAAACTTGACTTACAGAATTCCGATGAAGAAACAGTATTTAATTTAGGTAAGAAAATCAGATATTATGAAGGCTTTCCAAAGGGAGCGAATGTGAACTTTTTTGAAGTTATAAATGACAGCACTGCAATTGTGAAAACATACGAAAGGGGGGTGGAGGATATTACATTGGCCTGTGGGACCGGCTCGGCATCGGTAGCGGCAGCACTTGTTCTCAAGGGATATTTGAAAGGAGACAGAGTGAGCATTATAGTGCCGGGAGGACAGCTTATCATAGAGATGGAAAAAAGCAATGACACAATTGAGAAGCTTTATCTCATAGGAGATACAAACATAGTTGCTGCAGGGAAAGTAATGGATGAGGATTTGTCGTATTAATAAGATTGATGTAAAATATCATAAAATGAGGAGTAAATAAAATGAATACAAGCAAGAAAACATTTTGGGAAAACTATCGATTCTCTATCACACTAATTGCTTCTATTGCAATTGGAAGTATTATAGGCTTGATATTCGGCGAAAAGGCAGTTGTACTTAAGCCCTTCGGCGATATATTTTTAAATCTGATGTTTACAGCTGTTACACCGCTGGTTTTTATAACTATAGCAAGTGCGGTAGGAAGTATGGTAAACATGAAGAGACTTGGCAAGATATTAGGAAACATGTTTCTTACATTCGTAGTGACAGGGTTAATTGCTGCAATATTAATTTTAGTTGTTGTTAATGTATTTCCGCCTGCAGCCGGTGCCAATATAGAAATTGGGGAAGGTGCTGAGCTGGAAAAACTGTCTTTTGCAAATCAGATTGTTCAGGCACTGACGGTTAATGATTTTAGCAAGCTTCTGTCACGTTCAAGCATGATGCCTCTCATAGTATTCTCAATTATATTCGGATATTGCGTAAGTGCAGTTGGAGGAGAGGATAATGTAGTTGCAAAAGCATTGGAAGCACTGTCAAATGTCATGATGAAATTCATAAGTGTTATAATGCTGTATGCGCCCATAGGTCTTGGAGCTTATTTTGCGAGCTTAATCGGAGAATTTGGACCTCAGCTGCTTGGAGCTTATGCCAGAGCAATGGCTATATATTATCCTTTATGTGTATTATATTTCTTTGTTGCTTTTGCGGGATATACATATTTCGCTGGCGGAATTCAAGGTGTAAAAACATTTTTTAAACACATTATTGAACCTTCAGTAACATCAATAGCTACTCAAAGCTCGTTGGCAACAATGCCTGTTAACTTGAAAGCTGCAAGCCGTATAGGTGTACCTAAGGATATACGTGAAATTATTCTTCCTATAGGTGCTACTATGCATATGGACGGTACAGTTCTTTCATCAATATTGAAAATTTCCTTCTTGTTTGGAATTTTTGGTCAGGAGTTTACAGGAGTAGGAACGTACGCTACAGCAATTTTACTTTCAATATTAGGCGGAGTTGTAATGTCGGGTGTTCCCGGAGGTGGATTGATTGGCGAAATGCTAATAGTTAATATGTACGGATTCCCACCTGAAGCATTTCCCATCATAGCGACAATAGGATTCCTTGTGGATCCTCCGGCAACATGGCTTAATGCAACGGGAGACACCGTTGCTTCAATGGTAGTTACACGTATGGTTGAGGGCAAGGATTGGATGTCTAAAAAGCTTACAGCACATGAAGAGCTGTAAATAGCATAAGCATAAAATAGGAGGGAAACCTCCTGTTTTATGCTTATATGGTTATGATATTTTACCTGTAAATATTATTTCTTCCGTATCGGTATTGATTATAGATAGCCCATTTTCCTCCCAGTTTGATGATCCTAAGTATCCCAGTCGGTCATCCCATGCATCATCGTATTCTTCCTTCGTAACCTTTTCTCCGTCCACGTAGTATTCTATTTCGGAGCTGAGCAGCTTAAAGCCTTCCTGAGATACGTATTCATGCTCGTCTTCAAAATCATAATCATCCTCGTAATCATCATCATAGTCATCATCGTAGTCGTTATAAGAAATCTCATCATCGCAATTCATATCTACATCAGTATCGGTATAAAGGTAGCCGTAATTTATTAGGTTATAAAGGCATTCGTACATTTCATCCATATTTTCGTCGTTTCCGTATGCTTCTGCCAATTGTGAGAAAAAATCCAATATTTCCTGATTTTTAACCTCATAGGTCACCTTATCCTTTGTATACAGCGTTTCCTTATAATCGCCGCTTTCATTTGTTATAGTAATTTTCATATTATCCTCCTCGAAACTTAATACTTATTTGTAAAATATATTAAGCTTTTCGGATTTTATAATTGTTTTTAAAAAATTCTTTTGTTAACTTATCGGCTTATTGAAAATTCTATGTCAGGGCTATAAACAAATTAAGAGTCACATAAGGTTTGATTTGAATGATTAATTTCAATTACTTTAACATCAGATTGATTTTGTAAATTTGCGAAATTCGAGATTGTTCGGAAGCTTTCCCAGAAATGCATAGGAATGAATACTTTTGGTCTCAATTTTTCTATAAAGTATTCTCCGCCGCAAAGATAATTTTCTTCAAGCCTTCCGTCAACAGGAAAAAATGCAATATCGATTTCTTCTTCTGTACGCAATATATCTTCTATAATAGCTTTAAAAGCATCTTCCATCTCTTTTTCTTCTTCGAGTGTGTCATCCATCCATTTCCACCAATTTAAATCCCCTGCATGAAATATGCTTTTTCCGTCAATTTTAACCAAGAAGCTTACTCCCTGGTCAGTTGAACCGAAGGTGCTTATTGCTAAATTATTTACTGTGAAACTATCATTTTTCTTTGCGATGTAAAGTTTGTCTATACTTGAATAAAGCTTTATATCATTGCTCAATATGTAAAAAGTGTTTTTCTTTTCTTTTTGCCAATCAAGGACCCTGCCGCTGAAATGATCCTGATGCCCGTGTGAAGAGAAAATATACAGGGGCTTAGGACTTTTAAATATATTTGAGAGAAGTTCATTAAACTCAAAATCCTGAGTAGCATCCTCCACATTTTTGTAGTAATCAAATATTATAAATGAACTTTCAGTTTCAATTACAAAACAGCTGTGATACACATAATATATTTTCATATTTAAACCTCCGATATTTATTAATGTATATGATAGCATAAAAATATAAGTTTTAAAATGTAATTTGATAAAAATAAATATTTAACAGAAATAAACATAAAATAACCAAAGTATTAAAAATAATTTATAAAATTAATAATTATTTTCAAAAATCATTGTAATTATTGAATATGCATTGTATAATGAGAAGTTAATAAAAATAGAACGAGGTTGATAAGATTAATGAGAATTGAAAATGTAATTTTGAATGATAACATTCAAAGAGCCTTAGATGAGATGGGATTTGAGGAATGTACCCAGATTCAGCAGGAGGCAATACCTGTAATATTAGAAGGTAAAGATATAATAGGACAGTCCAATACAGGCACCGGTAAGACGGCAGCATTCGGAATACCGATACTTGAAAAGATAGATAAAGAATTGAGAATGCCGCAGGCGCTTGTACTGCTGCCAACCAGAGAGTTAGCCGTACAGGTTTCAAATGAATTCAAAAAAATCGGGAAATATATGGATGGAATCAAGACTGTTGCGGTTTACGGAGGAGCTGACATACGTGAACAGATAACCAAGCTAAAGGGCGGAGCACAAATTATTGTAGGAACTCCTGGAAGAGTTATTGATTTAATAGACAGACGTGTTATAAAGCTCAGCGAGTTAAAAATTTCAGTACTTGACGAAGCGGATGAAATGCTTAAAATGGGTTTCAGAGAAGATATAGAGCTTATACTCAGCAAGATAGAACATCCTGTTCAGACATTGTTGTTTTCTGCAACCATCCCTGACACCATGAAAAATATAATCAAGAAGTTTTTGAACAGCCCACAGACAATAAAGGTTCTGAGAGAAGGAATAACAGCCAAGGAAGTTAAACAGAGCTATTTTTTGGTTAAGCATTCAGACAAAATTGAAGCACTAACAAGAATTATTGATACCTACACGCCAAAGCTTGCAGTAATATTCTGCAATACAAAAAAATCAGTTGATGAATTGTATGAGCAGCTTATTGAAAAAGGATACAACTGTGATAAGATACACGGTGACATAAAACAGTCTCAAAGACTTGATACACTGAATAAATTCAATAACGGTGTCATCGATGTACTCATTGCAACAGATGTTGCGGCAAGAGGACTTGACATAAAAGAGGTTGAGGCTGTAATAAACTTCGAGGTGCCTTCAAAGGAAGATTACTATGTGCACCGTATAGGAAGAACAGGCAGGGCAGGTAAGGAAGGGTCTTCATTTACTTTGGCTTCATCGAAGGAAATGAAGAAGATTGAGGATATTGAAAAATATACGAAAAAGGCAATAAGAAAAAGACAGGTGCCTACCGTTGACAAGGTAAATGAAGTAAAACAGGATAAGTTCATCAGAGGTATTGCCGAAGTAATAGAAAAGGGTGATATCGGCGAGAACAGAGAGCTTGCAGAAAAGCTTATGTCTCAGGGCTATGATGCTGAAACACTTATTGCCGCAATGATTAAGAAGCTTGTGAAGTTTGATTCTTCAGAGGAAAGAGACTTAAATGACATAATCCCCGAAAGAAGAAGAAAAGGCGGGCCTAAAAATCTTGGTGATACTGTGAGATTCCACGTGAGCGTAGGCAAGAAGCAGGGTATCAGACCTGGAGATATTTTGGGTGCTGTTGCGGGAGAATGTGACATACCGGGAAATGATATAGGTGAAATTGAAGTTCTTGAAAATTTTTCTTTTTTCAATGCGGCATCAGAGCATTCAAATCGTATATTAAAAAGAATGGCGGGTTCTCAGATAAAAGGGCAGAATGTTGTGGTAGAACTATCTAAAGAAACTAAGCCAAGACGATCAAAGGAAAAGCATTCCGACGATAAATGGTCAAATGACAAGTGGTCAAGAAAGAAACCAAGAAAAAAATAATATAACATAAATATAGAGGCGTAAGCCTCTATATTTTATATAAAATCTTAGAAAGAAATTCCTTTGCTCTTTCGTTATAAGGATTTGAAAAGAAATCCGTAGGGTTATTTTCCTCCAAAATTTGTCCTTCGTCCATGAAAAGTATTCTGTTGGCAACACTTCTTGCAAAACCCATTTCGTGGGTGACAACAACCATTGTCATTCCTTCATCTGCCAGTTCCTTAATCAGACTTAATACTTCACCGATCATTTCCGGGTCAAGGGCGGATGTAGGCTCATCAAAGAGCATTATGTCAGGCTTCATAGCCAATGAACGAACTATTGCAATCCTTTGTTTTTGTCCGCCTGAAAGCTTGTTGGGATATTCATGCTTTTTATCCGAAAGACCTATTCTGTCAAGTAGTTTTAAGGCGCTTTCCTCAGCTTCTTCCTTCAATTGCAAATTAAGCCTTACAGGAGCTAAAGTTATATTTTGAAGAACTGTCAGGTGCGGAAATAAATTGAAATGCTGAAATACCATCCCCATTTTTTGTCGGACTTTATTTATGTCGCATTTTATGTCATCTATGTGCTGCCCTTCAAAGATTATGCTTCCTGTATCAGCAGATTCAAGCATATTCATGCATCTGAGCAATGTGCTTTTGCCGGAGCCTGAAGGTCCGATTATTACCACCTTTTCTCCTTTATTTATAGTTGTGCTCACAATGCTCCAAGACCAAGAACCATTACAAGATAGCCCAAGGCTACGGCATACAGTGAGAAAAACGGCTCATAAGTCCTGCTGCGCACGATGTTGCCGGCATTTGTTAAATCGATGACGGGAATAAACCCTGCAACAGAGGTTTCCTTTAAAAGTGCTATAAATTCATTTCCCATGGCAGGCAATATATTCTTAATTGCTTGGGGAAGTATTATAAAAAACATAGTTTTCTTTCTGTCAAGACCTAAGGACAAACCAGCTTCCATTTGCCCCTTTTCTACCGATTCAATTCCTGCACGTGCAATTTCCGCAACATAGGCCCCCGAATTTATACCGAAGGTCACAATTGAAATAAATATTGCATTGTCAACATTTACAAACACGGTGTAGTACATGATTAAAAGCTGTACCACAACAGGTGTTCCTCGTATTACGGATACATAAGCATTGCACAATAAATCTAAAATAAAAAGTTTTTTATTTCCTTTTGAGCTATATCTTGTTATAGCAACTAAAAGTCCTATGAATACACCTATCAATGTTGCAAAGAATGCAATCGTGACGGTATTACCTATACCCGTTAAAAAAATCCGGTATCTTGCCTCTCGTATGAATGTTTTTTCAAAACTGATTAAAAATTGTTCCATGTTACCTCCGGCTCATACACAGTCTCGCTCACCAAAGTATCTGCTCCCTCTGGTCGCATACTTTGGGAGCTTGTTGCGGTTGACCTAACCCCATTTTTCAGAAAAAAGGCTCTGAAAAATGGGGTTAGGTCATACAAAAGGCGATAGTTGCTATCGCCTTTACTCAAGTTAATTTGAATGCTTTTCAATTAATTCTTCGATTTTACCTTCGTCAAGCAATTTTTGAAGGGTGTTGTTTATGATTTCAAGCAGCTCTTTATTTCCCTTTGCTACAGCAATGCCGTAAGATTCACTTATTTCGCCGAATTTTACAGATGTAAGCTTATCGTTGTTGTTTTTTGATATTTCTTCCGCAGTAAGCTTATCTACAACCACAGCATCTATTCTTCCTGTCAAGAGGTCCTGAGATGCTTCCAATGGGCTTGAATAGGGCTTTACTTCCGAGCCTGAACCCTTCAGGGCTCCGTCATCAAGATTTATTGCATCTGATACCATGAGGTCACCTGTAGTACCTAATTGAACACCTATTTTTTTGCCTTTTAAATCGTCCATTGTGGTGTAATTTGATTCGTTCAAAGAAATAATATGCTGAATAGATTCCACATAGGGAATAGAGAAGTCCACTTCTTCCATTCTTTCGGGTGTAATTGTCATAGCTGCGGCAACAAAATCTGCCTTTCCTGTAACAAGGGATGGAACTAAGCTGTCAAAATCGGTATGTTGTATCTTTAATTCCTTACCGGCGGATGCGGCAATTTTTTCCGCAATGTCAGCATCAACACCCACTACTTTCTCGCCTTCAAAGTATTCGAAGGGTGCAAACTCTGCATTAGTATACATGGTTAAAGTGCCGTCATTTGACTTGTTATTTTCATTGCCTTGTGTTTTGTTTGTGTTTGAACTGCATCCTACAAATATAGTAAGTATTGAAATTACAGTTAATAGTGCTAAAATATTTTTTTTCATTTTCTACCTCCAATGGTTTTGTTTATTTTTAACATAAACGTATATTAGCACTTTCTAAAACTATTGTCAAATATTTTTTCATAATCACGTATAAATATATAATTATTCCTTTATTGTATTCTTATTCTATGGAATGAAAATGAAAAAGGCCGCATTATTGCGACCCTTACTTTACCTCCATCCTGCACCACAGCCTCTTCCTGCCCTTTTTCCGTCAAAAGACCTTCCGCCGTTACTTTCGCAGTACCTTTGTCTCTCTGACATACGGCCGTAAACTTCATCAGCTTCTTCCCGAGTGATTACACCGTCATCAACTTTTTCATCCAGAAATGCTTTCTTATTTTTCAACATTTCGTCATGAAATTCCTGCCATATTCCTTCATCATAAGCGGTTTCTCCATATGTCCAGCTGTTTAATTCAGGGCTGGTTGTAAAGGCATATGCTGTTGAAGCAGCCATAAGCACTATTGCCGTAACACCGGCGATTATAATTTTTTTCATTTTTACCTCCAAAATATTTATTTTCTATGGTTATAATATAAAATATAATTGTGGCGAAACTATGTCATTAATTTAAAAATTATATGTAATTTTCTTTCTTAAAAACACACTTTCGCCACATATTTATTTTATTGTGTTATAATAGAAAAAGAGAGGTGATTATATGGCGACAATATTAATTGCAGATGATAACAGACAGATTACATCTATATTGGGGGAGTATGCCAGGAACGAGGGCCTTGAAGTTAAAATTGCATATGACGGCAGGGCGGCAAAGGATATGTTTGAAAGATTTACCCCGGATATTGTGCTGCTTGATGTTATGATGCCTCAGATGGACGGGTTCGAAGTGTGTCGTGAAATAAGGCGACAATCAAATGTTCCTATTATTATGATTACTGCAAGAGGAGAAGATTTTGAAAAGATAATGGGGTTGGATATAGGAGCGGATGACTATATTGTGAAGCCGTTTTCTCCCGGAGAAGTTATGGCAAGGGTGAGGGCAATAATGCGCCGATCAATGCCTGAAGATAAAAAGAGCAGTCAGATATTGGAATATGATAATCTGAAAATCAACATGGAAGATTATTCTGTAACAATCAATAATAAAAGTGTTTTGCTGACAAAAAAAGAAATAGAAATCTTATGGATGCTGGTTTCAAATAAAAACAAGGTCTTTACAAGAGAAAATCTGCTGGACAGCTTGTGGGGATACGATTATTACGGAGACAGCAGGACTGTTGATTCACACATAAAAAGACTGCGTTCGAAGCTGGGAGAATATGAGAACTGGGAAATTAAGACCATATGGGGAGTGGGATATAAGTTTGAGGTTAAAAAAGATGAATAATAAAATTGCCGTAAAACTTACTGCATACTTTTCAGCTGCGCTGCTGATATTTTCCGTTATAATAGGAATAATATTTATAAGCCTGTTCAAAAACAATGTTATAAGCATGCACAAAATAGAACTGGAAAACCGTGCGGTGAATATAGCGGAATCAATATCCCAGCTAGCGGGAAACTCTCATCTGGATTTTGGAAGAATGCACGGGAGAATGGGCGGAATGATGGATATGCAGGGAGGATTGGGATCTTATCTGAGAAATTTAGATTCAATCGCCATGGATGATGCATGGATTGTGGATGAAAATCTGAATCTTCTTACAACGGGGACAATGTCCAACATGCATTACAGTTACGCGGATTTACCGGAGGATGCAGATGTTGTGGTCAAGGATGTATTTAAGGGTGAAACCACATTCAGTGAAGGATTCAGCAAGCTCCTGAAAACACCCGCAATAACAGTGGGCACTCCAATAATATCAGGAAATGAAATTATTGGTGCTCTGCTCATACATTCTCCTGT
>DAMAEI010000020.1:15371-19230 GCA_031997345.1 Sedimentibacter sp. | reverse complement strand
AAGGTATTGATAAGGCTGCTGAAAAAGGATATAATATTCTTCTTATCAGTATTTTTATTGCTCTTGTATTATCATTTGCTCTGTCGGTAGTACTTGCATCAGCATTTGCAAAGCCGTTAAAAAGCATGAAAAAAACAGCATTGATTTTAGCCGAGGGAAATTATGCGATTAAAACAGGGATTAAACGAGATGATGAAGTAGGCGAGCTTGCCTCCACCATAGACTTATTGAGTCAGAGGCTTGAAGAAGCAGGACGTGAAAGTGAAATGCTCCAAAAGCAAAGACAGGATTTCATAACAAATATTTCTCATGAACTGAGAACGCCGGTGACTGTTATACGTGGCTCTCTTGAAGCACTGTGTGACGGAATTGTGCGTGACCAAGAACGAATAGAGGAATATCATCTTCAAATGCTGAATGAAAGCAAGGGGCTTGAGAGGCTGGTAAATGATTTGCTGGAACTTTCGAGGCTCCAAAATACAGATTTCAGCATTGAAATGTATGAAATTAATCTTTGTGATATTTTAAAGGACACCATAAGAAGCGCTTCGAATATTGCCAGGCATAAAAATATTACGATTGAATACATCAGCGATAGAGATATCTTCTTTGTCATGGGTGATTATGGTCGGCTGCGTCAAATGCTTATGATTATAATTGACAATGCAATTAAGTTTTCTTATGAGAACAGCAGAATTCAGGTTTCTCTTAAAGGAAAAACCGTAGAAATAAAGGATGAGGGAACAGGAATATCAGAAAATGAGCTGCCCCATATATTTGACAGATATTACAGCGCTGCGCCTTCCGGCAATAAATCGGGGACAGGATTAGGGCTGACTATTGCAAAACAGATAGCACTAAGACACAATATAGAGGTGTCTGTTTTCAGCGAACAGGGTAAGGGAACAGTATTCACATTTAAATTTGCATAATATGAGAAAAATGTGTTGACAAAAATTCATTGTAGGTAATATAATATGAAAAATGAACTGTGATGGATCGAGTAAGACAGAGGCCACAATAAAGAGAGGGAAGAGAAGGTGAAAGCTTCCTTTGCAGGACTGTTTGAAAACTAATCCGGAGTTAAGACTGAAAGCATAGTCGTAAGGTCTTGGTATGGATGCCTTAAATCTATTGAGAAGTAACTAAGGTGGAACCACGAGCATCTCGTCCTTAAACACATTGTGTTTAGTGACGGGATTTATTTTTTTTAAAATTATAAATAACAAATAAAATGGAGGCGGAAATGATAAAATTAACTTTACCTGACGGAAGTGTCAGAGAATATGAAGGAAAAGTATCAGCTTATGACGTTGCAAAAAGCATAAGCGAAGGATTGGCAAGAAGTGTTGTGGGAGCTGTTTACAACGGCAGAACAATAGGCTTAAAGGAAGAGATAGATCAGGATGGTACAATTAAGTTTGTAAAGTTTGATGATAAGGAAGGAAAGCATATTTTCTGGCATACTTCATCTCATATTCTGGCTCACGCCATTAAGAGGCTGTGGCCGGATGCAAAGCTCGCAACAGGTCCGGCTATAGACAACGGATTCTACTATGACATTGATTTGGATTACAGATTGACTCAGGAAGATTTGGAGAAAATCGAAGCTGAAATGAAAAAGGTTGTGAAGGAAGGGCTTGAGCTTGAGAGATTTGAGCTGCCAAGGGCAGAGGCTTTGAAATTCACAGAGGAAAGAAACGAAACATATAAGACTGAGCTTATAAATGATTTGCCGGAGGATGCGATTATATCATTCTACAAGCAGGGTGATTTCGTTGATTTGTGTGCCGGACCACACCTTGAATCAACTAAAAAACCGAAAGCAATTAAGCTGTTAAGCGTCGCCGGTGCATACTGGAGAGGAAGCGAAAATAATAAAATGCTCCAGAGAATTTACGGAATTACTTTTGAAAAGGCAAAGGATCTTGAAGACTATGTAACTATGCTTGAAGAAGCCAAGAAGCGTGACCACAGAAAGCTTGGAAGAGAGCTTGACTTATTTTTCATGTCCGAAGAGGGCCCGGGATTCCCGTTCTTCCTTCCAAAGGGAGTGGAAGTTAAAAACGAGCTGATGAAGTACTGGAGAGAAATGCATAAAAAGGCAGGCTATGTTGAAATAGAAACTCCGCTCATGCTTAACAGGCATTTATGGGAAGTGTCAGGACACTGGTACAACTACAGAGAAAATATGTATACAACAGTAATAGACGAGCAGGATTTCGCTATCAAGCCAATGAACTGCCCGGGAAGTATATTGACCTATAAAAATTCAATGCATTCTTACAAGGATTTACCAATCAGAGTTGCGGAAGCAGGAAGAGTGCACAGACATGAACTGTCCGGAGCACTTCACGGCTTAATGCGTGTGAGAGCATTTACGCAGGATGACGCCCATCTGTATATATTGCCAGAACAGATAAAACAGGAAATCAAGGGTGTAATAACATTGATTGATGAAATTTATAAAAGATTCGGCTTTTCATATAAACTGGAACTTTCCACAAGACCGGAAAAGTTCCTTGGAGAAATAAAGGACTGGGATTTGGCAGAGGCATCTCTTAAGGAGGCGCTTGATGAGCTTGAACTGAATTATGTAATAAATGAAGGAGATGGGGCATTCTACGGACCAAAGATTGACTTCCATCTGACAGACTGCATAGGAAGAACATGGCAGTGCGGAACAATACAGTTAGATTACCAGATGCCTCAGCGTTTTGAAATGGAATATATAGGGGCAGACGGACAGAAGCACAGACCTATCATGATTCACAGAACTGCTTTCGGAAGTATTGAAAGATTCTTCGGAATACTTATTGAGCAATATGCGGGAGCATTCCCTACATGGCTTGCACCGGTTCAGGTTAAGATACTTCCTATATCTGATAAATTCAGTGATTATGCTGAAAAGGTAAGAAAAGAACTTAGTGATTTGAACATAAAGGTTGAAGTAGATACAAGAGCTGAAAAGATAGGATATAAAATCAGAGAAGCTCAGCTGCAGAAAGTACCATATATGTTTGTAGTAGGGGAAAAGGAAGCAGAAAGCAACACTGTATCTGTAAGGGAAAGACAAAAAGGCGATATAGGAAGCATGAGTATCGAAGAAATATGCGGCGTTATTCTGGATAAAATTAAAAACAGAGAAAACGACTCAAATCAAACAGTATAAATAATAAAAAAGTGAATGGCGTAAAAGGTCATTCACTTTTTTGAAATAATTTTTCATATGCGGAGCGATAAATTTGTTTTTCTGAAGAGGCCTTGACCAATGCTTTGTTTATGGATTTTGCCAGATAGGACTTTCTTTCTGAAAGCTCATCTCTGATTGCATCCTCATCTATGGCAGTTATCTTAGAATCTTTCATCAAAAACTGACCATTTACCAGCACATGCTTCATTTTTACGTCAGGGGTGTGGAATATAAGCTCATTCATCAAGGATAAATCTGTTATGCCTAATACACTATTTTTATCTGCTATAGCTAAATCTGCTGCATATCCTGTTTCAATAAAACCTGATGGAACAGGAAAATTGAGTACATTGCTTCCGCTCTTTGTTATCATGGCATACGCAGTTATTGAATCAATCCACAGGCGGTAGTCATTTTGATTGCTTCTTTGCATGAGGAGAAACAATCTCAGGATTTCAAGCATATTGTGGTTTGTTCCGCAGTTGGAGCCATCAGAACCTAAGGCAATAGGTATATCACGCTTTATATATTCGTGTGCAGGAAAAATACCGCTGCCTAAAAATAAATTGCTTGCCGGATTTGAAACAACCACAGACCTTCTGTGGGCTACAATGTCCATCTCTCTCTCATTCAGCCATATGCAGTGAGCCAGTGAGGTGTTGGGTT
>DAMAEI010000020.1:11545-15276 GCA_031997345.1 Sedimentibacter sp. | reverse complement strand
AGCTCAGCATCTGCTCTTTGCGGAGAATTTACACCCAAGATAACCTGAAGGGTGCCATCGGGGCTGTGAAAATGTCTGATGAAGTCATCATAAAAACTCATATATTCTTCAATTGAAGGAAAATATTTTTTAGTTTCCTGTTCGGAAGATTCATTTTTCATTCCATGCAGAAAATCACAATCCCGAATGTTGTGAAGCATTGGTGCAAGTCCTGCCCTGAAGCCTGATTTACTGTATATCTCAGCTGCATTATGCGCTGTCTTCAAGTGAGGAAGGTGATCAACGCAGGCTGTTACTCCTGACCTCAGCATTTCACATATGCCGAGTGCAACAGACAGTTCCATGTCTTCGCCGCTTAAAATGCCCCCAAGATTTACAGTATCAGATGACCATATTTCCAGTGGCTCTCCCCAGGAAGTTCCGCGGATGATGTTTGTATAAGAGTGATAATGGCTGTTGACCATTCCGGGCAGCACAATATCACCGCATAAATCTATGTATTCCTCATTTTCATGTGGAATAAGCATGCTTCCGGTTTCATGTATTATTTGACCGTCAATACGGATATCAATATGGTTGAATACTATTCCGTCCTTGTTGATTTGCAGAACCTTGCCGTTTTTTAAAAGCATAGTTACCTCTTAAGAATTATAATAAATTAAAAAACTCTTTCAGGTGCTCCGAATAGTCTCCCATACATACAAGGTAGTGGTTTCCTACAGGAGTATTAAAGAATTTATCCGAATCTTCCTTGCAGCTTACACGGATTTGAGTACGGCACTGATCTTTTTCATGAAGAGCTTCTTCAATATAAGCACCTGATATAAATCTGCGCTCAAGGTCACCTGATGCTTTAAATACAGTGGCAGGTCCCTGTGGTATGTCACCTGCAACGGCAACTCCGATATTTGATTCAAAATGTGTGTCTAAAGTATATGTTGTAGGCATGTTCAAAGGAACGGTGCAGTGTGCAAAAACAATTTCTCCGTCTCGTACACGTGAAGGATTGCATTGGAATACAGGCTTTCCTGAGATTTTACCAAGTATGGCCATGGAAATAAGAGATGGAAGGTCTGCCTCGCATCCGCTGTAGATTCCTTCTTGATTCAATAGAGCCATTCCAAGACATCCGCTGTTTTTAACGGCCGTGAGCAGGTCAAAGCATCTTGCGCTGAAACCGTCAAGCTTGTATTTTTCCACCAGTCGTGAAAAAGCACCGTATATTGCAAGAGAATTTTCAATTTCATTTTTATCGAAATCCTTCTCAAACAAAGCTTTGCAGCTTTCGTTATCAGGATATGATTTCTTTTCAATTTCGCTGATCAGCTCTTCGATACTTATTTCAATAACTTCAATTCCTGTTTTTTCTTTTAGAGCTTCATGATTTACGGCAGTAGATATAAGCCAGTCTGAAGGTCTGCCCACTAAAGCAAGGCGTAGGCCTTTTAATTCTTTAACAGCTTTGGACGCACATGCAATCTGCTCTAATTTATAGGATACCTCTTCCTTTGTTCCGTGAAGCAGACGTCCCTTTTTACCCTCATTGGCAAGGTGTGTCATCATTTCCATTGAAGCTGACAAAGAGTTGTCACTGCCGCTTGTAATGATAATTACAGGTTCTTTCAAATGAGGCAGGGCTTCTTTGAATAATCCAGCTGTTCCGCCTGAAGCTACATATACAAGTGAAACGTTTTCGTCTTTAACATTATCCAATGATGCATCAACAAAATTAATACCTGTTTTTTGCTTAACATAATCGAATAAATCTGAAGCTTTTTTCTTAAGTTCTGAACCGTCATGCAAAATGCTTTGTAAATAGAAATATTTCATGAAATCCCTCTTTTCTAATTTTATTCACACGGTGGACGTCCTACCTTTAAAATAACAAAATAAATCATGAATGTCAATTGCAAATATAAAATTACTTCGCATAGCGCCTGATAATATTAAATTCAAGCTTGTCCGTTATGAAGTAGCTATCGGAATAGAATACGGGAATACCCTTTGCGGAATAATGTATCTGCTGCAGTAGCAGGAGCGCCTTCGGCTCAGTCAGGGAAAGTTTATCCATGAGTTTTTCATTGCTGAGAACAGCGTGAATAGAGCAGTTTGAGAAAGAAACCGGCACATAATTATTCACGAAATTAAACAGTGATGCATAGTTGTTGCTTGAAAAATCATTCAGCATTTCATCCGTATGTCTGATATAGTCTTCCACATAGACAATGCTGGTGTTATCAGCTGTCCTGACACGCTCTATATACAGAACCTCAACAGGCTCGTCACTTCCCAATTTTTGTGAGATATCCAATGATGCCATGCGTGTGTCCATATGTATGCTTTTAGTTCCAGGGACATATCCGTGTTCTGCGATTATTTTTGTGGTGCTGTCTAACGCTGCAATATTGTAGCGTATATTTTGTGTGCTTTTGTAAAGTGTAACAAATGTTCCTATTCCGTGACGGGAAATTACAAGTCCCTCATTTTCAAGTGTCTTTATTGCTTCGCGCACTGTATTGCGGCTTACTCCTAAAAGTGAAGCCAGTTCTTGCTCAGAGGGCAATTTAGACATGAATTCAGAATTTTTAATCATATCAAATATAGCCTCTTTTACTTTGGACGATAGTGTCCTGTTTGTCAATTTTATAGACATATGTTACCCCTCATTTGCTTTTATAATTGTATAGTAGTATATTTTATGACATATTGTCAAGAGGCATATGGAAATGTGTTATATGGATGCTAATAAAATATGTTATATATAGGACAAATCTAATTGACAGAATAATTAACATGTGTTATCATCAGCATACACAGAGGTTGGACGTCCTATAACGAAACAGGAGGTAATATATGGATTATTCTATAATCCGTGAAGAGGTGGCACGCTTTTGTCATGTTGTTTATGAAAAAGGGTATACACAGGCTTCAGGGGGCAATTTAAGCTGCAGAGTTCCCGGAACGAATCTTTTTGCCATTAAAAGGACTGCGGTTAATATGAGGTTTATGACTGCGGATGATGTTGTCATAGTTGATGAAGAATTAAATGTTGTTTACGGTGAGGGTAAGCCTTCAAAGGAGGCAGGATTTCATATTGGAGTTTTGAAGAGCCGTCCGGAGATGAATGCGCTTATACATTGTCACCCTAATTATGCCATTGCAATTGCCAACAATAAGATGGACCTTCCATTAACCACAGTAACGGTAAAAAAGGCTGTGGGATATGTTCCGTGGATTGAAACTGCACTGGCAGGAAGCGACGAGCTTAAGCAATATGTTGTTGATGCATTTGTTAAATATCCTGAAAGTGTGGGAGTTCTCATGAAGGAGCACGGTGTATGCTCCGTGGGACGAACGCTTGAGGAGGCTTATAACAAGCTGGACTTAATTGAGCAGACATCCAAGCAGGCAGTCATACAGGTTTTAGTTGCACAGAACAGGGATAAATTTAAAGAGCTATTTAATGTATAAGAGAGGGAAGCAATTTGAACAGAATTAATGAGTTAACCCAGAAATGGAAGTCAGAAGGACTATTGCTTCCTATATGGTCAGAAAACAATAAACTTTATGTCATAGACCAGAGAGCACTTCCTAGAGAAACTGTTGTTGAAGAAATTACAGATGTCAGGGAGCTTGCAAAAGCAATAAAAGATATGTCGATAAGAGGCTCAGGCGCAATAGGAATATCCGGTGTATACGGCATGATGCTTGCAGCTATGAACAGCAGCGGC
>DAMAEI010000020.1:0-11535 GCA_031997345.1 Sedimentibacter sp. | reverse complement strand
AAGTGGTTATAGAAGCTGGAAAAGTGCTGAATGCTACAAGCCCAACGGCATTGAATTTAATGAAGACTGTGGACAGAATGACAGACTTTGTTTTATCCTGTCCTGATGATATATTTTATGAAAAGTTTATGGACAAGGCGTGCGATATTCTTGAAGACCAGCTTATGTTTGAGAAGAAGCTGGGTGAGTTCGGAGCATCTCTCATAGATGACGGAGATACAATTCTCACACACTGTCATTCAGGTGCTTTGGCAGGTTCGGGGTTCGGCGGGAGAGCGCTTTCCGTAATCAGAACTGCATTTATGAAAAAGAAAAATATTCACGTATATACATGTGAAACAAGGCCGTATCTGCAAGGGGCCCGCATTACGGCATATGAGCTTGGAAAGTTTGGTATTCCTCATACATTGATTACAGACGGAATGTCCGGATATCTAATGAAGCTCGGTAAAATTCAGAAAGTGGTGGTGGGCTCCGACCGTGTTGCGGCAAACGGAGATTTAATAAACAAGGTGGGTACGTACATGCATGCCATGGCGGCAAAGGAAAACGGAATACCGTTTTATACTGCAACCTCATCTCATACTATAGATTTTACACTTAATAGAGGTTGAGTTCAGACCGGGTATTGAGGTGACACATCTGAATGGACAGCTGATTACTCCTGAAAATACTCAGGCTTTGTACCCCGCATTTGATGTTACTCCAAACGAAATGATAAGTGGTATAATAACAGAAATGGGAGTAATTTTAAAACCATATGAAACAGAATTACTTAAATTAAAATATTAAAACTAAAATATTAAGGAGAATTATTATGGGACTTACTGCACCGACACATCATATAGGCGCTGCGCCGGGGGAATTTGCAAAGACCGTTCTAATGCCAGGTGACCCTCTCAGAGCAAAATACATAGCGGAGAATTATCTTGAAAATGTAAAGCAGATTAATGAAATAAGATGCATGTACGCATATACCGGAACCTATAAGGGAAAACCTGTATCTGTAATGGCGCACGGGATAGGAGCTCCAAGCATGTCTGTTCACGCCTACGAGCTGTTCCACCTTTATGATGTTGACAATATCATCAGAGTGGGAACTACGGGAGGCCTGGCACCTGATTTGAACTTAAGGGATGTAATAATTGCTATGGGAGCATGCTATGATACTCCATATATAAATCAATTCAAGCTTGACGGAGTATTTTCTGCGATTCCGTCTTATTCACTCCTGAGAAGTGCTGTGGATAGTGCCGAAAGATTAGGCATAAATTACAGAGTTGGAAATGTATTGTCTACGGATATTTTCTATCATGCCGATGACAACAGCCAAGCAAAGTGGCTTGACATGGGAGTTTTATCTGTTGAAATGGAAGCAGCAGCCCTTTATATAACTGCTGCGGCAGCAAAGAAAAATGCCGTGTGCCTTTTAACAGTTTCAGACCATATTGTAAGGAAAGAAAAAACAAGCGCATTGGAAAGACAGAATAATTTCACAAATATGATGGAAATAGCATTAGGAATGCTATAATTATATATCCATACCCATACATAATCTATAGGAGAAGATAAAATGAAAAAAAGAGTATTAAGTTTGCTAATTATTCTGAGCATGGGAATGTCCTTATTGGCAGGATGCGCAGAGAAAGCACCGGCACCTGCATCCGGCACAAATCCTCCATCGGAACAAACATCCGGAGGAGAAAAAAAGGAAGATAAAAAAGTAAAGTTCGCAATTATTTTTGGAACAGGCGGATTAGGTGACAATGGATACAACGATGAGGTGTACACAGGATGTAAGATGGCTGAAGAACAGTTCGGCGCTACATTTGACTACTGTGAACCGAAGAATGTTTCTGAATTTGAAACTCAGCTTCGCTCATATGCAGATGCGGAAGAATATGATGTAATAATTGCTATCAGCACAGAGCAGGCAGATGCGTTAAAGATGGTTGCAGAAGACTATCCGGAGCAAAAATTCTGTATGCTTGATACTATAATTGAAGGCTACGACAACATTCACTGCATGACTGCCGCATATCCGGATCAGCACTTCCTTTCAGGCATGCTTGCAGGATTTGCAACTCAGGATGACAGATTCCCTCTCAGCAATCCGGAAAATGTACTGGGCTTCTGTATAGCCATGGACACACCTACTTCAAGAGGACAGGCTGCAGGTTTTTTAGCAGGAGCAAAATATGCAAATCCTGATGTAAAAATACTTACAAACTTTATCGGAAGCTACAGTGACCCTGCAAAAGCAAAGGAATTAGCTCTTGTAATGTATGAGCGCGGTGCGGATGTAGTCAGCGCCAATGCTGGAAGCTCCACTCAGGGAGTATTCTATGCCGCTTCTGAAACAAACAGATATGTAATAGGTACATCTTTGGCAATGAAGGATCCAAAGCAAAGCTTAAGTACATCCTGCAAGAAGGTATGGCTTTTCGTGGTTCAGGAAATAGAGAGCCTTACAAACGGAACATGGGAAGCGGGATATACTGTTAAGGGAATTCCTGACGGAGTATGCGATTACGACGTGGAAGGACTTGATGTGGTAGTTCCTGATGATATTACACAAATATTAAATGATACAAGAAAGCTGATTGCGGACGGAAAACTGGTTCTGCCGAAAGATTTGGACCAGATAGACGAATGGGCAGCCAACAATCAGTATAAGAAATAGTATTTTATGGACGGAGGTGGTGCAATTTGGAAATGATTCGTATGGAAAAGATCACGAAGGTCTATCCGGGAACAACGGCACTGAATAATGTGGATTTTCACCTCAAGGAAAAAGAAATTGTTTCATTGTTGGGTGAAAATGGTGCAGGTAAATCAACTCTGATGAAAATATTATACGGCATGACTGCTCCCACCTCAGGTGAAATTATTTATCGCGGAGAATCGGTGAAATTTAAACGACCTGTTGATGCTATTGAAAAAGGTATATGTATGGTTCACCAGCATTTTATGCTGGTGCCTGCTTTTACCGTTACAGAAAACATCATTGCCGGAAGTGAACCAAACAACGGAGTATTCCTGGACATGAAAAAGGCTAGACAGGAAGTAAGGGAATTAATTTCACAATTTCACTTCAATATAGACCCTGAAATCAAGGTTGAAAAGCTTTCTGTAGGGGAGCAGCAGAGAGTTGAAATACTCAAGGTTCTTTACAGAAAAGCTGATGTGATTATCCTGGATGAGCCTACAGCTGTTCTCACACCTCAGGAAGTGGATGATTTATTTGTTATTTTAAAACGTCTGCGTGACGGTGGGAAAAGTATAATAATCATAACTCACAAGCTAAAAGAAACAAAAGCCTTGGCAGACAGGGTAGTGGTATTGAGGGATGGGCATCTTGTTGCCGACAATGTAAACCCGTCAGTTGCATCAACGAAGCAGCTTTCAGAAATGATGGTGGGACGAGAGGTTAACCTTCAAGTTAGGCGACCTACCCAGAACTTGGGAGATGTTTGTCTTAAGGTATCCAATCTGACCGTGGAGGAAGACGGCAAGGAAAAGGTGAGAAATATTTCCTTTGAAATCCACCACAACGAAATACTTGGGATTGCAGGAATAGAAGGAAACGGTCAAACGCAGCTTATCGAGGCTTTGACAGGAATTTGTGAACCAAAGACTATGGAGCTTACCTTAGACGGAAAACTTATTCGAGGAAAAAGCGATAAATTTTTAGAGTCAGGTATAGGACATGTTCCTGAAGACAGGCTTTCAATGGGCTTGGTTAAAGAAATGTCCGTTATGGAAAATATGATTTTAGGATATCACAGAGAGCCTGAATTCTGCAGTAAGACAGGCCTTTTACTAAAAAAAGAAATTTTAAGAAATGCCGAGAAGCTCAAAGATGATTTTCAGGTTAAAACCTCCGGAGTGGGGGCGGCAGTAAGCTCGTTGTCTGGAGGAAATCAGCAGAAGATTGTAATTTCAAGGGCATTCAGCAGGAAGCCTCAGGCAATTATAATTGCTCATCCCACAAGAGGTGTAGATATAGGAGCAATGGAATACATACATCAGCAGCTCATTGAGCTAAGAGATCAGGGAGCTGCCATTTTGCTTGTATCGGCGGACCTGGATGAGGTAAGGACATTAAGTGACAGGCTTCTGGTACTTTACGAGGGAGAAATTGTATCGGAAAGTATGCCCGGGGAGCTGAGCGAGGTAGAGATGGGACTTCTAATGACAGGCGGACATACCATGGTAGAGGAGGAAGACCTTCATGAGTAAAAAATCAAACAGCGCTATAAAGATAGAAAGGAAAAATGCGGTAGTTAATTCAGTTTTCGCTTTAATTTTTTCCTTGCTGTTAGGCATGATTTTTATAGGCATAAGCGGATATTCTCCCATAGAAAGCTACAAGGCTATATTTGGCGTGTCTCTCGGGACAGTCAAAGGATTTGCGCTTTCATTGAGTCAGGCTACACCCATAATGTTTACCGGATTTTCTTTTGCTCTTGCATACAGAGTTCGTATGATTAACACCGGAGCAGAGGGACAGCTTTATGCGGGAGCCATGGCAGCAGCGCTGGTAGGAGCCTATGTAACAAATTTGCCGAGCATCGTGCACATACCGATGGCATTTGCAGCAGCATTTGTAGCAGGCGGACTTATTGCGCTCATTGTAGCTCTTGCGAAAGTTTATTTTTCAGCTAATGAAATAATAATGACATTGATGCTGAATGAAATAGTTATACTGTTTACAAGTTATCTTGCCAACGGACCTTTGAAGCCGGCAGGAAGCGGCGTTGGGCAGACTGAGCGTATTGCGGAAAGTGCAAAGCTGATGAAGCTCATACCTCAGACTCAGCTTACAACAGCAATTTTTCTCGGAATAATAGTTGCTTTGGTACTGCAGTTTTTGCTGACAAAGACGGTTTTTGGATACGAGGTACATGTAACGGGATTGAATCTGAGAGCTGCACAGGTTGCCGGAATAAATGTGTCAAGAACTTACCTTATTACTTTTGCACTAAGCGGTGCAATTGCGGGATTGGGTGGTGCTGCAATGGTACTTGGTGTAAATTACCGTTTTATTGAAGGGTTCTCATCCGGATACGGATTTTCAGGCATATCAATAGCTGCTCTCGCGGCATACAGCCCACTGGGAGTTATATTGTCATCATTTTTAATTGGTATATTGAAGGCAGGAACAATAACACTGAGTCGTACAACTTCCATTCCGGTTGAATTTGTTGATGTAATTCAGGTGTTGGTCATTATATTTGTTGCTGCTCCTGAGCTAATACGTCTGATACTTAATAACATAGGAAAAATAAAAAGTAAATTTGGGAAACCGGAAAAGGTACGGAGGTGATACCATGTTTAATATTGATTTGCTTTATTCAATTGTGGCTTCTACCTTGAGAAGTTCGGTTCCGTTAATATTAGCTTCAATGGGAGGATGCTTCTCCATGCGTGCCGGAGTAAGTGATCTGGGGCTTGAGGGAATGATGCTTGCAGGGTCGTTTTTTTCCGTACTGGGGTCATGGCTTACAGGAAGTGCATGGATAGGTCTCCTTACAGGTGTTTTATTTGGTGCAATATTTTCCATGCTTCATGCTGTTATGCATATTTCGTACAAAGTCAACGCATCCATAAGCGGTATGTGCATAAATTTGTTGGCAAGTGCCACAACACCGCTTTTGCTGAATGTAATTTTTGGTATGAGCGGCAAGTCTCCGACTGTTGCCGCATTCGCCAAGCCAAACTGGCAGTGGCTCAAGGATATTCCTGTTCTGGGAAGAATACTGGGAGCACAAAATATATTGTTTTTTCTGACAATATTTTTAGTTGTTGTCAGCTGGATATTTATGTACAAGACCACCCTGGGGCTTCGCATGAGAATGGTAAGTGAAAATCCTCAGGCAGCGAGCACTGTAGGACTTAACGTAAAAGCTTACAAATATTTCGGCGTTGCAATGAGCGGATGCTTTTGCGGGCTGGGCGGGGCATATCTCTCCCTGGGACAGATGAATTTATTTGTTGAAAACATGACGACGGGAAGAGGATATATAGCAGTTGTTATAAATGCATTCGGAAAATATAATCCGGTTGGTTCTTTGCTTGGAAGTGTATTCTTTGGATTCTTTGATTCCTTGCAGACAATATTCCAAAGCGTATTGCCTTCACAGCTTGTTATGATGACTCCGTATGTGGTTACGCTTCTTGTGATTACATTCGGAATACGCGGAGGACGAGGTCCTGCCGGAGTAGGAAAACATATTGAAAATTAAGGAGAATACTATGACTGTTAATGAATGGGAAAATGCATCCAGACCTACCGATGAGTCCGGAAAGCAATATCATATACAATGTGCGAAGGGTGAGGTGGCGCGTTACTGCCTCCTTCCAGGAGATCCAAAGAGAGTAAAGAAAATAGCAGATATGTGGGACAGCGGACATCTGGTGGCAGATTATCGCGAACACGTAACCTACACGGGTAAAATAGGAGAGTTGGATATTTCTGCATGCTCTACGGGAGCAGGAGGAGGCTCAACAGCCAGTACTCTTGAGGATTTAGCTGAAATAGGCTGTGATACCCTCATACGTGTGGGAACATGCGGAGCAATTCAAGACTACATAAGGCCGGGAGAATTGATCATATGCAGCGGAGCAGTGAGAAAAGAAGGAACAAGTGACGGATATGTAACTAATTCCTATCCTGCGGCGGCTGATTACGAGGTGACACTGGCTCTTGTGGAGGCGGCTGAAAGACTGGGATATAAGTACCATGTGGGTATAGGATATACGGCTGCATCATTTTTCTGCGGTCAGGGAAGACCTGGGTACAAGGGCTACAGTCAAAGCTTCATGAAGGATTTAATTCCTGATATGCAAGCTGCGGGAGTTCTGAATTTTGAAATGGAGGCTGCTACTGTATTTACAATCAGTTCTCTGTACAAAATACGTGCAGGTGCTATTTTTACGGTGGTTGCCAACCGTGTTGACAATACGTTTAAATATGACGGAAGTTCCGTTGACAATAACATAGAGGTTGCTAATCTTGCTATGGAAATTTTATGGGATTGGGAAAAAAAGAAAAAAGCTTCAGGAAAAAATTATTTCTTTCCGTCGCTTTTGAAATAATTGATATAATGGAAATGAGAGTGTGTGTGCGCACTCTTTTTTATATTGTAAAAACTTAAGATTTTGTTATAATTAGTGTATAAACTAAAGAGGATGATACATGAAGCGTATAACCTATGTTGATTTATTAAGAATAACCGCGACATTTTCCGTAGTGCTGCTTCATATTGCAGCTGGCAACTGGAGTAATGTTGCATTAGGAACGTTTGAATGGAATGTTATAAATTTTTATGACAGTATTGTAAGGTTTGGTGTTCCTATTTTTGTTATGATAAGCGGAATGTTTTTATTGAATCCTGATAAAAACATAGATTACAAAGATATTTATTCAAAATACATACCACGGGTCGCAATTGCATTAATAGTATGGTCTTTTCTGTATGCTCTTTACACGAATGTATCAAATTATGATACATTTAACCGGGAGGTATTTATAAGAAGCTTTGTATTCGGACACTATCACTTGTGGTATTTATATATGATTACAGGTCTGTATATTGTTACGCCTGTTCTAAGAAAAATTGCAGAGGATAAGGAAGCCACCAAATACTTTATTTTTCTTTCGGTAATCTTTACATCTGTCTTGCCCATAATAATAAAGGTATTCAATTTAGTTGACTTAGATTTATTTATAAAAAAATTTCATTTACCTTTTACATTTGGTTACGTTGGGTATTATATAGTTGGATATTATCTTGGAAGGTATGAAATCAGCAAGAGCTGCAGGAATATTTTCTATATATCAGGTGTATTGGGGGTAATATGTACATATACATTTACCAATATTATTTCAATGCAGGCAGGCAAGGCAGACAGCACATTTTACAGTTACTTTGCGCCTAATGTGGCGACTGCAAGCATAGCATTATTTTTGTTTTTTAAATATGAGGTTTCAAAGATTAGGTTTAATAAAAATACTGTGAAGATTATCAGCATATTGTCTGATAGCTCCTTCGGAATTTATCTGATTCATGACCTTTTTAATATGCTTATGCTAAAGGCCGGCATTGATACACTTAAATATAATGCGGTTTTATCTGTTCCTCTTGCGGCGGTAACAATATTTGCTGCGAGCTTTGCAGCAAGTTTCATAATAGGAAAAATCCCTTTGCTAAAAAGGATAGTTTGAAAAATTTAATTATAGGAGGAAATTATGAGCAAAATATATTCAGGAGAGGTACAATATCATATCGATATGAAGGAAGGCGATGTCGGAAAGTATGTTATACTGCCCGGAGACCCGAAACGATGCGAAAAGATTGCGAAGCATTTCGATGATGCAAGGCTGGTTGCAGATCATAGAGAATTTGTTACATACACAGGCTATTTGGATGGTGTGAAGGTGAGCGTGACATCCACAGGTATAGGAGGTCCTTCAGCCTCAATAGCCATGGAAGAGCTCGCCAATATAGGAGCTGATACATTTATCCGGGTGGGAACAAGCGGAGGAATGGATGTAAATGTAATGGGAGGAGATTTGGTAATAGCTTCTGGTGCCATAAGAATGGAAGGAACAGGCAGAGAGTATGCTCCTATGGAATTTCCCGCAGTTGCAAATTACCAGGTACTCAATGCACTGGTAAAAGCATCACAAAATCTTGAAAAAAAATATCATGTGGGAGTTGTTCAGTGCAAGGATGCATATTACGGCCAGCATGAGCCTGAAACAAAGCCGGTAAGCTATGATTTGATGAATAAATGGGAGGCGTGGCTGAGATTGGGTGCTTTAGCTTCAGAAATGGAATCAGCCGCTCTATTCATTGTCGGAGCATATCGCAAGGTGAGAGTGGGGGCAGTCTTGAGTGTCGTGGCAAATCAGGAAAGAAGGAAGCTTGGGCTTGAAGACCCGCAGGTTCACGATACGGAAGATGCCATAAAGGCGGCGGTGGAAGCCATAAGAATCTTAATTAAGGAAGACAAATAAAATAGAACTTGACGACACACAGGGGACGATGTCCCCTGATTTTATTTTGCATTAATATTTATAAATTCAGCCTTTAGCTTCGAATACATTATTTTCTGGCTGCTGTACAGCCCGTAATATCCGGAAAGCATGTAGCTTATGCTGCAGGCAACTGCAAAAAGTATAATTCCGTCAGCCCCAAAAAGCTCAATACTTAATACAATTGATGCTATTGGGGCGTTAACTACGCCGCAGAACAGTGCAACAAGGCCTACAGCGGCAGAGAACCCAGGATTGAGCCCTAAAAGCCCGCCTACAAAGCATCCAAAGGTTGAGCCTATGAAAAATGTAGGGACAATTTCGCCTCCTTTAAACCCTGCTCCTATGGTTATTGCCGTAAAAATTATTTTCAAAATAAATGCTTCCGGTCTTGCAATACCGTTAACAGCATTTTCAATTATATCCATGCCTGCTCCGTTGTAATCCTTTGTACCCACAAGCAATGTTAGGAGGACGATTATTATGCCCCCAGCCATTCCTCTATGATAATCGCTGCTGATTTTATGCTTCATTAGATGCTCTGTTTTGTGCATGGAAACGCAGAAAACGATGCTGAGCACTGCACAAAATGCCGCAAGCACAGACGTAAGTGCAATGGTTTTAAGGGATAATTCAGGTATGCTGCCAAGTATAAAATGAACGGGTTCCATGCCAAAATGAACGGAGATCCCATATGCAAACAATGAGGAGATAAGGCACGGAACCAGGCTTGAATAATAAATTATCCCTATGCTTATTACCTCCATGGCGAACAGAACGGCTGTGAGGGGTGTGCCGAACAACGCTGAAAATACTCCGCTCATACCGCAAAGTACAATGAGATGCATGTCCTTATTGTCAAGCCGGAAAAACCTGCCTGCAAAGGAACCTATACTGCCTCCCAGCTGCAGCGCAGCACCTTCTCTTCCCGCAGAGCCTCCTAACAGATGCGTTACCACGGTACTGATAAATATCAGCGGTGCAAGCTTAATGGGAGCGTGTTCATCTGTACGTATTGAATTAATTATTTGATTTGTACCTGTTGAGTCACTCATTTTAAATAATCTGTAAAGCCATGCTATGGCAATGCCGCCAATGGGTAAAAAATAAATAATCCAGCTGTTATGTATCCTGAATTCAGTTGCCCTTTCAACGCTTACATGAAAAATTACCCCGATAATTCCGCTGATGATTCCGGTGATCCCGGCTAAAATAAGCCATTTAAAAAATGTGCGGACATAGTTCATGGCTGAACTATATTTTCTGTTTAATAATTCCAATTTTACACTTCCTATCAATTGACTTCTAATTAAAATTTCAAATTTTATTTTATCACAATTATGCATATTGTCAAAAAAATCTGATAAAAAAATACTGTTAAAACCGTATTGACATTAAGATATTTTATTATCTTCTAATCTTATTTTAATAGATTGCTAAAGTGCGGCTAATTATTTAAGGATATATTAGTTATAACAAATAAAAGCGAATAAAATGGAGGTTAAGATATGAAAGTAACTTTAGAACAAATTGATGAACTTAGAAACAGAGTGAATGTAAGCTATGAGGAAGCGAAGCATACGCTGGAGAAAAATGACGGTGATTTGATAAAATCAATAATAGAGCTTGAGAAGAAAAAGGGAAGAAGAAATGACAATCACCATCACAGCAATTTCACAAGCTTTACGAACAGGCTTCTGGCACTTAAGATGTCTGTAAAGAGCAAGGATGGAAATACATTATTGGATGTTCCTCTCGTGCTTGTTTTGGCTGGATTGGTGCTGGCATTCTGGGTAGTTATACCTGCATTGATGCTTGCTGTTATTACTTCCTGTAAAATTAAGGTGTACAGGGATAAAAACTTTGTTGATGTGAACCATATTAAGAGAAATGTAAAGGAAACAGTTGAAAAGATAAAGGTTAAATCAGAAGAAATCATTAAATATGAAGACGCTGAAGAAGTCGGAAATGATGATTCAACTGAAAATGAAATAATCATCGAATAATCTGAATTAATGCGGTGGGGACGGTCTGAAAAATGATCGTCCTTTGAGGTTTTATTTGATAATTAAATGAAGTAATAGTATAATAAGAAAAAAACAGAGGATTTATATGGATAAGAAGAAAATATTAATTGTAGAGGACCAGCAGAAAATAGCGCGTTTTCTGGAGCTCGAACTTAAATATGAGGGCTATGATGTTGATATAGCAGTCAACGGAAGGGACGGACTGGAAAAGGGAAAGTCGCCGGATGTTGACCTGATAATTCTTGACCTGATGCTTCCGGAGCTGAGCGGTATAGAAATGTGCAGAAGATTGAGGCAGACATCAGAGGTCCCTGTGATTATGCTTACTGCAAAGGACGATATATCTGATAAAGTCACAGGTCTTGACATTGGCGCCGATGACTATATGACAAAGCCTTTTGCTGTTGAAGCGCTGCTGGCGAGGATAAGAGTTCTGTTAAAACGCTCAAGAGGTACAGAGAAGGA
>DAMAEI010000019.1:37395-47804 GCA_031997345.1 Sedimentibacter sp. | reverse complement strand
TTTACATCAGTTTGGAGGTTTACACAATCTTTGAAGATGACCCGCAACTTATGATATTTTTTGAAGATAGATTCAGTAAAACAGCGAGCGTCCAGGTCGCATCTCTGCGTTGCCCATATTTATGCTGTACCATTAGTATTTACTTTTTAAAACTATTTTAAACTAAAAATCCATTTACACGTAAATTGCTACACTCCCTATTTAAGCTAGGCGAAGATCTCTCTTCGCCTAGCCTTTTTTCCTTCTGGTAATTATGTCAAATATTACCGCTGCTACAAGTATAATTCCTCTTATAATATATTGATACGATATGTTCACTCCCATTAGGTTCATTCCGCTTATCAATGATGACATTACCAAGGCACCTATCAGTGATCCTGTTATCTTACCTACTCCACCAGATGTTGAGACTCCTCCCACATAGGCTGCAGCAATTGCATCCAGTTCAAATCCTACCCCTGCAGTTGTGGTTGCTGACTGAAGTCTTGATGTATATAGTACACCTGCCAGTGCGGCCAGCATACTCATAGACGCAAATACGAAATAAGTAACCTTCGTTACATTTATGCCGCTTAATTTCGCTGCTTCCGGGTTGCCGCCTATTGCATATATTTGTCTTCCTAAAACGGTCTTGGTGGTTAAGAAGTGATACACCGCTGTTACCAATAGAACAATTACTACTGTCCATGATAAACCATTATATCTGGATAACATCCATATTACATATCCGATAAGTAAGGAAACAAAAATAAGCTTGGAAACAAACATTGATTTTGACAGCACTTCAAATTCATATTTCTGCATATTTCTTCTGTTTCTTAATTCAGTTATTATATAAAACACAATTCCTGCTAATCCTAAGAGCAGAGTTAAGGAATGATATCCATCAACCAATTTAAATGGATCAGGTATAAATCCGTTACCTATATCATTAAAACTATCATTTGGTATTATAATGGTTCCGGTTTTTTGAGTAGCTAACATCAACAATCCTCTAAAGACCAACATACCTGCCAATGATACCACGAAGGCAGGTATACCAACCTTGCCTATTAAGAAACCATAGAATAATCCAATTGCAATACCTATGACAAGTATTATCAATATACTGACACCGGTGTTAAGCTTCACAGATGTCATCAGTATTGCTACAACTGCGCCCAGAAATCCGGCGACATAACCTACAGATAAATCTATATGCCTGATTATTAAAATTAATGTCATTCCAATTGTAAGTACGGCAATATAGCCGGTAGAGTTAATGAGATTGCTCAGATTTCTTGGTGACATAAATGTGCCATTAGTCAAAACAGAAAAAGTAATCATAATTATAAACAGTGCTATGAACATGCCATATTCACGAATGTTTTTTCGGAGTAATGCTTTAAACTCTTTAAGATAATTAAACAGATTTATCTTAATATTCTTTTCTTTCTTGCTAATAGAATCCATATTAATTCCCCTCGTAGTTAAATTAATTTGTAGCCATTTTCATTATTTCGTCTTGAGTAGCATCTTTTATATTTAGTTCTCCTGTGATTTCACCATGAGCCATAACATATATACGATCACTCATACCCAATACCTCGGGTAATTCGGAGGATATCATTATAATGCTAAGGCCTTCATCGATTAATCGGTTCATTATGGTATAAATTTCATACTTTGCTCCTACATCGATACCACGAGTTGGTTCATCTAAAATCAATATTTTTGGCTCTGTAAATAACCATTTTCCTACAGAAACCTTTTGCTGATTACCGCCACTTAAATTACTTAATAACTGCTCTATGCTAGGAGCCTTTATTGTTAAATCATCTTTATATTTGTTGGCCACATTAATTTCTTCATTTTCATTTATAATTCCATTGGATGATAGAGCTCTAAGGTTTCCAAGGGTTATATTGTTCTTTATATCCTGAATTAATATAAGTCCTTCCTTTTTTCTGTCCTCGGTGACATAGGCAATACCAGATTTTATTGCATCTGAAGTATGTTTAAGGTTCTTTGGTTTTCCATTTATTAAAAGCTCTCCCGAGAGTTTATATTCCCTTGGATTTCCAAATATGCTATTAGCAAACTCTGTTCTTCCTGCACCCATTAGTCCTGCCAGAGCAACTACTTCACCCTTTCTAACATTAAAGTTAATATTTTTTAAAACACTTCTGCCAAGGTCATTTGAATAAGCAGACCAATTTTTAACTTCTAATATTACTTCACCCGGCTCTTTTATTGCTCTTTTCGGATAGATATCATTTATTTCCCGACCAACCATGTTTCTTATTATTGTATTCTCATTTACTTCAGATTTAGATGCGTCTAACGAGCAAATTGTCCTTCCATCCCTAAGAATCGTCACCGTGTCAGCTATTGATATCACTTCCTTTAATTTATGCGAAATCATAATTGAGGTTATTCCTTCTTCTTTAAGCTCCCTTAATAAGTTCAATAGATTTTCGGAATCATCTTCATTTAATGCCGCTGTTGGTTCATCTAATATTAATAGCTTTACGTCTTTGCTGAAAGCCTTTGCAATTTCAACTAATTGCTGCCTCCCAACCCCTAAATCCTTTATTTTAGCAGCAGGGTTAATATTCAAATTGACCTTCTTTAACAGTTCCTTTGATTTTGCTATTGTTTCATTCCAATTTATGGTGTATCGGTTTTTTATTTCATGACCCAAAAAAATGTTCTCATAAACGGTCATTTCCGGTATAAGTGCTAACTCTTGATATATTATTGCAATTCCAGCTTTCTCACTATCAGATATTACACTATATTTTTGAATCTTTTTGTTTAGTATAATATCGCCTTCATATTGGCCATAAGGATAGATACCGGACAAAACCTTCATGAGGGTGGATTTTCCCGCACCGTTTTCTCCGACTAAACAATGTATTTCTCCTCTTTTAACCTTAAAATTTACGTTGCTAAGAGCCTTAACCCCCGGAAAGTCCTTAGTTATATTATTCATCTCTAAAATATAGTCCGTATCATATATAGCCATAACAATACTCCCTATAGTAATTTAATTAGAAAATAGTGAAAGCCAAAATGGCTGTCACTATTTTCATTTTTTAGTCAATTATTTTAGATTAGTAAACTTAGATGCATCATAATAACCGGAATCAACCAATGCTGCCTTCACATTAGCATTATCTACTACTACAACTTCTGTTTGCTTAGCTGGTACATCAGTTGCATTATTGTTGTATGATCCCGTGGTTTCCGGAGTTTTTCCACCTAATATAGCCACGGCCATATCTATAGAGTCCTTAACCAGGCTGCGGACATCTTTAAATACTGTCATAGTTTGTTTCTCATCTATTATGTATTGTACTGACGCTATTTCTGCATCCTGACCGGTAATTACATACGATTTTATATCATTATCTGCCACAAAAGTATCTGCTATTGATCTTGCAGTTCCATCGTTTGGTGCCAATATAAATACATTTCCCTTGTCAGCTGCAGAAGCGGAAGTTAAATGAGCTTCTGCCTTGTTTTTAGCTTCATTGAAATCCCAGTTTGTAGTAACCTGACCTATGATTTTTCCCATTTCATCTCTTGTCAGTTTAGCCTTATTTTGCAGTGCAACTGCTTCTGAAGAGTTTTTAATTACAAATGTACCGTCAGCAATCTTAGGTTGCAATACATTCCACGCACCTTCAAAGAATAAAAAAGCGTTGTTATCAGATGCAGCACCTGCATATAGATATAGTGGATTTCCCTTTCCGGTTGCCTTATCTACTAAATATTGTCCCTGAGCTTCACCTACTGCAATGCTATCAAAGGTTACATAGTAATCTACCGCCTTCGTTCCTGTTATAAGCCTGTCATAGGATATAACCTTAATACCTTCAGTCTTGGCAGCTTCAGCAGCTGCTGCGGCTCCATCACCATCATGTGGGCATATTATAAGAACCTTTATCCCTTTAGTGATAAGTGATTCTACATTTTGTTTCTCATTAGCAGAGGAACCTTGACTAAAAAGTATTTCAACTGAATAGTTAGTATCCTTTAATGCCTCTTTAAATCTAGTTTCATCTTGAACCCATCTTGGTTCATCCTTTGTCGGTAGCACTATACCGACATCTACCTTATTATTACCGGAAACCCCTGTTGAACAACCTACTAATGTCCCTAAAACCATTGAAAGAATAACTACGAAAACTATTGCCTTCTTATTACTCATTTTTATAAATCCCCCTTATTAAATTTGATTAGTAAGATTACATCATATTAAATGCAATCGTTTACTTGATATTATTATAGAATTATTTTACAATTTAGTCAAGGTTAAACAATACCTATTTAATGCCCGGCATTTTTATTTTTGTTGCAACCTTTTGTTGGATGTTGGCGTCTAAAGAGTAAGGAGGGTTGAAGGTGGCGGAGAAGTTGTTGATACGGGATTTGAAAAGAGGACGGGAAGATGCATATAAGCAATTAGTCGAGGAATACGGCAACAGATTGTTGAGAGCCTGCTACCTGATACTGAGGGACAGAGAGGAAGCAGAGGATGTTGTACAGGAAACATTTGTAAAGGTTTTTCGTAAAATTGAAGAATTCAGGGGAGAATCAGGACTATATACGTGGATTTATACCATCGCTTTAAATTTATCCAGAGACAGATTAAGGAAGAGGATGGATTTTTCAATCTTTGAAAATGAACGAATTTGTAATATTAATTCTGAAATACATATAGAAAAAGTTATTGACAGGGATCTACTGAAAAGGGAGCTTGACGAAATAACCCCCATTTACAGGGAAGTGCTGGTGCTCTTTTACTTTGAGGAGCTGTCGGTAAAAGAAATTTCACAACTGCTGGATGAGAAGGAAGGGACGGTAAAAAGCAAGCTGTCCAGAGGAAGAAATATATTAAAGGAAAGCCTTTTGAAGGGAGGTTGGTCAGATGGACAATAGAGATATACTGGGAGAAGAAATTAAAAAGATAATGCAGGAAGATACATTTGACATGACACTTTCATCTGCAGCGGTTGATAATATATTAAAGCTAAGGAAGAAGACATTAAAGGAGAAAATAAATGAATTTTTGAACAGGGAAATTGAGGTTCCTCTGGTGCCTGCGGTTGCTGTGTTTTTAATTGTGTGTGCAATCGGCGTAGTTCCTCGTGACATATTGAAGGTGCGTATGGAGAGAGCCGTAGATATAGGAGGTTCCCAGATAATCTTTATAGAGGGGAGTGCATCAGGTAAAAATGAAAATGAAAATAAAGATTAAGACATTAATTTTATTAATTATAGCAGCGGTGATTGTTTATACATGGGCATTGCCGGTGACCATCCTCGGAATTGCTGAGTATCTTTACAGCGAAGGCTCGGATAAGGCCGTTCTTTTTTATGAGAAATATGTTAATTATCCAACATCAGCACCCATTGAAGGAAAGTTTCTGTATGCCAAAAGCTTAATAAAGGGATTCAGCAGGTATACAATTTATTCTGCAGGATGGGGAGGCGGTGCTGATACAAGTGTGGAAAATATTGAAAAAGCAAAGAAGCTGCTTGCAGAAGTAATGAATGAGGACGCAAAAGGAACAAAGGAAGAGCAGTATTATTTTGATTCGTATAAAATGCTGCTGGATTTAGGAATTTTGACGTCAAATGCAGACATGCTGCATGAGTGGATTGATTATGGGCAACAAAGTGACAATGAAGAAATTATATACACAGCAGATGTATATGAAGGCTTCCTGCTTCATGTCAATGGAGACAGAGAAGGTGCGAAGCAAGTAGTTGCAAGGTGCGAGGATAATCCCAGAGCGGATGTGCTGCTGAACATTTTAAAAGCGGAGATAAATTTTTTTGAGGGGAACTATGAAGAGACGGAAGCTTTATGGAACAATATGTACAAAACTCCGTGGAATTCAAGGAAATCTATAGTATTTGGGGCTGATATATCCTCTTACGACAGAAGGCATTGGCATGAATACATTATGAGTGAACTTAGGGGAAACAACATTATAGAAGGGACCGTAACCTATGAAGGAAAGCCAATGCCGTTTGTTGAAATATATGTGCAAAAGGCAGAGAGAGGCTTCAGCGTTGGAGGATACAGCTATGCAGCTATTACAAATGAAGAAGGCGAATTTAAAACAGTAGGGTTCAAGGACGGGGTATATGACATTGGAATAGGCTTGGATGGTTCTCTACTCACAGACAAGGTGCTCAAGGAAGCTGCGAATAAATACTTGGATGTAAGAGGAAGCGGAGGCGAAATAAATTTTGAGTTCAAGGATACCTTCAGGGTGAATTCTCCCAGGACGGCGGAGAAAATTGCTTCCGACGAGTTTACCGTTTCATGGGAAGAGGTGGAAGAAGCCGCTTACTACAAAGTTGATTTAGTTGCTTTTGCAGACCCGTTTAAAAAGAGAAGCTTTGGTGCAATAGCTCGAGTGCCAATAGAAGACAGAAGCGGCCAGTTAAATATTACCGGGACATCGTCAGTATTCAGCATAAAATCATTAAAGGATAAATACGGAGTAATATCAATGGCTGAAGAAGGACTTATAGGCCCAGAGGCAATACTGGGAATATTTCTGCCGGAAGTGGAATATCCGGTTGTGGTAAGTGCATATGATGAGGAACATAATCTGATTAGCGGCAGCCTGCCTTTAAGAGCATATTATGACAGAATGCCCAGTGTAATTGCAGAAGGTACAATGACTGAAGGAGAGAATCTCATTCTTGAGCAGAAATATCTGCAGGCAATAGAGCATTATGAAAACATACTTAAAGATGACCCCGGCAATGAAGAAGCGGTGAGATACCTTGTGAAGATATACGGCTTTGGCTGGAAAAACGGAGAGAGAAATCTTAAGCGAGCTTTAGAGCTTTCTAAGCTATATAGCCCATTTGAAGACGGAAAGATGCTTTTAAGAACAATTCATGGCATGGATATGAGTGAGATAGAGGAAAATAAGAATTTAATACGTTCACTTATAGATGATTTGGAAGATGATCTTGGTGACGAAGGCTACTCTCTTTTAGGAAGATATTGTATTGTGACAACGGACTGGACAGGAGCAAAGGAAGCCTTTAAAAATATGAGCTATTTTACAGATACTCTCTTTTATCTGAATATGTACATGGGTGAATATGAAGAAGCGGTTAATACAATAAAATCAGAAAAATTCCGTAGTTCTTCTCTTTCATCAAGCAAGGTTGAAAATGCCCTCGCAGGGCTTGGAAATAATTCGCCGAAGCAGTATGAGATTCGGGTGTTTGAAGATTTTTTACTTAAGCTCATAATGGGAGCGGGACGCTCAGAGGGAAAAAATCTTTATGACGAGGCTGCCAAACAAATTACCAATGAAAGTATAAGAACCATACTCTATGAAATTTATCTTGACAGGGGCTGGGATGTTATTTAATATGAATATATTATAAGGTAGCTAAAGAGATTAAGGAATCAGGAGGAAGAAAATGAAAAAAATAATTATGTACGGAAGCAGGCATTGACCGGACTGTTTACCGGCGAAAGAGTATCTTTCCGAAAAAGGAATTGAGTTTTTATATCTTGATATTACAGAAAATATGCTGAACCTTAAACGGTTTTTAAAATACAGGGACAATGCGCCTGAATTTAAGGAAGTTAAAGAAGGCGGTCGTGTTGGGCTGCCGTGCATTGTAGTGAATAACGGAGAACAGATTATATTTGATTATAATTTATTAGACGTTGACAGTTTGAAAGAATAGAGAAGATATCAATATAATAAATAAAGACATCTGCTTTGTCGAGGTTCTGTCCAATATGTGGCATACTCATAACAGCGGATGTCTTTTTAGTCAGAGCTCATTCAGGTCAATAATGATTTTATTGCAGTTCTTAAATCTGCAGATGACAATTTGGGATTTGTAAGACGAAACTTCACCGCCAAAGACTGTATATTTTTCTATAATGCTTAATTTTTCGTTATGCCATTTAAAAGAATACCTCCCGCTGTCAATAAATCCTGTGCCATTTCAGATATGCAATAAGGACATTCTAAATTCATATTATCTACATTTTCATGGGACAGACAATTAATATCCCAATTTTTGAATATAATTAATGTCTTATGGCTTTGAGAATGGAGCATATCAGTAAAAAATATGAAAAAAATCAGGGAACAAATTTCTTAATATTTCGTCATATATATGTAATTAGTATTTGAGATATGTGATATAGGAGGCGATGATGAAGAAAAATCTTGAGGTGGCAGTAGTGGCTCTGGCTGTGCTTAATATTTTTACCTTATTCAAATTGTATGGAATAGAGAATTCAATTGACATGAATTTTAATAATCTCAGGAGCTCCATATATGGTGTGGAGAGCAGAATTTCAGGTATTACTTCGGATATTTATTCGGCACTTGAGAAGCAGGGAAGTATTTTAGACAGCTATGAAGTGGCTTTAGGAGAGAAATTAAACGAAGATTTGACCATTCCTGTTAAAGTGACGATTACACCGAAGGAATACTCCGAGGAGTTGAATGTAAGCATATTTGCGAATGACAAGGAAATTTCCATGCTTCGCAAGGGAACATCATTTGCTGCGGAATTCAATACAAATATTTTCGGGGAACTTCAGCTTAAGGCGGTATTGGACCAAGGCGGAGTGAAAAAGACAGAAAGTCTTGAAAGATATTATGACATGAGAGACAAGTTTATTTTGCAGATAGATGGGTCATATTTTGGGCACGGGTCGTACAATTCAGGTAAGTATAAAATGAACGGAGAAGTTGAACTTCGTATTTCTTCAAATGAAAACAATACTCCGGAGAAGGCGTATATTGTATACGAATTAAACGGAGAAAAAATCAAGGAGCAGCAGGCTGATATACCGTTTACTGAAAATCACGATTATATTACAAGGTTCATAAGTTCGGGTGTAAATCAGGAATTTGAATTAAAACCAAATGATAAGCTTATGATATATGCATATATAGAGGACAGCTACGGAATAAATTATAAATATATAGTTCAATTGAATGAAATTAATTCTTCCAATGAACAGGTGAACATTATGCCCGAATGGACAAATGGCACAGTTGTTGAAATTAAGGACAAAAACGGCAATGTTTTGTATGAGTTTGAATATATGAGATAAATAATGGGAGATATGTCGATGATTTATGTGTGTCCTCCGTATATCCGATTGCATGATATAGGAAGACATACATAAAATCAGTGTTTTTCCGGTATGATAATAACTTCTATATGCTCTTCACCTGTGCGGAATGGAGTCAAAACTACATTATAGTTGGTTGTAATATCCGGGAATATCTCCATGTTCATTATTATGACGTTGTAATAACCGTTAGCATCCACTCTCATCTGATATTCGTCCATATTTTCTTCCGGTTTACCATACACGTGTATTACCGGAAGCTCGATGACAGGTATTTTCCCGTTTTTATCCGTAACATAATGAGCTATTTCATCTATTGTAGCGGCTTCATGATATATACCCCTGACATTGAAATAGTATACGAATACATCTGCACCGCTTACAGGGGCGTTTGTACTTTCTGAATATACGCTGACGTCTAAAAAACCAGTTTCCTCTTCAGCGGTTTCAAGCTTTTTTATGAGTTTGTTTTTAGCTTTGTAGGGTTTGCCTGCGTTAGCCATACATTAACATCCTTTCAATGTATTATTCCGTTTAATTGTTGAATATATTACAGTATATGCAGGCAGGATGAGTTTGACTTTATGGTGAAATTAATTGCTGCAAATATATTGGGGGCAAAATGAGGATAAATTAAGACATAAATACGTAACATTTGAAGATATTTTTTGTGATATAATGTAAAAAAAGAAGTAAGAGGTGAAAAAATGCTGAAAAAATTACTAAATTGGAAAATAATCATTGTGTTGCTGGTGATTATAGCTATTGTCAATATTACTCCGGACGCTTACGCCCAGGATCCCATAAAACTTGTGATTGACGGAAAGAAAATAGAAACGAACTCTGAAATTTACATAAAAAATGACAGGACGCTTGTTCCGCTCAGAGTGATTGCAGAGGAGCTGGATGCGGTAGTTACGTGGGACAACAGCACCAGGACAGTACATATATCAAAAGAGGACATGCATGTTGCATTATCCATAGACAGCCGTTTAGTCGAGTATACTATAGATAATGAAACAATTTACAATTTAATAGATGTTGCTCCCACTATAAAGGAAGACCGCACATTTGTGCCAATACGTCTTGTAAGCAATGCGTTGGGAGTGGGCATACGATGGGATAACGACAAAAGATCCGTAGTTATTAATTCATCTGAAGAGTCAAAGATTGAGCCATTTTTTGATGCTGAAATTTCAAGTGTGAAATCAGGACAAACCATTAAAGGCACTACAGATCTGAGAACTGCTCTTGGAAGTGTACCTCAGGGTGCTGC
>DAMAEI010000019.1:0-37385 GCA_031997345.1 Sedimentibacter sp. | reverse complement strand
TCTTCTCAATAAGGATACAAAGAAAGGCTTTATAATCGCAAAAGGCTCTGACCTGAATTCTGCATATAAATGGATGCCCTCAATGGAGGACAACGGAGAAAGAATACTTGTGGCCGCCGTTTACGATAAGGCGGGGAATTTCCTCACAGGAGATTCAATTTCCGTAAAGGTAAGCATAACTCCGGAGATAAAACTAACAGGTCTCACAGACGGTGAAACAGTTACCGCCGGAAGCGTACCCCTTGGAGCTAAGCTGAATTTCTCAGCAGCATATGTAAAGTACGAAATAATCAATCCAGATACCAACGCATACTACATATCTTCAGGACTTGATCCTTTAGATAAATTTACAATGGTCCCTGTTATGGAGGACAACGGAAATATGTGGCTGAGGGTGATTGCATATGATACTGCAGGCAAAGCTTACAACGGGGAATATGTTAAGGTATGGGTTGCCGTGAATAGATACATTAATCTTGGAGGAGTTACGTCAGGGCAGACAATAGACGGCTCGGTGTCCCTTAAGACATTAAGGAATTTCAATGTCAGCGAAACAGAATACGTAGCAGTGGACACTTCCACAGGTACAGAAACTGTGCTGTACAAGGCAGGCTACGGGAATTACAGCTGGTTCCCCGGCCCTGAAATGTCAGGCAGCAAAGAGCTTTATGTCAGAGTTAAGGATACCGCAGGAAATACATACAGAAGTGCAGCTGTGAAAGTCAATGTTGTGGGAACACCAAAGATACTGCTGCAAAGCGTAGGTCCGGCACAGGTCGTTACAGAAACATTCAAGCTTGGTATAAAGAGCAATATTACACCTGACAGTGTGAAATACATCCTTACAAACACAAAGACTGGAGTAAGCAAGACTCTTACGGAGCAATCATACACTCCGGCACCTGAGGACAAAGGCTCATGGAGTCTGAGGGCAGAAGCTGTTTATGGAGGAAAGACCCTGAAAACAGAGGATGTTAAGTTTACAATTTATACGGGTAAAATATACACCGCTCTGCCTGTAATTGCGAAGGATCAATTCATGAACTTTGCATCGAAGTTGGCGGTTGATACTCAGAAGAAAACAGGTATGTCGGCTGCTCTTCAGACAGCTCAGGCGATCCTTGAAACAGGATGGGGACAAAGTGTTCCGGTTGATAAATATACCGGTCAATTTTCAAACAACCTGTTCGGAATAAAAGGAAAGGGCTCAGCAGGTTCCGTTACCTCAAATACATGGGAGGAATACAACGGAGTTTCCTTCAGAATTGATGATGACTTCAGAGCATACAACAACGTGAGCGAAAGCTGGGATGACCATAATGACCTTCTTCTCACAAGAGAAAGATATGCTCCTTTCAGAGCGGTTATGTTTGACAGCACCCAGGGGGCATGGGCATTGAGAAGATGCGGATATGCCACGGATTCACAGTATTCGATAAAGCTTATAGACATTATCAACAGATATGATTTAAAAAAGCTTGACAGCTTAGGAATTTAATTCATACCCCCGCTAAGTGCGGGGGTATTTTTTGAAAAATATTGTTAAATTAATACGATTGGGGTATAATACTCCCATATATTGATTAGGAGTAAAGATGGACAGAGATAACAGAAGATTAAATGATGAATTAAGGCAGATTAAAATAACACGAAATTACATAATGCACCCTGATGGTTCGGTGCTCATAGAGGTGGGAAACACAAAAGTAATTTGTACGGCAGTTGTTGAGGACAAGGTTCCTCCGTTTCTCAAGGGTACGGGTAAGGGCTGGGTTTCAGCGGAATATTCCATGATACCGGGCTCAACTAAGACAAGAAAGCCCCGAGATATCAATAAGGGAAAAATTGACGGAAGGTCTCAGGAAATACAGAGGCTTATAGGCAGGAGCCTCAGGTCTGTTGTGGACCTGGATGCTGTAGGAGAAAGGACTGTCTGGATAGACTGTGATGTTATACAGGCAGACGGAGGAACGAGGACAGCCTCCATAACAGGTGCTTTCATTGCTATGGCTGATGCATTCTACGGATTGCTGAGCAGAAATGAAATATCAAAAATGCCTGTAAAAGCATTTGTGTCAGCAGTCAGTGTGGGAATAGGTAAAGGTGAAGCGATTCTGGATCTTTGCTATGAAGAAGATTCAAGTGCCGATGTGGACATGAACATTGTCATGACTAACAAAGGAGAATTTGTTGAAATTCAAGGTACCGGTGAAGAAGCCACATTTACACGGGATGAACTCATGAATCTCATATCTTTGGCATCAAAGGGATGTGAGGAGCTGTATAAATTGCAGAGAGAGGCGCTGGGAGAAACAATCAGTGAAACTATAGGAAAATGATGAGAAGGGTTATATTATCAAGCGGAAACAAGCATAAGATAAGCGAAATAAAGGATATATTGAAAGGTATGTCATTTGAAGTTGTATCAAAGGATGATTTAGGTTATACGGATTTTGAAGTGGAAGAGGATGGCAGCACATTGGAGGAAAATGCCTTAAAGAAAGCGGAAGAGCTTCATAGGCTGGTAAAGGGAATTGTTATAGCGGACGATACCGGATTATTTGTTGATGCCCTGAACGGAGACCCTGGAGTGTACTCTGCCCGCTACGCCGGAGAGCCTGTTTCCTACAAAGAAAACAACATCCTGCTTTTAAAGAATTTAAAGGATGTGCCGGCAGAAAAAAGAACGGCATATTTTAAAACAGTAATGGCTGTTATTTTCGAGGACGGCAGAAGGGTGTCAGCAGAGGGAAGAGTTGACGGAATAATTGCCTTTGAGGAAAGAGGAGAAAACGGATTTGGCTACGACCCACTGTTCATAGTTGAGGATACAGGCAGGACATTTGCGGAAATGACAGAAGAGGAAAAAAACAGTGTGAGCCACAGGGCAAGGGCTTTGAGGAACTTAAGGAAAAAGCTGGAGGAACAATGAGGATATTAGTAATAAGCGACAGTCACAACTTTGTTCTGAATTCACAGATAGAAAGGATGAATGAACACGGAAAGTTCGAAATGCTCATTCATTGTGGAGACAAATACAGAGATGCGGAGAAATTTGCTGACCGTCTCAATATAAACAAGGTCATACAAGTTCCGGGCAACTGTGACAGCATTTCTGATAAGCCACTGCTAATCAATGAGGTTATTGAGGGAAAAAGATTTATAATAACCCACGGTCATCTGCACCATGTAAAGGAAAGCATTGAGCATCTGAAAGATTATGCCGAGGAAGAAAATGCAGATGTAGTTATTTACGGTCACACTCACTGCGCTCAGAATGAAGTGATAGATAATATATTATTTTTCAATCCCGGAAGCAGCATAATGCCAAAGTGCGGTGAAGAAAGCTTTGGAATATTGGAATTATCACCGGAAAATATTGAAGGATTTGTAGTATCATTGGAGAATTAACAAAATTTCCTTGACCGGAGGTCGTCTTTTCTGACGGCTTTTTTATTGACTTCAAGGAGCAAAAGATATATAATAAAACGAACATACGTTTAGATAAAGCTGAGGTGAAATTATGGGTGAATTTAAAATTAAATCTGAATTTAAGCCAACCGGCGACCAGCCGGAGGCAATTAAAAAAATTACAAAGGGATTGAACAACAACCTGAAATATCAGACACTTTTAGGGGTTACAGGCTCGGGAAAGACATTTACAATGGCGAATATAATTGAAAAGGTCCAGAGACCCACACTTATTTTAGCTCACAATAAAACACTAGCTGCACAGCTTTGTTCTGAGTTCAAGGAATTTTTTCCTGACAATGCGGTTGAGTACTTCGTAAGCTATTACGATTACTACCAGCCTGAGGCATATGTTCCAAGCAGCGATACATTCATTGAAAAAGACGCATCCATAAATGATGAAATAGATAAATTGCGACACTCTGCTACGGCATCCCTTTTCGAGAGAAGAGATGTGATAATAGTTGCCAGTGTTTCATGTATATACGGTTTGGGAAGTCCCATGGATTATGAAAATCTCGTTATATCCTTAAGACCAGGAATGCAGAAAGACAGGGACGAAACCATTAAAAAGCTTGTTGAGATCCAATATAAGAGAAATGATATAAGCTTTACGCGAGGCACCTTTCGTGTAAGGGGAGATACATTGGAGATATTTCCTGCATCATCCTCCGAAAATGCCATAAGAGTTGAATTTTTCGGTGATGAGATAGACAGAATAACTGAAATAAATACGGTTACGGGAGAAATTTTAGGCAGAAGAAATCACATTTCGATATTTCCCGCAACTCACTATGCTACCACAGAAGAAAATGTAAATAGGGCTGTGGTGAGCATAAGGGAGGAATTAGAGGAAAGACTCAAACAATTTGAAAGCGAAAATAAGCTGTTGGAGCTGCAGCGAGTTGAACAAAGAACGAATTACGACCTGGAGATGCTTCAGGAAATGGGCTACTGCAACGGTATAGAAAACTATTCAAGACATATAAACAATCTTAAGCCCGGCTCCAGACCATTTACGCTGCTGGACTATTTTCCGAAAGATTTTCTAATGATAATAGATGAGTCCCATGTTACCCTGCCCCAGGTAAGGGGAATGTACAACGGCGACAGGGCAAGAAAGACAACCTTAGTGGATTACGGCTTCAGATTGCCATCGGCATTGGATAACAGACCCCTTAAATTCGATGAATTTGAGAAAATAATTAATCAGGTGGTGTTCGTGAGCGCCACGCCGGGACCATATGAAGCAGAGCATTCACAGAATGTTGTTGAGCAGATTATACGTCCTACATGGCTTTTGGATCCTCCGATTTATGTGAGGCCTGTTGAAAATCAGATAGACGATTTAATCAATGAAATACGAATTTCCACAGCCAAAAACCAAAGGGTGCTCGTTACAACTCTCACGAAAAAAATGGCAGAGGATCTTACATTTTATTTTAAAAATACGGGAATACGGGTTAGGTATCTGCATTCCGACATTGATACCCTTGAGAGGATGGAGATAATAAGGGACCTGCGTGTGGGAGAATTTGACGTGCTTGTGGGGATAAACCTTTTGAGAGAAGGGCTTGATCTGCCTGAGGTATCTCTTGTAGCCATACTTGATGCGGATAAGGAAGGCTTCCTCCGTTCTGAAACATCTTTGATTCAGACCGTTGGAAGAGCAGCGCGAAACATTGACGGTCGCGTCATAATGTATGCTGATAAAATGACGGGCTCAATGGAAAGAGCAATTGGAGAAACAGACAGAAGAAGAGAAATTCAGGATAAATTCAACAAAGAACACAATATTATACCTACATCCGTAATCAAGGGAGTCAGAGATATTATAGAGGCTACCAAGGTTGCTGAGGGAGAAGAAAAATACAATGTCAAGAGAAAAGATGTTGTTGATGTTGCATCCTATATTGTAGAGCTTGAAAATGAAATGAGGCTGGCAGCGGAGAACCTTGAGTTTGAAAAAGCGGCAAGACTGAGAGATGAGATAAAAGAACTTCGTAAGTCATAATCAATTGACTATATTAACCGAAAGGACATAAAATGGATAAAATTATAATAAGAGGAGCAAAGGAGAACAATCTCAAGAACATAAATATCGAACTGCCAAGAGATAAGCTCATTGTTTTTACAGGAGTCAGTGGTTCAGGCAAAACCTCCCTTGCTTTTGATACCATATATGCGGAAGGACAGAGGAGATATGTGGAGAGTCTTTCTTCATATGCTCGTCAGTTTTTGGGACAGATGGATAAGCCTGATGTGGAGTCCATTGAAGGACTGTCACCGGCAATATCCATAGACCAGAAAACAACAAACCGAAATCCGCGTTCAACCGTGGGAACAGTTACTGAAATATATGATTATTACAGGCTTTTATTTGCAAGAATAGGTATTCCCCACTGCCCAACCTGCGGAAGGCCCATAACAACACAAACAATAGACCAGATAACAGACAAGGTTCTGGAATACGAGGAAAGAACAAAGATTCAGATTCTTGCACCAATGGTGAGAGGTGCAAAGGGAACTCACAAAAAGCTTCTGGAAAATATAAAGAAAGATGGTTATGTGAGGGTGAGAGTTGACGGCGAGCTGTATGAACTTGAAGAGGAAATCAATCTTGATAAAAATAAGAAACATAATATAGAGGTTGTAATAGATAGAATTGTAATTAAGGAAGGAATACAGAAGAGACTTGTGGATTCTGTGGAAACAGCATTGGAGCTTTCCGGAGGAATGGTGCTTCTTGACATAGTGGGTATGGAAGAGCTTCTCATGAGCACAAAGTTTGCCTGCACACACTGCGGAATAGGCTTCGGAGAAATTTCGCCCAGGATGTTTTCCTTCAATAATCCTTTTGGAATGTGCAAGGCGTGCAGCGGGTTAGGAATTAAAAAAGAAATTGATGTGGATTTAATAATCCCCGATTATACAAAGACAATTGCTGAAAGGGCAATAGTGCCCTTCGGAGCAGACGAGGATGGATACTACTATCAGATATTTAAAGGAATAGCAGATTTTCATGGATTTGATATCAGCAAACCGCTGTCGGAGGCCCCTAAGGAATTCATGGACGAACTGCTTTACGGAACAAACGGAAGAAACATGACTGTGGAATTCGTAAGCAAATTCCAGGGACACAGGGTGTACAACAAAGAGTTTGAGGGCGTTGTAAACAATCTTGAAAGAAGATACATGGAAACCAAATCTCCAGAAATGAGAGAATGGATTGAAGAATTCATGAATGACAGCCCGTGCCCCGAGTGCAACGGAGCAAGGCTCAATCCTATAAGTCTTGCGGTTAAAATAGAAAACAAAAATATATATGAGGTTACAAAGCTGTCCGTGACAAAAAGCTTGAAGTTTTTCAACGAGTTGAAGCTTAGTCCGAAAAATGAAGTAATAGGGGATCAGATAATAAAGGAAATAACCTCAAGGCTTCAATTTTTATCGGATGTAGGGCTCAATTACCTCACTCTTGAAAGAACCGCAAGTACATTGTCAGGTGGGGAATCTCAGAGAATAAGGCTTGCAACGCAAATAGGCTCAAGTCTTGTAGGTGTGCTCTATGTGCTGGATGAACCAAGCATAGGTCTGCATCAGAGAGATAACAGCATGCTTATTAAGACTCTCAGAAATCTGACGGACTTGGGAAATACCCTAATTGTGGTGGAGCATGATGAGGAGACAATGGAAAATGCGGACTATATTCTCGACATAGGTCCCGGAGCGGGAGTTCACGGCGGAGAAGTAGTTGCCTTCGGAACATACGATGATATTAAGAACGATGAAAACTCCATTACGGGACAGTACCTCAGCGGAAGAAAGAAAATAGACGTTCCCGAAACAAGAAAGACATCTGATAAGTTTATAGAAATAAAGGGTGCCAGAGAAAACAACCTTAAAAATATAGATGTAAAAATACCTCTGGGAGTATTGTGCTGCATTACAGGGGTTTCCGGCTCCGGAAAAAGCTCACTGATAAATGAAATACTGTCTAAGGGACTCCATCAGAAGCTGTTTAAGAACAACAACCGTCCAGGCGCATATGACGAAATGCTGGGTGTGGAAAATATAGATAAGATAATCAGTATTGACCAGTCTCCAATCGGAAGGACGCCCAGGTCAAACCCAGCTACCTACACAGGAGTGTTTGACCATATAAGGGATGTATTTGCCATGACTCTTGAGGCCAAGGAAAGAGGCTATCAGAAGGGCAGATTCAGCTTCAATGTCAAAGGTGGAAGATGTGAGGCATGCCACGGTGACGGAATACTGAAAATAGAAATGCACTTCCTTCCGGACGTATATGTGCCCTGCGAGGTATGCAAGGGCAAGAGATACAACAGGGAAACTCTTGAGGTAAGGTATAAGGGGAAGAATATTTCGGAAGTGCTGGACATGACCATAGACGAAGCTCTCGAGTTTTTCGAAAATATTCCGAAAATATACAATAAGATAAAAACCATGCAGGATGTGGGGCTGGGGTATGTTAAGCTTGGTCAGCCTTCAACAGAGTTGTCAGGAGGAGAGGCGCAGCGCATCAAGCTTGCCTATGAGCTAAGCAAAAGAGGTACGGGAAGCACGCTGTACGTTCTTGACGAGCCTACCACAGGACTTCACATTGCGGATATTCACATGCTTACTGAGGTGCTTAACAGATTTGTGGAGGTAGGTAACTCCGTAATAGTTATAGAGCATAACCTTGATGTTATAAAGACAGCAGATCACATAATCGACTTGGGACCCGAGGGAGGAGACGGTGGCGGAACAATAGTTGCACAGGGTACTCCCGAAGAGGTTTCCAAGGTAAAAAAATCATACACAGGGCAGTATCTGAAAAAGGTGCTGCAGAAAAAGTAAACGAGAATAGAGAAGAAATAATGATAATAGGTGTAGACATAGTATAAAGTGAGGAAAAATAATGAACCCTGGGCAAGAAATGTTTTATAATTTTTTTATGAAGCGTGTAGCTGAAGGCAAGGAAGAAGAAGCGAAGGCTTTATTGAATGCCGGATTTGAAAAACAAGCAAACGGCACCTTTGACGCAGAATACCTGAAAGAGGTAATGTCTAAATACTTTGAGCTGGTTAAGCCTGAATTTATAAAAGAATTACAGGATGCAATTGCCCATTTTGGCGGTAATTTGAAATAATATGATGAATGATGAGATTACGGTATTTCCGTAGTCTTATTTTTTACATAACATAGTGAAATAAAAAATTAACCAAGCAATATACTATCGATTCTTAATAGCATATTGCTTGGTTAAAGTCGGGATAGTACTATACCCATTCCCACTCTGTAAGCCACTTGCCCCATGTAATAGACCACAAACGTTTTTGAGGTTTTCCGTCTACAATACGAAAGTACCATTCTGTTTGTTCAGCAAATACAACAACGTCCTCATTTGTGCTACTAATATTTATTTCTTGGGCATATGCTATATGGCCAACACTTAATAATGACATCATAAGCATGGAAATTGAGAAAAAACGAACAAAAAATTTTTTAAATTTCATAGATTACACCTCCTTTCATAGAAAATAACTATTTAATAGGTAATGATAAAAATGGTTCGGAATTTATTTGGTCAATGTTAAATCTGAATTGATTGTCTGAATAAACAGAATAAGTTCCATCTTCATTAAGCATTAAATATGCGTTCTCAGGCTTAATTGCAAACACATCTTCATATTCCGTTATAATAGGATTAGGATGCGCGGGTTGTACAACAAATCCATATGAAGCAATAACTGAAAGTAAAATAAAAATACAAATTATAGCAGATGAGAACATATTTCTATTTTTACATTTGTCATAATTCAATACTAAATTAAATCTCTGTAAAATATTTTCGTCCCTGTTTATGGCTACCAATGCTGTACTGCCCATGGAAGAATGTGATTTATGAAGCTTATTGTTGTTGGCATCCTTTATAATCTTTACAATGCTTTCAAGATATATCAATCGATTTTCATTATCCATTCGAGAAATAATGCTTAAATCACAACGAAGTTCAAGGGTTTGACTTAATTCATTTTTTAAAATATGAACAAAAGGATTCCACCAGAATACCGAACTGATTAAGCTTATAAAAAGCTTTGTCCACGCATCCTTATGTAAAAAGTGTGTCCATTCATGCATAAGTATATTTCTTAAATCTATATCTGAAAAATCAGTATACGGAAGGTAAATCACGGGTTTGAGAAAGCCTGTAATCATAGGTATAGAAATTTCATTGGATTGTACAATTTTAACTCTAGTATTTTTACCGCTTTCTACTAAAAGTTCATTAATACATGAAATGATACGCAAGTCCTGTGTTTCTCTAACAGAGTCTGCAAGCCTGTTAAGGAAAATTAATTGACGTATATATTTCTGTAGGTAATATATACTGCCAACGACCCACACAGCAATCACTAATTCATAAACATACATTTTGAAAACCTTTACAGTAAAGAAATTTAGAATTATAGGATAAATAACATCCGATTGCAGTACTGTAGAAGATGGCAGCTCAACAAAAAAGACTAAACGAAAAATACATGCTGCAATCAAAAGTACTATGGGTATAATACCAAAGCGGAATAAAAAAATATTACGCGGTCGAATAACAGCGATTAAAAAGATATATATGTTGAACAACAGCAAAGATGTAACGAAAGAAAAAATGGTGATTGTCATTTTTTCTCGTCCCTTCGAGCCTGAAGGATTGCCTCCAGTTTTTCAAGGGTTTCATCATCAATATCTTCCGTAATAAGTGCAGAAACAATATCTGTTATTGCAGGGGTTTTTGTCATAAATGGCATTCCGTATTTAAGTTGTATTACTTGATATTCTTCTCGTGTAACTGCAGCAGAATATGTACGTCCGTAATTTTTTCCGGTTCTTACATATCCGTCAACTTTTATTGCACCTTTTTTAAGCATACTGTTTAATAAAATATGAACAGAGCTTTTTTTCCATGAGCGCTCTGTAGAAAGTTCAATAATTTCAGAACGTGACAATGCCCTGTCCTGCGTCCACATTAAATCCATAACTTCCTGCTCATTTTTTGTAAGTGTAAATGATACATTATCCATAAAAGCACCTCAATATATTAAAAATGAATTATATTAAATATTATTCATTTATATATATTATTATATAAGAGCTTCGGATAAAGTCAATCAAAAAATATATAAATATGGGGTATTTATATATTTTTTGTAGTTTTTGGCAAAAAATTATTTTATTTTACTTATATGAGGGCTAATTTTTTGGTGTGATTGGAAAACATCTGGAACTTTTATGTAGTTATAACGTCTTAAGAGTATAATTGTACTTAGAGCAAGGAGGAAAAGATGAAAAGAAGGTGTTTTTAGTTGAAATGAAATAAAATTGTTCGGTGAGGGGATTTATGAAGAGATTTAGACTATTGATATACCTATGTACAAGCATTTTGTTTATATCATGCAGTGCCATGACCAAGGGAACGGATGTATTCGAAGGAACCGATGAAATGACTTTGAACAAGGTTGTAGGCAGAACTCAAATTATGAGTAATCCAACTACATATTTTACTTTTGAAGACGAGGAAGCAAATGAGATAATAGATATTTTAAAAAAAATAAAATATCGTGCCCAACCAGATAAAGAAAGAGCTAAGGGTTGGACGTATATATTTTATATTGAGTTTAAAGACGAAAAAGGGAACAAGACGGTTATGGATATTCAAATTATGGATGATGTCGTATATGTCAACGATCAGAGATATTCCATGAAAAGAAATGATGCAGTAAAGTTTTTAAAGTTCTTTAGTGGCATGCAGAGGTCTACTATTGAACAAGAGCAATTAAATATTCTTGAAGGGGTATCACTAAATGCAAAGTATGATTCTGATAATGAGAGGATATTGTTAACATTGCAGAATAATAACAGTGAAACTATTTATTATGGCGAAAGGATAATACTTGAGAAAGAGCAAGAAGATAAGTGGTATGAAGTGACATATTCCGGTAATGTTTCATTTACTGATATTTTGAATTATCTATTACCTTCAGATGAAGAGAAAAGGAGTTTCCCCATAAATATTTGGATACCGGTTACAAGAGGAGATTATCGGGTAATAATGGAAGTATCAAACCAAGAAAGAATGAAAGATATGTATTATATAAGTGCCGAGTTTACTATTAGTGACTAAAACTAGCATCCATCGAATGGTCAAGAAAAACATTCGATGGATGCTATTAGTTTTTTGTGAATAAGTTCCATGGCCTTCATACGCTCAAAGGGTGCCGTCAGGGCGTTCTCCTCTCAGCTTTCCGCTACAAGATAAACAATGCGGTTATAATTGCTGCGGCTATTCCGCATAAGACAGGAATCAGGTTCTTTCTTGCCAGCTCTTGAGGGCTTATGTTGCATATTGCGGCAACAGGTATGACACCCCAGGGAATTATTGTTCCTCCGCCAACCCATATGGTTATTATCTGCCCCAAAGCTGCCAGACCAGGCATGTTGATGTCTATTATTTTGGAAAATGTGTATGCCAGTGTTCCGACTATAGGCAGACCGGAAAAGCCTGAACCGTCAAGGCCCGTAATAACTGCCACTGCTGACTGAGTCATAATGGTCGAGAATTTATTCATCTGGATGCTTTGAGAGAGAAATATACTTATATCATTTAGTATTCCCGGAGCACCTTCGCCAAATACGGCCGTGGCGCCTCCCTGATTTCCGAGAAAGAAGAAGCCTCCTATGAAAATTACCGGCGCAAATACAGTGATTCCAAATGAAAACCCTTCTTTAATGTAGTCAACAGCCTTATCAAGGGCATCCCTTATTTTATAGGAGGCAAGAACCGTAATAAGCATTATTAAAATCGCGGTTCCTCCCACAAGGGCGGTTGCATCTCCTCCGGCAAGTTTAAATTTGAGCATTGCTGCTATATCAAGAATAAAGGCTGCCGGGGTCAATATTGCCATAAGCTTTGTGGTCCTGCCCTTAACTACATCTTTTGCTTTTGTGATTTGTATATTTTCTGCGTAAATGGCGGCATTTTTCTTCATGTCCTTCTTCATCATGAAAAATGCTGTCATTACAGTGACCAATGACATTACAATCCATATTGGGATGGATGCTCTGATGGCCTGTGTAACCTCTATTCCTGCTCCTGCTGCAGTTATTGTAGGCGCCCCCTGTATGAAGAAATCGCTGGAAAGAGCTATTCCGTGACCGAACAGGTTCATTGCCACGGCAGCATAGATTACAGGCAGGCCAGCTGAGAGAGCTGCCGGCAACAGTACAGCACCAATCAGGGGAACAGCAGGACTTGGCCATACAAGCCATGATATTATCATCATGGTCAGTCCTGTTGTCCAGAAGGCCATTGAAGGATTGATCATAATTTTTTTCATAGGTGACATTATTAAAACGTCAGATCCTATTTCCTGCAATGCCTTTGACATTGCCACTACAAGTGAAATAATAACCATTATTCCCCAAAACTCGTTGCCTGCATAAATAATTGTGTTGAATATGGACTGAACTGCGGTAACGACACTTCCGGAATAAAGATATCCCATGGCAAAAATACCTATGATGCATGGGATTACAATATCTTTTTTCATAAGCATAATAGACAGAACAACCACTACCATGACAATATAAAGGTAGTGCAGAGATGTTAAAACCATAATATACCTCCTTGGATTTTATGTATACTGTCTCAATATGCTTTCAAATGAATCATCTACACTGTTGAAATCCATGCTGTTTATATAAAATACCTCAAGGAGTTCGTGATATTTTTTTGTTTCTGATAGTTTATCAAGAGCAATTTTAATCAGCAAGTCAAATAAATGAAGGTTATTTTCTATTTCTGAAATGCGAGTTTTTAAATTTTCTGTGTTCATAATTCCGTGTATATCAAACACCTCTTCACTGTCAGCTATGGCATGGTCCCCGGAACCTGCTATGACGAGATTCATTTCGGGTATATGGATGTGTCTGAGCATATCCGGGTTCAGAGGCATGCAGTAAAGCTCAATGTCGTACCCTCGTTTTGATGCTTCATCTGCAAGCATTTTTAAAAGCTCGGAAGTATAGCTTGTATTTTCTCCCACAACCGACCATATTCTTTTGCCTTGGCACAAAGATGTTGTATGGCTTATATATCCGTTTGCTGTGTAGGCTTCTGAGAATAGTCTTTTAGTTTTTGATTTCTTTTTTAAAGATTCATCATCGGCAAGCATTTTAGCCTTTGCGTCAGCGCACATAATTTCAAATTTTCCGGTATCTACAAGGCTGTCATGGATGGCATTAATTTCCTCGGAAATAATGCCCGCTGCTTTCAAATATCTGTAGGCACTTTTGTAAATCATAGTCTTGGTTTTATTGATTTGAATAATTTGGTTTTTATATTTTTTAAGCTGATTGCTGTCTATGAATGCTCCGAGATTGACTATTTCATCAGCCGCACCAGGTATTTGAGGGTCTATAGTATGGGGTGCCGTGCCGTCTACAATAGCAATTTTCAGCTCTGGTATGATAATTCCGTCAAGGCTTTCATTATCGCTTGAGCAGTGGACAAATTCAGCAGAATAATCCTTTTTAAGCATTTCTCCCGCAAATTTTTTCATGAAGGAGCTTTTGCCTACCCCCGGTCCACCCTTAAGAATATAGATGTGATTTAATTCAACGGGATTAAATATGCTGTCAAAGCAGCTGTAGAACCCCTTGGAAGTGTTGCCGCCTGCAAAAATATGTTTTTCTTTCAAATATAATACCTCCTGTCATACATAAAGATAATCGGCAAAGCCGGTGACATTACTTCTGTATTATATGTAGCACATAAATTCTTGTTAATATTAAATGCGACGTAGCAATCGGTAAATATTGTGCAAATTGCATTGAATATTAAATTAATCAGGACAAGCGAGGATGTTTATGATATAATAATTTGTCAATAGTTTACAGAGGAAAATTTTATGAAATTAATAGTTACCGAAAAACCGTCAGTTGCCAAGGATATAGCCAAGGTGTTGGGTATAGGCAGATCAAGAGACGGGTATATAGAAAATAACGATTATATAATTACATGGTGTGTGGGGCACCTGATTCAGCTTGCGTATCCCGAGGAATATGATCCGAAATATAAGAGCTGGAATATAAATGATCTCCCTATTTTTCCGAAGCAGTTTAAATATATGATTAATCCATCAACAGCAAAGCAGTATGAAACGGTCAAGTCCTTAATGCTCAGCGAAAGAGTTGACGAAATCATATGCGCTACAGACGCAGGAAGGGAAGGGCAGCTCATATTCGGCTATGTGTATGTTAATTCAGGCTGTGACAAGCCCGTTAAAAGGCTTTGGATAAGCAGTATGACGGACGAGGCCATTGAGGATGGCTTTAAGAAACTGAGGGATAACAAGGAATATTTCAGCCTGTACCAGTCTGCGAGAGCACGTTCGGAGGCGGACTGGCTTGTGGGCATAAACGCCACGAGGCTTTTCACAGTTAAGTATAACCGCATGCTTACAATAGGAAGAGTTCAGACACCGACGTTATCTTTGATAGTGCAGAGACAGAAGGAGGTAGATGGGTTTGTTTCACAGCCGTTTTATGAAGTTGCGGCAGATTGTGATATGTTCACTGCCACATGGTTTAATAAGGGCGGTACAAGAATCGACGAACAGGAAAAAGCCGAAGAGATCGCATCTAGGTGCAGAGGCAAGGAGGCTACTGTTACAAAGCTCAAAACGAAGAGAGCTACAGTGGAAAGGCCTCTGCTTTATGACTTGACCGAGCTTCAGAGGGACGGAAACAGAAGATACGGATATTCTGCGGAGCAGACATTGGATGCAGCACAGAATTTATATGAAAAATACAAGCTTGCAACATATCCCAGGACAGATTCCAGGTATCTTACGAAGGATATGAAATCATCTCTACCAGGACTGCTCAAGAATATAAGAGACGGATGGAAGGGGGCTGATTACTGCGTTGACAAGGTAATGGGGCAAAAGCTCAATGTGGATAAGAGGGTTATAGATGACTCAAAGGTTACAGATCATCATGCCATCATAGTTACTCCTAATATCCGCAACGCCTCGGGAATAAATCTTCCGGAAAGGGAAAGAAATATACTTAGGCTCATAGTGGCAAGGTTTATTGCAGTGTTTGACAAGAAGCAGGAATACGACCAGACGGACCTGGAAATCCAAATAGAAAGCGATAAATTCAAGGCGCGAGGAAAAAAGGTGGTAATACCCGGCTGGAAGGAAATAGAGGATATTATGCTGGGCAAGATAAAGGATGATTCAGAGGAGAAGGAAATCAGCATCAACATTGATGTGGGTCATAAATTTATGCCTAAGGAAATAAGTGTTGTGACTAAAAAAACATCTCCGCCGAAGTATTATACGGAAGCAACACTGCTCACAGCTATGGAGACAGCAGGCAAGTAGATAGAGGATGAAAGGCTTAAGGAGGAAATGAAGTCAATAGGACTGGGAACTCCGGCAACCAGAGCGGGAATAATTGAGAAACTCATATCTGTGGGATATATAAAAAGAAATAAGAAAAATCTCGTGCCTACTCAAAATGGAATTCAACTGATTGAAATAGTGCATGAGAAGCTCAAGAAGCCTGACCTTACGGGAGAATGGGAAAGTCAGCTTGGAAAGATATCCAAAAAGGAAGTCGCTTCAAGAGACTTTATAGTTGATATAAAAAAATATGTTGCCGAGATAGTAAGAGAAGGTAAAATTACTTCTGCGGCAAATGTAAATTTTCAACAGGAGGTGCGAAAGGGCGGCGTTGAGGCTGTCGGTGTGTGCCCGAGATGTGGAAGGGAAATTTTAGAGGGCAAGAAAAAGTTTTTTTGTGCAGGATATAAAAATTATCCGTCTTGCAACTTTTCCTTGTGGAAAGAAGATAAAACGTTGATTGAAAAGGGCATTGTTTTGACAAGAAAAAACGCTTCTGAACTTTTGAAAGACAGGCAGACTGAGGCTGTGGCAAAAATAAATGAAAGCGAAAAGGAAATCACAATAAAGCTGACAGATAACGGATACAGAACCTCGTATAAAATTGAGTAAAAAAGCGCAGGATGCAGCTGCCTCCTTGCAATTTTTTTGCTGTACATAGAAAATGCAAGTAAGAATAAGGTTTATCAAGAAAGAGGTATAAAATACAAGGATAATTTTAAAAATTTACTGAAAAATAAATTATTTTGTTATATATGAATAATTGCTTAAAAAATTTATTTATATTAGAATACACAGGAATAAAATAAAAGGAGCAGAAAATGGAATTTTTATATCAAGGAATAGCACAAATAACTTGGCAGCAAATTTTTATGTGGATAATCGGAGGAACTCTTATATATTTGGCAATTGCTAAGGAATTGGAGCCTGCGCTTTTACTCCCTATGGGCTTTGGCGCAATTTTAGTAAACATACCTATGTCAGGTGTTCTAAATCAGAATATGGCAGGCATAGGAGAGGTTCATGGTATTATAGACTGGTTGTTCGAGGTGGGTATTAGTTCTTCGGAGATGATGCCGCTTTTGCTGTTTATCGGTATAGGAGCAATGATAGATTTCGGCCCTATATTATCCAATCCGAAGCTTTTGCTTTTTGGCGCGGCAGCACAATTCGGGATATTTGCAACAATCACGGTTGCAGCACTATTGGGATTTCCCATACATGATGCTGCTTCAATAGGAATAATAGGTGCTGCAGACTGGCCCACATCAATACTTGTATCGCAGAGACTGGGGAGTAATTTCATAGGCCCCATAGCAGTGGCAGCATACTCATACATGGCATTGGTTCCGATTATTCAGCCCATTGCTATAAAGCTATGCACAACAGAAAAAGACAGAAAAATAAAAATGAAGTATAATCCCAAGAGTGTTTCAAGAATGACAAGATTGCTGTTTCCTATAGGGGTTACAATAATAGCCGGATTAGTTGCACCGGCTTCAATATCGTTGGTAGGATTCCTGATGTTCGGAAATTTAATAAGAGAATGCGGCGTATTGAGGGCATTGTCAGAAACTGCACAAAAGGATCTGGTCAATTTAATAACCCTGCTTCTGGGGATTACAATTGCCGCAAGCATGAGAGCCGAAAATTTCGTTACATTTGAAACATTGCTCATAATGGGACTGGGATTGCTGGCATTTGTATTTGACACAATTGCAGGGGCATTATTTGCAAAGTTCCTTAACCTGTTCCTGAAGGAAAAAATAAATCCTATGGTTGGTGCGGCTGGAATATCCGCTTTCCCAATGTCGTCAAGGGTTATTCAGAAAATGGGTCTTGAGGCTGATTCGCAGAATCATCTGCTCATGCACGCAGTCGGAGCCAACGTTTCAGGGCAGATAGCATCGGTTATAGCAGGCGGAGTAATACTTGGCCTTGTTCCGGGATTAATGTAGGAGGTAAGGCATGGGTATGAATTATGTAAATGTTATGAATTCCTTAAAGCTTATGGGAATGGGCATGGCGGCCATTTTTATAGTAATCATAGTAATTTATGCGGCTGTCAGCATAATGCTGAAGGCCACGGCTAATAATAAATAAAAAAAAGAGAATTGGGGAATATGACTTATGAAATTATCATATTGGAAAGCAATAACTGTCATTTTAGTTATGGTCATTTTTTCTTCGATTTTTTTTATGGGACCGGAAAAACAAAACTCTTTTGATTTGGAATTTTTGAATCATTATCCCTATTTTGAAGCAATGGTAGAAGAACTTATCAGCAGAGTAGAAGATATTCAGATTTTCAAATGGAACAAAAGCATTTTGATTTTTTTAGGTATAGAATATGTTGTGTTAAGTATTGTGATTTTCGGTTATTTGTATGGGCGGAGATATGCGGACTACATAGATTCGGCGTTGCATTTTTACAGCTACAGTGTATTTATTGTTTTTTTTATAAACAAGAAGGATGGTAAAAAACGCGGAAACATTCATTTATATGCGTGAAAATAATTAAATCAGGAGGAAAAATGAGAATTAATAAACATATGTACATTATTGTCATGCTTTTGATTGCTGCAATTTCATTGACAGCATTGTTCGGCATAAACGCAGGACCAATCAATATAAGAGGCATGAAGGAGATCCGTTTTGGAATAGATATAAGAGGAGGAGTCGAGGCAATATTTGAGCCTGCAGAGCTTGACAGGATACCCACAGAAAGTGAGCTTGAATATGCAAGAATAATTATGGAAACAAGGATGGACGCTCAAAATATATTGGACAGGGAAGTTACTGTTGATAAAAACAGCGGCCATATAATAATAAGGTTTCCATGGAAATCCGGGGAAACGGACTTCAATCCCCAAAAAGCAATTGCTGAGCTTGGAGAAACTGCAAGACTTACATTCAGAGACCCACAGGGAAATGTTATAGTTGAGGGCAAGGATGTAAAGTCAAGCAGCGTGCAGCTGGACAACAGAACAAATGAGCCTGTTGTTACCCTGGAGTTTAATGATAAGGGAGATAAGGCATTTTCAGCTGCTACAGAAAAATTGATTGATCAGTATATTTCAATTTACATGGATGAAACACTCATATCTGCCCCGAGAGTTACTCAAAAAATAACGGGTGGAAAATCAATTATAACTAATATTAAAAGTGTGGATGAGGCAAAGGCATTATCTGATAAAATAAATTCCGGAGCTCTGCCATTTTCTCTCGTATCTAAAAACCACAGCACAATTACGCCAACAATGGGCTCAGGTGCTCTTGACGTAATGGTTATGGCAGGAATAATCTCCTTTGTTGCAGTATGCCTGTTCATGATTTTGTATTACAGAATTATGGGTATTGTGGCGTGCTTTGCAATTCTTCTGCAAATTTCAGTGCAGATGCTTGCTCTTTCCATACCTCAGGTAACCCTCACATTGACGGGTATTGCGGGTATTATACTTTCAATAGGAATGGGAGTGGATGCCAATGTAATAATTTCCGAAAGGGTTATTGAGGAGCTGAGCGCGGGAAGAACATTGGGGTATTCAATTGATACCGGATACAGCAAAGCTTTTTCGGCGGTATTTGACGGGAACATTACAACTATTGCCGCTGCTATTATAATGATGATTTTCGGAACAGGTTCCATGCTTTCCTTTGGATACACGCTTATGGTAGGATGTGTACTGAACTTTGTTTCAGGTGTCACAGCCTCAAGAATAATGACAAAGTCAATTAGCATGAATGATATTTTTATGAAGAAATCACTTTATGGAATGAAAGCAAAGGAGGCAAAATAATGATTAAATTTTATAAAAATAGAAAGATATTTTTTGCAATTTCCTTGATTGTCATTATGGCAGGAGTGATCTCGCTTATTATCAACGGTGTTGACTTGTCTATCCAATTTAAGGGCGGAGCCATAATAAAATATTCATATACCGGAGAAATTGACTCAAAGATGGCTGAGAAAAAGGTATCAGAGATTCTAAACAGAAGTACGGAGGTGCAGCTTACTGAAGACCTCATAACTCACAGTAAGAAGATTGTATTGAATCTTTCAGGGAACAGCGGCCTTGAAGCCGGTGATCAGGAAAGGCTTGATAAGGCTTTGAAGGATGAATTCCCGGAATCAAATCTGACACTGGCAGAGTCAAATGTCGTAGAGCCTTTTATAGGAAAGAGGTTTCTGACAAATGGAATGATAGCCATAGCTTTGACTTCACTCTTTATAATATTGTATGTAAGGTTCAGGTTTAAAAGGATATCAGGAATGTCAGCAGGAGTAATAGGTCTTATTGCATTGTTCCATGATGTAATGATTGTGTTCTTTGCATTTGTAATATTCAAGATGCCGATTAATGATTCCTTTATAGCGGTAACTCTAACCATAATAGGATATTCCATAAATGACACCATCGTTATTTATGACAGAATAAGGGAAAATCAGCCTTATTTTGAGAAGAAGTCCTTCGAAGAGCTTGTGGACACCAGTATAAACCAAACACTTTCCAGGTCGCTTAAAACAAGCATAACTACATCTATAAGCATTCTGATAGTGTATATACTTGCATATGTCTATAATATTGATTCTATAAAGACATTCTCGTTACCTATGCTTGTGGGTATAATCAGCGGGTGCTATTCATCAGTATGCATAGCCGGGCCAATGCTTGTCATGTGGCATAATAAAAATCACGCACTGACATTATAATGGAGGAATGAATGAAAGAGTATATAAATTTACGATTGGTTAAATCAGAAGAATTGAATCACCACGGCACACTATTTGCCGGAAGAACTGCAGAATGGTTTGTGGAATCTGCATTTATTGCAGCATCATCAACTGTGGGAAATCCCCAGAATGTAGTTTGCTTAAACATACACGGGCTTTTGTTCAGACATCCTGTGGATAAGGGAGAAATAGTTAAATTCGCCAGCAAGGTGGTGCATCTCGGAAAAACAAGCATAGCTGTTTATACAAAGATGGAAACGGAGATAGCGAAAACAACTCCTGTTGACGGATTTATAACCTTTATAACGGTGGATGAAAACGGACAGAAAATCCCCCACGGTCTCATACTGGATGAAGCACAAAACGAGGAAGAAATGGTGATCAGGGAAAGGTTTGCAAATATGAGATAGTTGAAACATGGTCGCCGCACAGCTTGTGCGGCGACTTCTTAATTTTGTGCAAATTCCTCCATATAACAATACAAATATTGATAATTTTCGATACATATGCTAAAATATAGAAAATGACAGAGGATGTGCCATGAGGAAAATTACTAAAATTGAGTATCAGAAAAATAATAAGAACAGAGTAAGTATATACCTTGATGATATCTATGCCTTTGGGATTGACTTAAATATAATGATTAAATACTCCCTTAAGAAAAACATGGAGCTTGATGATGACTTTGTTGAGAAAATATTAAAATCTGAGGAAGAGATTAATGTATACAATCATGCTCTATCAATTTTGTCCAGGAGTGTTAAAAGTGAAAAACAGATTAGAGAGAAGCTTAAAGAGAAGGGATTTGACCAGCAATTTACGGAAAATGCAGTTGCGAAGCTCAAGAGTCAGAGATATCTGGATGATGAAAGATTTTGCGAATTGCTTATAAGCAGCAAGATTAACTCATCAAGGCAGGGAAAAAGAAGAATTAAGGAAGCCCTATATGAAAAAGGGGTACACAGAGATATAATTGAAGAGAAAATGAGCATGATGTCTGACGAGGACGAATTGGAAAGGGCGCGTCTGCTTGGTGCAAAAAAGATGAGTACATTGAAGGAAGAAGACATGCGCAAAAAAAGAATTAAGCTGTCAAGTTATTTAGTAAACAAAGGTTTTGAGTACAGTACAATAAAGAAAGTAGTATCGCAATTGATTGACGGAAGTTGTGATGATTTTGAAGAGGTTCAGGATTATTAAAATTCATTAAAAGGTAGGGGCGGTACAATGAAAGAGTATTTAGATTATTTATCCGAGGCAATTGTTCAGTGCAGGATAGCCATCAATAATGAAGGAAAAGCAGACCTTGTGACGGTTTATGCAAACAAGTCCACAGAGTATATTGTAAATAAACCGGTAGAGGATATATTAAACAAAAAATTCACGGATATCTCTCCGGTTGTTCTGAATTCAATATTTGACTGGCCCAAAATCCTGAGTGAGGCCGCTATGACCAGCGATCATAAGGTAATTGAGCAATATGTGAATGGGTTTGATAAATTTATAAGGTTCAGCATATTCGGCTTTGATAAGGATACGTTCTATGTTGCCATGCAGGATCTGACCGAAAAAAAAGAAATGAAGCGGCTTCTTCTCGAAAAAGATAGAGAAATAAGGCATCTGGAAAATGAAATAAAAGCCAAAGCAAATATAGACATGCTCACTAAGCTGTACAATTTTCAGTTTATAAATGAAAGCATAAAAAGCAGCATAACCACCTACAGGGAGGAAGGAATAAGCTTTTGTCTGTTAGTGCTTGATATCGACGATTTCAAGAAAATAAACAAAATATACGGCATGAATCAGGCTGATAAAATTATTCAGGAAGTTGCTCAGATATTGAGGACAAATTCAAGAAGAATCGATGTTGCGGGCAGGTATGGCAATGATAAGTTTATGATTATCTTAAATAACGTGGATATTGATATAGCAAAGATAATGACTGAGAAAATTAAGAAGGAAATCGAAAGCTACGGAATGAATTTCGATGGAAAGCTGAGTGTATGTGGCTCAATCGTTGAATATGCAGGGGAAACCATTGAAGAATTTATTGAAAAATCAGAAAACCTCACGTCTAAGGCCCAATCCATGGGTAAAGGCATAATTCTGTCATAATTATATAAGGAACAGTTTGACACCCGGTTTTGCCGGGTGTTTTATTATGTTATTTGGTTATTTCTCCTAAGAATATCCAGTATGTCAGAATAGTATTCTCCAATTATAAAAGCCTCCACCTTGGACAGATGAACATTTTTGGAGTTTATCTCATTCATTAGTTTCGTTATTGCATCACTGATTGTGGTGATTAGATCCTTGGGTATGCCTTGTTCCCTAAAAAATGGAGTTAACTGGGTAAAATCACTTTTTATTTGTGATGCTTTTAGCTCTGCATCCGACCAGTTTTCGCTATCAATATCGGACATTATACTTTCCGAATTTTTTTCGATTAAAAATATCTGCTCTGACATACTGCCGGTAGGGGGACTGTTTGTTATAAAAATGTTTTGCCCTACGGTAATATTCCCGTCACAGGCGATCTTGGGATTTAATGAAAGCAAAATGCTTAGAGGAATATTGAATTTCTCGGAAATTTTGTTGAGAGTATCATCGGGACGCACCGTATAGGTGAAGCCCGGAATGTTTATGACCTGTCCGGCGTAAACAGGATGTCTGTTTATCGGCGGATTTGAAAAAAGTATCTGCTCATATTTCAGTCCGAATTTTTTTGCGACACTGAATATGGTATCACGAGGTTGAATAACGTATTTTAGCATGCATACCTCCCATTATTTTATATGGTATATACTATTCCGGAGGTACATTTCTGTTCATGCTGAATGGGGATGCTACATTTCACGAAAAGAATTATTTAATGAGCCTCCTTGCATTGGCAATCAAATCTTTTGAGTTAATGAGAAGCATAATAATGAAGCATATGCTGCCATAAAAAATCCAATGGCGTATTTCAAAAATCATTGTCAGGCTTTGAACCATAAGTATGGCAGTGTTGAAAATCAGCTTTGTGCTGCGGAAGCTTATCTTAATAAATTTTCTGGTATTAGCGGAGCGTAGCACAAATACGGCGCCATAGCTCACAAATGTTGCAAACCCTGCGCCATTAACACCAAATTTAGGTATCAGGATGAAATTGAGGATAATATTTATCAAGGCACCCATGAAGGTTGTTATAAGGGAAAGATTACTTTTCTTTTCAACAAAATAAATGCTTCCCAAAAATGTTGCAAGGCATGAGAAAGAAGTTGCCATAACTAAAAATGGAACATACTGCCATGATGCATAGAATGCACTTGAAACCAGTACTCTTGTTATTACCTTTGCAAATAGAATGAGCACTGATGCGGAAACAAAGACAAGGGATGAATAAGCTTTGAAAACATTGGTGAAAAAATGCTCTCGATATTCCGTATCCTTTTCAGATACTGCCGACAGCTGCCATGCCTCTGTGAAAATGCTGGATAGCAGTGTTATGAGAGTAGGGATTTTATATGATATGGCATACAATCCGTTTGCCTCCGCTCCCAGCATATAGGCAACAATGTATCTGTCAGATACATTGGTTATCCACCAGAAGATTGTTGAAGGTATAAGAGGTACAGAGTACTTAATCATGTTTACAAACGTAGATTTTTTGCGGGGCTTTAATTTGATGAATCTGTGCAGCTTGGCGGCATTAAACAAGAAAAGGACAGATAAAAAATCAGATGAAATTATGGCGTAAATATATCCGTTTATACCCAGCTTAAATACCATAAGATATAAAATATTAAACGCAATTGTTGTTATGGTGCTTAGGACTCCGTCAAAGGAATACAGCCTGACAAGCTGCTTCGATCGTATAAACTGCGAACAGAGTGAACGGAGAGAGGACATAAGAATAAAAATGTATATGAGCGATGTATAGCCTGAAATATATTTAATATTGGACAGAATGGGCCACAACACCAGAAATACCGTGAATCCTCCCAAAATTGTAAACAGACCTGTCGAGAAAACATCGCTGGAGCTGTTGCTTTTATCCAGTCCGAATCTTATTACTCCGTTTGCTATACCAAGCGACATTATGGGAATAAGTAAATTTGCCGTTTGTACAATTAAATCCACAACGCCGTAATCAGCATTGGTGAGCACCCTTGTATACAGGGGCAGCAGAAAAAATACCAGCAGCTTTGAGCTGAAGGTACCTAAAGCAAATATAAATGTATTATAAATAAGAGTTCTGTATTTGTTCAATTTTATTCTCCGATAATAGATGCATGAAATTTATCTCCACAACTATTATAAACAAAATTAAAATAATTGCAACCTATTATAACAGGAGATTATTTCATTACAAGATAAAGCCCGGTTATTATAAGTGATAGACCTATAATCTGAATAAGTTTGAATTTGATGCTGAACAGGAAGGTGTCCATAAAAAAGCTGCTTACAATTTGAGAGGTAATTACAATTGTAAATGTTAAGGTTACACCCAATTTAGGTATAGATACCGCTAAAAAATAAATTGCTAAAGCGCCAAATATCCCTCCTGCCGACCATATGGCAGAAGTGCTTGTTATTTTGCCGTATTGACTTAGGCTGCCGCTTAAAATATTAATGATAAGCATGGTTGCAGAGCTTACTATCATGCTGTGCAACGTTGCTGTTCTTGGTGTAATGGATTTTCCTAATTCGGAGGTAGCAGCAGCTTCCAAGGTTGTGAATAAGCCGGTCAGGATAGCAAGTGCAAACGGAATTATTTCTTTCAAGACATACCTCCTGTTAATAGACCTATATAAAAGTATTATGTTAATGCAAAAATTATTACATTACAAATATTTTCATATTTGTATCAAAAGCATTATATAAAAATCGTTTTAAGAGATACTATTAAAATGATTTTATATGGAGGAAAAGAAATTGTTCAAAAAATTAAACCTGAAATTATTAATTCTATCAGTGTTCATATTAACCGCTGCGTTTTCTATAACTGTTCATTCTTTGCAAAACACAGAAAATATTGATGATGAGGCTTTGAGAAAAGAATTTGAGAGGATTTATAACATTCGTTCCGGTTGCCTTGTATCAGGTGACACAGGTCCGTTGAATGAGTTGTTTGATACCTCCCGGAAATATGGAGTTTATTCTTTGGACCATGAGATTAAACGGGTGTTGTATTTAAAAGACTGGTCACATGAAAGGGGGATACAATTTAAAAATATAGAATCTACGGTAAGAATTAAAAAGGCAACATCTACAGGTGATATTGTAAAGGTTTCATTGGAGGAATCATATCGGTTTGATTATATTTATGATGATGATCCAAGTCTTACATTAAATTCCTTCGGTGTAGGAATACGACATACGGCGAAGATAATTAAAAATCAAGGTGAATGGATTATTTATCAGGACTGGTACACAGATTGCTTTGAGGATGCTTTGCAATCCTATGAGCCCAGCAGCGCAGCCGTGTTCGGATATTCAGACTTCGAGCTGCCGGTAATGAGCGGATTTCTGACTGCTGTGAGTAAAACAGGCTACAACAGAGAAAGAGCGGTTGCATATGCTGATAAATACTGCGGAACAGCCTGGGGGAGCGGAAACAATTATAAATACAATCCCAGATATATGGATTACAACGGGGCAGGAGGAGACTGCACAAATTTTGTCTCTCAGGTATTGGGGGACGAAGAAGCAGGAGGACTAAAGCAGGACACCACATGGCTTTGTAGTTTTCCGAAATACGGAAGAGGGTCAGGAAGCAGTGCGTGGGTAAATGCAGATGCGTTGAAAAATTACTTGATTTATAGCGGAAAGGCAAAAGTGATTAAGGCCGGTACATATTCCGAGTTGACTGCACAATCCCAAGAAGGTTCTGGAGCACCTATTTCAAACTTGTGTCTTGGTGATATTATTTGTTATGAAAAAGGAAGAGGGAATATTGATCACTTTGCTGTTGTAACAGGATTTGATTCTAAAGGATATCCGCTGATAAACTCTCATACAACAGACAGATATCATGTTCCATGGGATTTGGGTTGGGGAGATAAAAAAATAAGATTTTTCCTTCTGCACGTAAATTAAATAGACAGCCATGGCGCACCTGGATTCTAAATGGAATGTTCGGAAAAAAGGACTTCGCACCGATGGCGGTGCGAGCCCTTTGTCTATGAAAAGATTCTGCCTATATCCAATACACCAGCTCCCTGGTCGTATGAAGAAGCGCTTATTCTCGAGCACGCAGTGAGCAGCCTTCGCTTTATGTCGTGATGGGTGTAGTTCGGGTTTTCGTTAAGCAGAAGCGCGGCGGCACCTGATACCATGGGTGCGGACATGGATGTTCCGCTGAGGGAGGTGTAGCCGCTTATGCTTCTATTTGAAAGAGACGTTATATTGACGCCGGGAGCAATCAGGTCCGGCTTTTTAATTCTGTCAAGGGTGGGGCCGCGGCTTGAGAATTCTGCAATAACATCGTCACTTAGCTCAGGAGTTCGTTTATCGTCAAGAGCACCCACAGAAATAACGTATCTACTTGTGGCGGGCGACAGTATGGTATTTCTGAGAGGTCCGCTGTTGCCTACTGCTGCAACCACAATTAAGTTATTTTCAATGGCCTTGTTGGCTGCTTTGACCAGTGGGTCTCTTTTTTCTCTGTACTGTGCTATGGCTCCAAGTGAGAAATTAATTATTCTTGTTTTATAAACCTCCTTATTGTCTATAATCCACTGAACAGTGGACAGTATATCTGAAGTGTTTCCGTTTCCGTTTTCATCCAGGACCTTGATCGATAGTATATTTGCTTCAGGAGCAATTCCTCTGTATTTTCCCTTTGATGCATATCCGTTACCGGCTAGTATGCCGGCACAATGCGTCCCGTGTCCATTGTCGTCGTACATTCGTGTTTCCATGTTTACAAAATCCTTGAAGCCTATTATTCTGTTTGTTGGATATATGAGGTCGGCATGGGGGGATATTCCAGTGTCTATAATGGCAACCGTGATGTTTTTGCCCGTGTAGCCTGCATTTAAAACAAAGTCCGCACCTATGGATTCTCTCGCTACATCCATCACTGCAAACACCTTTGAGTCGTAGCTTATAAATTCCACATCAGGATCTGATGTAAGCTCCAATATAGAATTTATGCTCATTTCACAGGCACAGCCGTTTACAATGGGAAGATTGCAGCCTAATTTATTTGATAAGGAAGACAGTCTTCCTTCTTTTATTTTCGTATCGCCTTTATAAGTTATGATGACCGGTATGATGCTGTCATGGCTTGAATAAGTCCGGTCCTTTATTGCCGGACATAATTTATTGTAATTTATGTGATTTTTCATAATATTCACCTACCTAAATTAATTTATGCTTTTAATTAAAGTTGGTGTTTATTTTCATAAAACATGGTATAATAATTTGTAAATATAGAATGGAGGTTACTATGCCAAAAATATTAGTAGTAGATGATGAGAGACCAATTGCGGAAATAATTAAATATAATCTCCAAAAAGAAGGATATGAAGTACAGACCGCATATGACGGAGACGAGGCTATAAAGACAGCCCATAAAATGAATCCGGAACTGATAATTTTAGATATAATGCTTCCGAAGAAAAACGGCTTTGAAGTATTGAAAGAGCTCAGGATGGAATATGTGATGCCTGTTATAATGCTCACGGCAAAGGAAGAAGAAAATGATAAAATAACGGGACTGGAGCTGGGGGCGGACGATTATATAACAAAGCCATTCAGTAACAAAGAGCTCATAGCCAGAGTGAAGGCCAACCTAAGAAGAGTTAAGCTTTCCAATGTAAATGAGGAAATAAAATCTAAAATAATAAATGTCGGGAATTTGACCATTGATATGAACACCTATGAGGTGAGCAAGGAAAATCAAATAATCGATTTGACCAACAGGGAATTTGACCTTTTGAAGTATTTGTTTTTAAATGCGGACAGAGTATTCAACCGGGAGCATCTTTTGAAAGAGGTGTGGGGTTATGAGTTCGGTGATCTGAGGACTGTTGACGTAACCGTCAGAAGGCTCAGAGAAAAAATCGAAACAGAAGAAGACAAATATATAATCACAAAAAGAGGAACAGGATATTATTTTAAGAGCAAATAATTAAAGGGACAACATCTTGCGGGGAGTCAATATGTTTAAAAGTATCAGATGGAGATTTATTTTAATTTATTTTTTACTTGTATTTCTGGCTATGTCCATAGTGGGAATTTTTATAGTTGCGCAGCTGGAGAATATACAGCTTGATATGAACAAAAAGAGCATGGAGGACAGGGTTAGATTTATCCTTGAAACCTCTAATGCTCTTAAAACAAAAACATGGGATGAAAATATAGCTGAAATTCAAGAAAATATAAAAAGTACTCAGATAGGCTACAATGAAAATTTATATATTATTTTAAATGATAAGCAAAAAACAATTATTGCGGGAAGTTCTGAAGGAATAATAGGGCAAAGCGCATTTAGCATTGCACAAATTAACAATTATATTCTGACAAAATCATTTAACGGAGGTATGGAGCATATCATTCCTCTTGATCAGTATGATGATTCAGAAAATCCTATCTTCTGCCATATGTCATATCCGGTGGAGACAGACGGAAATATAAAGGGATATATTTACCTTTCAACAAATATCGAGTATATTTACGATACCGTAAACCAGTCGAGGGATATTTTGACCCGCGCCACCGTAATTGCACTTACGGTCACTATTTTTTTAGGGATGGTTCTTTCATCCAGCATAACGGGGCCGATTAAGGAACTTACTGTAAAGGCGAGGCAAATGTCCAAGGGTGATTTCGACCAGAAGGTAAGTGTTAAGTCAAATGACGAAATAGGACAGCTTGGAACTACCTTTAATTTTCTTATTGATGAGCTTAAGAAATCAATGTCAAATCTGCAGCAGGAAAAGAGCAAGATGGAAACTACGTTTAAATACATGGCGGACGGAGTGCTGACCGTGGATATAAACGGAAACATAATTCACGCAAACCCTGTTGCTAAAAAGCTGCTTTCTCTTGCAGATGAAGATGAAAAATATGACGATGTGGTTATGAAAATTAAGGATAACATGGTTCTTGTGAATTTGAAGTCGAAAAATTATCACGGCACCGAAATTTTGGAACAGGACAGAGAAACTTATTACGTTGATTACGCACCGTTCATGAATAATAAAAATGAGGTGGGGGGCGTTATAATTGTTTTTAAAAACGTCACCGAGCAATATAAGATTGACAAGCTGCAGAAAGAATTCGTGGCCAATGTTTCCCATGAATTGAAAACACCAATAACAACAATCAAGAGCTATGCAGAAACATTGCTGGACGGAGCTCTTGAGGAAAAACAAATTGCCGAGGATTTCCTGAATGTAATCAATTCAGAGAGCGACCGCATGTCGAGACTTGTAAGTGATTTACTCAGATTATCGCGAATGGATTACGACCAGACGAAGTGGAAAAAGGAAAAGCTGAATGTGAGCGAAATGATTAACCAGGCAGCAAAGAAGCTTTCAATACAGGCAAGAAACAAAAATATCGATATGCATCTCAACATGGACGCGGAGGATATGTATGTACTCTTTGATAAAGACGGATTCGAGCAAATAATTTTAAATATTGCAGGAAATGCAATCAAGTATACGCCTAGTGGCGGAAATGTGTGGATAAATACACATATAGAGAATAAGAGCATAGCTATAGGTATAAGGGATGATGGAATAGGGATTCCTAAGGAAGATGAGGCGAGGGTATTCGAGAGATTTTACCGTGTAGATAAAGCAAGAACCAGAGAGATGGGCGGCACGGGGCTTGGTCTTTCAATTGCCAAGCAGATCGCGGAGGCCCACAACAGCACGTTAATTTTAAACAGCGAGTTAAATAAAGGAACGGAAATTGTGATTACCATTCCCCAAATTTAATTAAGAGGTATTCATGAAGCAGGTAAAAATCAAAAATATCATATTGATTTCAATGGTCCTGGTCTGTATTTATTTAAGCAGCAACGTGTGGCTGAAACTTCCTGATTTATTTAAGCGAAACACGGAGGCTGATGAAGGCTACATACCTAACGGCCAGATTGAATCTAAAATATTGAATGTTGTAAGACCCGTTAAGAATGTAATTAAGTACAATGAGTACTATACCATCACATATTCCGATGAGCAGAACATGTGGGGAATGGCGGTCGTTGCCTTGAATGATGCGTTTAAAAGCTTTGATAAAAACAGCATAAACGAATCAGCGGCATTTCCGTCACAATATCTGAAATTTGATTTCAATACGGATATTCCCGTGGAAATATTTACAGGAAATCTAAAAGTTGAAAATAAAGAAATAAATAATACTGTCAAAGGCGTAAAAAACGTAATTATTGATTTGGAAAACCCAAGGTCAATATATATTTATAACGGTGAAAATACCGTAAAAATAGAAAGTATAGGAATAGATACGGGGGAAATCATCGGAGCAGTGAAGGCCATGAATTTAGCCGATGAATCTGCATATGTGTTCAACCAGAAGATAGGCGAGGAAACAATACAAGCACCTGTTCCGCTGGAAAACACCGCACTGTATCCCGTTATTGTTCAGTCTGAGCTCAATGTCTTTGATGCGGAGGCCACAGACAAAATAGCAAAGGATTATTTCAGAAACAGCTATGACTATGTGAGAAAATCGGTTGAAGTAAGCGGCAATACCATCTATGTATACAGAAATAAGAAAATACTTAAAATAAGTTCCGAGGGATTGTTGGATTTTTATGATACAACAGCTGAGCTGAAGGGCTCATCGGATGTGTATTCGAGTCTCGTGAGGGCAATTGATTTTATAGGTAAATTTCCTGATTTTCCAGAGGGGCTTTATCTGAGTGATGTGGAGAATATTGAATATGATGGAAATGATGGTTTCAGATACACATTTTCATACAAGATTGAGGGACGTCCAATACTTTTCAGCAAGGTAAGAGAAAATTCTGCTCTACAGATTGAAGTGATAGGGGACAGCGTTGTTTCCTACAGGAGATTCATAAGAAAAATAGATGAATCACAGAGAGGAAGAATGAGCGAAATTCAGGTTCTTTCTGCATTTGATGTAATCATGGGAAATCTGTATGCGGAAGCAGATGAGGTTGAAGGCGGTGCTCCGGAGCTGAAGCCTCTGAAAAAAGAAATGATAAAAGATATAAGCAACATATATCTAGGGTATTTTGACCTTTCAAGAATTTCAAGGGAACAGGTTTTGAGGGTTGTATGGGTGGTAGAGGCAGGAGATAAAACATATATATTTAATGCCACAACGGGAGCGCTTATAGAAGAATGGCAGTAAGAATGGAATGTGAGTGAATATGGATTGGAATAAAGCAGCTACAATATTAATTTCAGCGTTTATAATTTTGAATGTATTTTTGTTCAGCTCTTCGTACAACAATGTTTTTTCGGAGAATTTCAATGCGAATTCTGATGAACAGTTTATGGGAAGCATGGAGAATGTCTTAAAGGAAAAAGGTATTTCAATTAACTGCAAATTGCCGGAGGAAACGTATCTTCTCCCTATACTGAGCACGAAATATGAAATAGTTGATGTGAATGAGAAGCTGCTCAGCCGTTTTTTGGGACCAGGAATTGAGCCAGTGCAGGATGTAACGCGTTACAGCAACGAAAATGGAGAAATCCTCGAGATATTGGATGGCAAAAAGCTTCATTACACCGTGAGGGAAAAAATTGACGGACAGCCGAATGAAGAAGGTGTGGCAGAAAAAATAAGTACATTTGCAGATGATAAGGCAATAGATATGGAAGGATATTCCGAAGCATACAGACATGTAGAAGCGGGACAGTTATTAGTTGCTTATGCTAAAAATTACAATAATTTCAGCGTGGATAATTCCTATATTTATTTTTATTTTGATGCGAAAGGAATATATAAATTTGAAATGCAAAATATTGTCTACATAAAAGAAACTGCTGAAAGAATAAGGACATTTTCGGCTGCGGAAGCACTTCCCAGGCTTTTATCATTTAATGATATGGAAAACAAGGAAATTACTGATGTGAAGATGACATATTATAGTGTTGAAGATGAGAATTGGAAGGTCATATCAGGAATAAATTCATACCCTGTGTGGAAAGTTATTTTTAGTGACGGAACTCAAAAGCATCTGTCGATTAAAAATACCTATGACATTGATTAATATATATTTATATTGAAAAAATTTGAATTTTAATATATATTATATGATGAAAATGTTTTTATTAATATTATTTATATTATTGATACTACTAAATTTATATATAAAAAAATCAGAATTGAGGAATTATTTATGTCTAAGTTTGTTATAGAAGGCGGAAGTAAATTAAAAGGGAAGGTAAATATCGGGGGATTTAAAAATGCTGCAGTTGCAATAATACCGGCGACACTGCTTTGTCCCGGAAAGTGTATTATTGAAAATGTGCCGAAAATTGAAGATGTAAATGTTTTTATGGATATACTGACAGAATTGGGAGCCGAAACAAAATACCTTGATGATACTTCTATTTCTATAGATGCGGCAAATGTTAAGGAATGTTACCTGAAAAATGGATTGTCAAAAAAGATGAGGGCATCCTACTACCTGCTTGGAGCGGGTCTGGGAAGGTTTAAGGATTCTTCCTCATTGCTTCCGGGAGGATGCGATATAGGCGACAGACCCATAGACCAGCATATCAAGGGGTTCGAGGCATTGGGTGCAACTGTGGACATAACTTCAGAGGGACGCGTGCGTGTTTATGCAGACAGACTGATAGGGACAAAGATATATCTTGACGTGGTCAGTGTGGGAGCCACAATTAATATAATGCTTGCGGCAGTGTATGCCGAAGGCAGGACTATAATTGAAAATGCCGCAAAGGAACCGCATATTGTTGATACGGCCAATTTTCTCAACTCAATGGGCGCGGATATAAAGGGAGCGGGTACGGATGTCATACGAATAAATGGGGTAGCTGAGCTTATGGGATGCACCTACAGAGTTATTCCGGATCAGATTGAGGCAGGAACATACATGATCGCCGCTGCCGCAACAAAGGGAGATATAATAATTGACGATATAATTCCTAAGCATCTTGAGCCTGTTACCGCTAAACTTAAGGAAATGGGAATGGGCATTGAGGAATATGGCGATTCTATCAGGGTTTTTTATGAGCATGAGCTGACGCCGGTGAATATACAGACACTTCCGTATCCGGGGTTTCCAACAGACTTGCAGCAGCCAATGACAGTGCTTCTTTCATCTCTCAACGGAGACAGCATGGTGGTGGAAGGGGTGTCCGAGGACCGGTTCAAGTATGTGAATGAAATCAAAAAGATGGGTGCGAACATCGAGTTTACAAAGAAGCAGGCAAAGATCATAGGGAATACCCAGTTAAAGGGAACGGTGGTACAAGCTACCGACTTAAGAGCAGGAGCCGCACTTATAATTGCAGGACTTGTGGCGGAAGGACTTACAGAAGTAACGGACATACAGCATATAGACAGAGGATATGAGCATATCGAAAACAAATTTATGAATCTCGGTGCTAAGATTAAGAGAGTCAGAGATGAAGAATAACCTGTTACTGTTAAATTGAAAAAATGCTTCAAACCGCAGGTTTGAGGCTTTTTATAATTATAATACGGCCGTGGCCCGGAATAGGAGGAGAAACAATGTTAGATGATTTAAAATATTTGAAAGTGAATCTTCCGGAAGATATACTCAAGCTTAAGTGCGGCGGAGATTTTGAGGGAGCGCAGAGGCTTATAGATTTGCGCCTTGAGAAACAGATACCCAATTCCATGAGAAAAAGACTTATCCTTGAGAAGGAAATACTAAAAACGATAAAGGGTGAGTATCCATATACATTTGATCAGGCATTGAAGAAAATGCAGGACAATTTGGAAGGCTTTACGCGAGAAGAGCTTGTGGAACTTCAGGAGGATAGTCAGGCTGACTGGATATTGGTTGAAGGGCAGATTCATTTCAATGACAGTTTCTACGGGTCGTTGATGAAAACAAGAAAGGATCTTGCCGAAAGACTGAAAAATAAAGAACCTGAAGACGAAAACAGAAACTTTTTAAATGAAAACATCAAGAATACAAAGGTTGAAGGAGGAGCATCCTACTTCATGCACCTGAGAGCTTCTCTGAAATTAAAGGAAAATGCGGTGAGGCCCGGTGAAAAAATAAGGGTGCATCTGCCTATTCCGGCTAATTGCCAACAGTCTGAAATTAAAATAATCAGCACAATTCCGGAAGCAAAGCATATATCAGGCGCGGATCATCCCAGCAGGACGGCATATTTTGAAGCTACAGCAGATGAAAACCAGGAATTTTCGGTGGAATATTCATATATCAGCAATCTGAAATACAATTGTCCGGAACCTTCAGGGGTATCAGATAAGCAGCCTTCATTCCACACAGAGGAATTTGAGCCACACATTATATTTACTCCGTATATAAAAGAGCTTGCGGAAGAGATAATCGGAAATGATACAAACCCATTGATTAAGGCAAGAAAAATATATGATTACATAACTCAGAATATTAAATATTCATATATGAGAGCATATTCAACAATTACAAATATTCCTGAATATTGCGCGCTTAATTTGAAGGGCGACTGCGGAGTGCAGTCACTGCTGTTCATAACTCTGTGCAGATATGCGGAGATACCTGCAAAATGGCAGTCAGGGCTGGCGGCGACGCCTTATCATGTGGGGCCACACGACTGGGCACAATTTTATATTGAACCATACGGATGGCTTTTTGCGGATTTGTCCTTTGGAGGCTCGGCATATGCAAGCGGAAACACAGATAAGTGGAATTTCTACTTCGGGAATCTCGATCCGTTCAGAATGGTTGCAAATTCAGAATTCCAGTATGAATTTGAACCAAAGAAACTATATTCAAGACATGACCCATACGACAATCAGGTCGGGGAATGTGAGTATGAGGACAGAGAAGTAAGAAGAGAAGAATTTACGGTGAAATACCGACTTTTAGATATGAAAAAGATTTAAGTAAAGCATTCCGCAAAAACAGAAAAAATTCCGTTTTTGCGGAATACTTTTTGCCAATTATATGATTTTTTTGTAACATGTCCGCAATTGCGGAAAAAGGAAAGAATACCTAAATGCCGTTAATTATAAAATTCGCACAATTAGAGCATATTCATAAGCAGAACTAACACCGATCATTGGCAGTGCATTCTTGGCATGATAATTGCTTGTCTTATTTATGAGAGAATATAATTGTGACGATAGTCCTATTTTCATAGGACTTTATGGCTATAATAAAAAAGTAGGAGATATAATATGATAACAGAAATAAAAAACAACACACTTTATTTTGATGGCTGCAATACCGTTGAGTTGGCAGAAAAATACGGTACTCCGCTGTATGTCATGAGCGAGACTGCTATAGTAGAAAAATGCAGGGAAATCAGAAAAACATTTTTAAGCAATTATGAAAGAACGAGAGCAGCCTATGCTGCCAAGGCATTCCTCACTCTCTCCATGTGTAAAATTATCGAAAGAGAAGGACTGTGCATGGATGTGGTGTCCGGCGGTGAATTGTATATAGCAATCAAGGCTGGTTTTCCTGCAGAAAAAATTGAATTAAACGGAAATAACAAGTCTGTTGAAGAGCTGGAGCTTGCTATAGATTATGGTATAGGCAGGATAATAGTGGATGGACTCGATGAGCTGAAGCTTATAGAAGAGATTTGCCGTGAAAAGGGAAAGAAGGCAAATATACTTTACAGAATAACTCCCGGAGTTAAAAGTGATTCACACGACTATATAGTTACAGGTAAAAAGGACTCAAAGTTCGGAATACCTCTTGATGACGAGGTGATATTTCCAGCTGTTGAGCAGGCCGTGAATTCGGAGTATGTGAATTTTATGGGATTCCATTTTCATGTTGGTTCTCAGCTTCACAACAATGACTCTCACCTAAAGGCTCTGGAAACGGCCTTGAAGCTTATAAAAGATACAAAAGACAGATACAACTATGTAACACCTGAATTAAATATAGGCGGGGGCTTCGGAATCAGATATACGGATGCCGACGATAAAAAGCCATATTCATACTTCCTCGATCCAATGATGGAAAGAATAGAGGAATTCTCCAGGGAAATAAATATAACAAGACCGGAAGTAGTTATAGAACCGGGCAGAAGTATTGTGGGAGAAGCGGGAATAACGCTTTATACTGTAGGAACCATCAAGGATATAAAAGGAATAAGAAAATATGTATCTGTTGACGGAGGAATGACGGACAACATAAGACCTGCACTCTACCAGGCAGTGTATGAAGGAGTCATTGCAAATAAAGCGGATGAGCCAAAGAATGAACTCGTGACCATATGCGGAAAATGCTGTGAATCAGGAGACGTACTGATCAGGGATGCTAAGACTGCTGAGCCCGAAAGAGGAGATATCTTTGCGATATTCTCAACAGGTGCATATAATTACACCATGGCAAGCAACTACAACAAGAACCCTTTGCCTGCCACAGTGCTCGTAAAAGATGGAAAATCTGAAATAATAGTCAAAAGACAGGATTACGAACACATGACTGCAAATGAGGTAATTCCTGAATATCTTAAGTAAAAAGTAAAGCAAAGGGGCTGTCTCAAAATAGAAAAATAAAATTCTAAGAGAGGCAGCTCTCTTTT
>DAMAEI010000018.1:33242-51317 GCA_031997345.1 Sedimentibacter sp. | reverse complement strand
TAATACCGGTCAGTTCAGGATCAGGTTCTTCAGTGTCGTCAGATTTTACCTCAATCTCAAATGTATCAGTAATTTCTTTATAGGTTACAGTCACAGTAACATTACCTTCAACTGTTAACACGGTTCCTGATGAAAATTTTCAGATATTGGAAAATACTTTTATGCTGACTTCCTATAGACCATATTATTTTCATTGAAAGTTTAAACAAATGTTCAAAATTCTTAAATTAATATAAGTTCATAGCATATTCACTATAGCTGTTATTACTGTGTTTCAATTTATAAAGGGTATATCTTGAATTAAGAGCACTAAGGCCTGAAAACCATTGTTTATAATGGTATCAGGCCTTAGTATATTTATTTCTATCAAATTTATTTTATGCTTTGTGCTGCATGGGCTCCGGACATACGTCCGCTTGTTGCAGCAAATTGAACTGCACTTCCTGACATATATACCTGGTTGTATAATACTCTGTTGGCGCATTCTCCACCGGCATACAAGTTATTTATTATACTTCCGTCTTCACGCAAAACTTGGAAGTTTTCATTAGTTTTTACCCCTCCAAAAGTTCCCATTGTTTTTGGATAAATTTTTAATGCATAATAAGGTGCTGTTTCTATTGGTACTAAAAAGTTGCTGCTTTTACCAAGGTTATCCTTCCCTTCTTTTGCTCCGGCATTATAATTCGACATAGTTTTTGCAAGTGATGCCTCAGGAACTCCCATAGCTTTGGCTAACTCTTCATAGGTACCAGCTTTAACAACCTCTCCTGTAGATAATGCTGTTTCAAGAGATTCAATAACCTTTGAATTTGCTTCACTTGAATCTAAAATTACCCAAGGCGTCTCTTGCTGTGAAACAATATTTGTAACTATTGCATAATGAGTTTCTTCGTTTATAAAACGCTCGCCTTTTTCATTTACAAGAACTTTGGTCCAATCCCAGGCTAAGCCTCCGGTTCCTTCTACTTTTGCTCCAAATGACAGCCCGATAGACCAGGGCTCTTCATATAAAGCTGCACCGATTTTTTCTGCCATTATTATTCCATCGCCTGTATGTCCTGCTGAAGCAGCACTTATTTCAGCTGTTCCGGCTAACTTCGGAGCAAATCTTTTCAAAAGCTCTTCGTTTTTAGCGAATCCTCCTGCTGCTAAAATCACTTTTTTTGCATGGATTATTATATTACCGTCTTTACCTTCTGCCTTAACACCGATTACATCTCCTTTTTCATCTGTAATCAGTTCTGTAGCTTTAGTTTCAGTCATAATTTCGACATTGTTCTTTTTTAAGAAACTCTCTATACTTTGTATAAAGGCTGCCCCGCTCTTTTTTCCATCAACTTCTGCAGGGAAGTGAATTCTTTTAACATAATCCACCCCGTAGCCTTCTACGCTGCCATACTTGTGCCCAACATAATCAACAAGCCATTCAGTCGTTATAACAGCTTCATCCATAAATCTATCTACAAAATTATAATCAGGGTAAATGCTATCAGGATTACTTGTAGCCTGACGCTCCTTCCAAAGCTGCATCCATGATTCTTTTGTATCAGTAATACCTAATTCACGTTGAAATTTAGTATCCGTTGCAGAAACTCCACCTCCTGACAATGCCGTTGAACCCCCTGTTATTGCAAGCTTTTCCAATACTATTACATCTGCACCGTTTTCATAAGCTGAAGCGGCTGCTGTTAATCCTGTTCCGCCTGCACCCACGACTACTATGTCCGTAGTCAGTTCAATTTCTTTACCATCATTTTTGTTTGCACTTTCTTTTGCTTTAAGAGCTTCTACATCACCGCCGGCTTGTTTGATGCAATCTTCAACTGCAGCTAAAACTGCTTTTGACGTTACAGTTGCACCTGTAACAGTATCTACTGCCAATGTTTGTCCTTCCGAAATTTCAGATGTAATACGTTCAATAGCTACATCCCCTAACCCCTGTGTTTCTGCATGCTCTAATACCTTAACAGACACTATTGATGTGTCATTTAATTCCACTTCTGCCTTTAAATCACCATTATGTCCTTTAACTGTAGAAGTATATGTTCCTGCTTTAAATAATGCATCTTCCTTGGAAGATGTACCTTTTTCTTTGTCTGCACAACCAACCATTCCTAATATTAAAAGCATGGTTATTATAATGCATGTTAAAATTCTTGATATCTTTCCTTTCATTGCTGCCTCCATTATATTTAGGTTAATATATTAACAAGCTTAATGTTTATCTTAAATAATGGAGCGAAATCCATGTCAAGTGCAAATTTAGGTGACTTTTTAATCATAAAAACAAAAAACCTTGGGTTCACCCAAGGTAAAGTGTTTAAAAGCATAAATTATTGCTTGTTATATATCAAACATGGTGCTATCCCATGATTTTATTACATAAATATATTGCTTGAAACATTTTCTGGTGCCTTAAATCTCCAACGCTGGATACACCTTCTGTGAAAGGACCTACATCAGTTGAATACAGCAGCTTTAAATTATAATTATCCATTAATTCCTGCATTTTAGTTTTATCATATAGGTTTTTCAACTCGTCATGCTTATAGCTTTGTGCTTCCTTATATGAATATACTCCACAAATAATTCCCTTTGCAGTCAATAATGGCAACATTACATCATATAGTTTTTCACCTGTTAATTCTTCATATTTGTTTGTCATTTGATAATCAATTATAATATCAGCAAACGAATCTTTTAATGGCAGACTTTCGTAATTACAGCATAAAAAAATGAAATTTTTGTGGTTATAGTAGCTTTCCAAATCCCTTTTTAAATTTCCAAGCCTTTCGTAGTCATAGTCAATAAGTATGTAAGTAGCGTCTGCAGGCAGATATTTTATAAATTGCATAAGAAAAAATCCCACGCAATGATCTAATTCAAGTATATATTTTGGTTCCCCCTGATATTTATTTATCTGCTCTACTAATAATGCCATTCCTTTATATAAAAAATTGTTATATTGAGTGGAAGAAGAAGCCAGATATTCTTCCTTTGAAGGCATCCGTTTCCCATTCACCAGCTTTGTACGTACATACCTCTTGTCAACATACATCCCTTCTTCTATCTTTGCAGTGAACCCGCAGCCACAATTTATAACTGCTTCAATCACATTGTTGTTCTCAATTATTCCCTCTGACAAATTCAATTGCTTGTGACACGCGGGACACTTAAGCAATTGTAGTGATGATATGGGAAATCCCAGTTTTTGCACCTCTTTATTTTCGTGCTGCTTAATATAATTAATTTTTTCCTTTAATGAATTATTTATATTATTTAATTGTAAAATTACATTCTCATTTTCTTTTTTCTTTTTTTCTAAATATGGCAAGAACAATTTTCTGAATGAATTAGAATTTTCTCCGCTTATACGCTGCATAGTCAATATTTTTTGAATTTCGCCTAAAGAAAAACTCATATTTTTATATTCGATTATCTTTTTCATGTCACTGCAATCTGTATCACTAAATTGGTACTGACCACCTTTCTTTTCAGCAACCAACAGTCCTAAGTCTATATAGTGGCGTATTGTATCCTGACTTACATTATGCAATTTAGCAAATTTACCTATTTTCATAATTACTCCTGCTCAACAAATCTTGTATTATTATACCACACCTTTTACTTAGATACATATATTTTCTGATATTTTAGGAGACTGGCATTTTAAGGCAACTTCTCATCCCTATATTATAATATCGTCAGGAGTAACAGTCTTATAATATTGGAACAGTTCTGCTTCTATGCTTACTGTATTTGCCGGAACCGGCTCTTGTATAATTGCTGCTTTTAGTTTCATTCCTAAAATTCCTGTTGTATTTTCAGCGCTCATTATGAATCCCATACTACTGCCGCTTTTATGAACAGGTGCTGATTCAAGAAATTCTTTCGTATAAAACTGAAGTGAAATGTATTCTTCACATTCATATTCAACAACCGGATAGCACATATTTTTGGGGCAAATTTCTGCAAACCTTTCTTCAAAGTCCTTTTTTGCCGTATCAATCTAAAGTACTGAGTAACTATCTCCTTACTCTTTAACGAAATTCTGTTACTTGCAGGTGTCTGTCTTACATTACAAAGGTCGGATATCTCCCTTTCTTCTATTTGCTGACAATACTGCTCATTATATTCCAGCATAATAAGACGCAATTGCTGCCCATATCTCAATATTCCTGCAACATTAAAAACAATATCATCAATTTCTGATTTTTTACCGATTATTTTTATTTCATCAACTCTTGATAAAAGCTTTTGTAAATATCTAATGTTCATACTCATTAACTCCTATAGATTTTTTATGAGATGAATTTTTTGAATGTCAATCCCATTCTTTAATATATTTCTTTATTGACCTGAGCATTTCTTTGAAAAATGGAGCATCAATTTTTCTTTTGTAGAACTTTACGGCAAAATCCGAATCTTTAAATTCCTCTTTAGAAAACATATTGTTAATAAATCCTTCAGATATTTCCGGATATACTTCATCAAATACTACACATGATTTATCAAACCGTTCTCTGATTTGTGGCTTGGTATCGTAATTACCCATTACAACCAAGGTTATGGGCATTGTATTTTGAGGCAGGTTAAAAAGCTCCTTATGGTACTCATAGTTTTCCATTATATCACCAATATAGCATGTTCCAAGTCCCAGGCTTTCTGCCGCCATTACCGCATTTTGCGCAGCAATCATTCCGTCCTGAACGCCAAGCATAAAATCGCTTATGCATGGGCCTTTATAATCAGGAAATACTTCTGCAATATTTCGTTGTTCAAAAAAACTGTGCCATTTATAATTATCCACAACAAACAATAATGCCAAATCTGCACCTTCTATAAACGGCTGATTGTCACAGCTCTTTGCAAGCTTTGATAATGTTTCTTTTGAGCTGACTTTTATAATACTGTAAGACATCATATTACCGGCAGTTGCTCCGCGCATTGCTGAATCAATGATATGATGTACTTGTTCATCTGCTATTTTTGTGTCGTTAAATTTTCTGATAGATGTATGTGATTTCAATAATTCTATTACTTCGTTCATGATACCTCCATTACATTTCTTTTCAAATTTATTGTCTATAACATTATATTTGCTGTTTCAGCATCCTGATTAATTATATAGCATATTTCTATATTTTTCTATAATTTTTATTTTAATTGAACAACATCCACTTCTTTTTGCTACAATAAAATAATTACATATTAAGGAATTATGAAAAAGCATAAAAATATTGAATAACGAAATAATAATTAGTACCTTCACATTACGGATTCTGTATTATATTGTTTTCGTTGAAAATTAAACGAATGTTAAGAATTCCTTAATTGATTTGATTTGTAGAAATGATATACTTACAAAACAAAAGGGTAGACAAAAATATGGAGGTTATAAATTGTTATCGTTTATTAGCATATTCAATATAGTTATATTTATATTATTTACAGCATTTTATTCTTACCAGTTTTACTATGTGCTGGTGGGATTGTTCAGAAAGGGTAAAGTTCTTGAGGCAGGCAGCAATCACCCCTATGCGGTGGTAATTGCCGCAAGGAATGAAAGCGCTGTTATCACTCATCTTATAAAGAGTATTCAAAAGCAGAAATATCCTTCATCACTTGTTGACATATATGTGGTGGCGGACAACTGTACTGACAATACCGCTGAAGTGGCACGTGCTGCGGGAGCGACTGTTTTTGAAAGATTTAACAGACGGTATGTTGGTAAAGGCTACGCATTAGATTATGCATTCAAGCTTATTATGAACAGCTCAAAAAAATATGATGGTTATTTTGTGTTTGATGCAGATAATCTGCTGGATGAAAATTACATCACTGAAATGAACAAGGTCTTTGACAACGGATACAAAATAGTAACAAGCTACCGTAATTCCAAGAATTATGATACAAACTGGCTGTCCGCCGGTTATTCTCTTTGGTTTTTAAGAGAGGCGAAATACCTGAATAACTCCAGAATGATACTAAATACAAGTTGTGCTATTTCAGGAACGGGATTTATGGTAAGCGATGAAATAATCAGAAAGAACAACGGATGGAAGCATCATTTACTGACTGAGGATATTGAATTTTCAGTAGATAATGTAATACATGGAGAAATCATAGGTTATTGTGGAGCAGCCGTATTGTACGATGAGCAGCCTTATCTGTTTGAGCAGTCATGGCATCAGAGGCTTCGATGGGCAAAGGGTTTTTACCAGGTATTCGGCAAGTACGGAAAAGAGCTGTTTAAAAGTATTTTCACAAAACGAAGTTTCTCATGCTACGATATGTTTGTAACCATATGTCCGGCGTTGTTTTTATCACTGCTAAGTGTGGGCATAAACCTCATGTTTCTTATGATTGGTTTAATAAACATTGAAATATATCCTGAAATAATACAGGAGACCTCGGGAGCCATAATAATGTCCGGCGTTAATTCATACTCGGTGTTGTTTGCTATAGGCTTTATAACAACTGTAACAGAGTGGAAGAAAATCAATTCGACAACCTTGAAAAAAATCAAATATATGTTCACATTTCCCTTGTTCATCTTCACTTACATTCCGATTTCAATAGTGGCACTTTACAAGAGAATTGAATGGAAGCCAATTACACACAGCATTGTTAAATCTATAGAAGAAGTAAGACAGTAATCTTGAGATTTTATAAAAGGCGTGCCTCATTATTTGAGGCACGCCTTAACTGTTTATTTTATATATTCCTTTTCCACGTATGCGCTGCTTGTTGTGGCCCTCAATAAGCTTGAATAACTTAATTTGAATTTAACTGTATCACCGACACTGTATCTGTTACCAGTGTTGTTCACATTTAAAATCAAGTGGTCAGAACTTGCTCCCAATATGGATATTTCAGAGTCTATAGGGTGCAGGTTTTCAGGATCTACGTCCTGTCTTCCTACTGCTATTATGGCTCTTTTTATAACGCCCAAATCTTCGTAAACAGGTCTGTTGCCGAAGGCATCAACTCCTGTTTCTCCCACGGGCACTGATTGCTTTTCTTTTAATTCAATTATTTCAGCTTCTAATGTGAATGCATCATCGTAGAAGCTGTCAAGCATCTGACTGTAAGCAGTTTCATCTCCCAGCAGGAATGCTTCACCTACTCTTAAATTATTTATTCTCTCAGGAAGCTGATTTTTACCAATTAAATAAACCGAGCTTGAATTTCCTCCTGAAAGCATTTTTAGTTTAATGTTGAATTTATTTTCTATCTTTTCCGCTGTTTCAACAAGAACAGACAGATTTTCTTTTTTCGGTATAACAGCTCCGTAGCATGTGAGATTTACTCCCAATCCGAAAAGCTCAATATTTGAAAGTTTAAGTATCTCTTCAACAGCATGGTAAATTTCTTCTTCATCTTTGAAGAATATGCCTTCTCTCAAATCTCCAAGGTCAATCATAAGGAGTATTTTATGCTTCTTATTGAGCTTTGCTGCAGCTTCATTCAGCTTTTGAATTGTCTTTATTTCAGAGTTTAATGACAGATCAGCATGACGAACTACCTCTTCCGCCTCAGATATCATAGGCAAACGCAAAAGAACCCTTTCTTTTTTTGTACCGTCGTACTTTTTCAAATTCTGGATTCTTGAATCAGCTATATAATCGATGTCTGACTCCTCAAGCAGCTTGTAAATCTCCATATCGGCACAATATCCCTTTGTAACTATCATGAGGGAGCAGCCTGCACCTTTTACCATCTCAATTGTTTTATCAAGATTATTCTTAACCTTTTTTAAATCTACTACCAATTTAGGATACATTTCATTCTCCTATTCTTAAGCTTTTTTTCATTAATCTGAGAGCATCCTCATGATAACTCTTGGACAGCACTCCTAAAGATGAAAATATATAATCTTCATCAATTAGAACCTTTGCAGCTTCTGTTGGGTAAAGCTCCTGCTCCTTGCCGTGATGCTTTATCTTTTCAAGTATTTCCATTTTACCGGGAAGCCTTGTTAAGGCTCCTCCAGTTCCGATAATATACTTGATTGCGGTCAAATCCTTTCCTTCTGCAACAGTCTTCTTTCCGGAAGCCGTGTAGAAGTATCTCAGATGTCCCGCATGTCTTTCCAGCGATGTGAGGACAGCCTCTTTAGTGAGTCTTTCCACAAACTGCTTTTCTCTTTCGGTTACTGGGATAGGCTTGTAATTCGCAAGAATTTCCTCCGCGTCAGGAAATTCTTTTAATAAATTATCCATGCCTATTTTTTCAACCACGTGATTTGCGTTTACATATACACCGAGGTCTCCTTCAACCGTACGCTTTGCATCCGGCTCAGGGCTGATTAAAATAAAGTTTATTTCTTCAGATCCGCTTGTGACCGAATGAACGTCCGTGGTTGCTCCTCCCACGTCGAATACTACCAAGTCGCCCATCTCTTCTTTAAGAACCTTGGCTGCCTCCATAACAGCTCCCGGTGTGGGAATTATGGGTCCCTTTACAAGCTCTCTAACCTTTGACATACCCGGCGCATGAATTATGTGTTCTTCAAATGCGTCCTGTATGATTTTTCTTGTGGGTTCAACTATCAGCGTATCTATTTTAGGATACACATTTTCCACAATATACAGCTGATTTTCAGCTTCCTCACACATAAGGCGCACTTCTTCCTGATTCTCAATATTACCTGCATATATTATGGGAATCTTAAGCCCCATCGAAAGAATCATTTCCATGTTATGAAGAGCAGTTTCTCTTTCACCGTAGTCCACACCGCCGGCAACAAGAATTATGTTAGGCTGAATTTCCTGTATTTTTTTCAAATCGGTTTTTCTCATTTTGCCTGAGGTGATCATCTTTATGATTCCTCCTGCACCTAAAGCAGCTTCTTTAGCCGCTCTGACCGTCATGTCATAAACAAGACCATGGACAGTCATTTTCAATCCTCCTGCAGCACTGCTGGTAGCCAGCATATCATCCCATGTTAATTCATCCGCCTTGAGGCTTTCTCTTAATGAATCAATTGCTCCCTTGAGTCCTACTGTCACATCTCCTTCTAAGACAGATGTAGGCGCCTGGCCCTGTCCTGCAAAGACAGGGCTTTGGGTGCCTATTCCATTGAATGCATTGACTACTGTAGTGGTGCTGCCTATTTCAGCTACCAATACATCTATTTTCAAATTAATTCATTTCCCTTCTTCTTTTTACCATGAAACTTGCCACGTCAATACCGTGTGTTCCTCTTCCGAAGCCTGCATCAAGTCCGGCTTCAACTGCTATTTCATTAGTTACCTGAGTTCCTCCGCATATGATCATAACCTTGTCTCTGATTCCCTTTTCAACGCAGAGGTCATTTATTTTCTTCATATTCTTAACATGAACATCATCGTGAGTGATGATTGTGCTTACAAGAATTGCAGCAGCATTAGTTTCTATCGCAGCATCAACCAGCTTTTCAACCGGGCATGAAGTTCCAAGATACTCATACTTGACACCGAATTTCTCAATACCGCCGTGCTTGATATCCAGTGTTTCCTTCAGACCTACTGAGTGTTCGTCCTCTCCAACCGTTGCTGCAACTACGAACAGAGGTTTGTTTTGAATATCTTCTCTTATTTCTGCTTCTGACATTATTTCAGGTTTTTCCGGAATAACCAGCTCATTTACATCTATGTCAAAGTTTACTTTTCCTTTTACCTCGCAGTATGTTCCTTCTGAAGGATGCATAGCCTGCTTGTGAACAACCGTTACGTCCTCAAGACCCATCTTTTCCCCGAACTTGATTGCTGCGAATTCAGCAGTTCTTTCGTCAAGCGGCAGGAATATGGACATGAGCACCGTTCCGTCTGCTCTCCACTCAACCTCAGGTTTTACAAGGCTTGTGTCATAGTATTTTTTAGCTTCTTCAAGTCTTACGTTAACATTATCATGTTCATCCAACTCGTCGATGTATACTATCTTTGAACGGTCTTCAAATGTATCTCCGCCTATTGCATCACTTGCTTTTTCAAACTCAGCCGGAACATTATTATATCCGTAGTGAACTGATACAGGTGCAAAATAGTCCTCGTCTCTTTCATATACAAAGCCGTAACCTATTCCGCCTTCGATTTCTCTTGCTATACCGTCTCCGTTTCTTTCAGGATATTTACCACTGTCAACGAAGAATCCCTGCTCAACTGCCTTGAAGAATCCGCCTACCTCAAGAACTTCTTCCATGAACAGTATTGCTCTTTCTTTAAGCTCTCTTACTTCCTTGCCAAGAACGCCTTCTCTGTCAAGCTTAACCATTTCTCTCAGACCATCCATGCCTGTAAGAGACTGCTTAGCTGTCATTAAAGCAGCGATGTTGTTATAGTGCCACGGCACGTTTCTTCCTTCGTCAGGAGTGATTGTAGACTGGATATCAGCACTTGTAAGTCTTGAAATCATCATGTTCATTGTGTGCGTAACAGCAGCTTCACGAGTATCTGATTCCATATACTTTGTATTTTGCTGAGCTCTCATCTTGTATTCTCTGAACAAATCACGAAGAGCAACCGCATAAGGTAAGTCTAATCTCATGCACGGTGCAGGAGGAGCTGTAGGAGGAACAGTTGACAATGCAATGTTTTCCGGCTTAACTCCAACTTTTCTCGAGAACATTGAGTTAATAGCATGCTGAACCATCAATTCAGGCATTACCTTCCATGCTTTCATAGCTGTTGCATTGGCGTTGTGAGCTCCGTCTATCTGGAGTATTCCTGCCCATGCCATTATCTTCTTGGCTTCGCATGCATCAGCAAAGCTTCTTACCATGTTTACGTTTCTGTACAATACGTTGTACTGAGGGTCCTGGTGAGCTCCGTTTACACCTTCTTCGGCAAACATAACCGCAATGTCAGGACCTGCAACACCTGAAATATATGAGTGGAAATTAATCTCACGACCAACTTCATCTTCTATCATATCACATGCTTTTCTGCTTGCTCTTACTTGCTTTCTTGTAACCATTATACCGCCTATACCTTGGTTGGTTCCTTCAAGCAATGAATCTATATGTGACTGTCCTGCAGTTCTGATAACCATTATGTGGTCAGCACCGTGCCATGCAGCCATACGCATTCTTCTTATATCATCTTCAAATCTTCCTGAAGCTATTTCCGTAGTTATTACGCAGTCAGGTTGAGGGTCAATATATCCAAATCCTCTGCTGCCCGGAAGTGGAACTGAATTCTTCAGGCTTTGAGAAGCTTCGTGATATTCAAAATCACCTACTGTCTGAGTTTCGCCTCTTCCCTCTCTCCAGTGCCATCCGCGTCTTCTTGGTTCATATTTATCTAAGTCTTTTAAAAGCTCTTTTATATCAATCTTTTTGTTTGGATCAAGTTTCATCTCATGCCCTCCTTAAAATAATGTGTCCACATCATCCCAGTGTCTGCCGTTTGCAAGCTCAAGACCTGCTTCACGAACAGAGCATCCAAGCTTCTTGGACAATCTCCACACAACGTTACCAGCACCTTTTTTCATTAAGCCCTTGTTCATAACACCTTCAACTATAGGCTTAACCTCAAGGCTTGAGAATCCCATTCTCAAGAGAACGCTTCTCTCAACTGACGGAGTTGTGTTCTTTCTGCCAAGCTCTAACAGAGGGTCAACTATTTGTTCTGCTAAATTCCAAAATCTCTCATATAGCTCTTCATCCGACAGATTCGCTAAATGAACTCTTCTTTGTTCGTAATCATCTGCTCTTTTCATTTTAATTCCTCCCGTAATTATTCAATAATCAGCAAATGGGGTGCCGCACAGTGCACTTATGCAGCATCCCCTTCAATAAATTTTTATTTTACAATGATGCTATAACGCCTTTTACAAATTCAGCGTCAGTGTTTGTTTCTTCAGCCAGGAACGCAATGTCGGCTTCATTTGGTGTAACATTGTAGTTAGTCAAAGCATTTTTAATCAATGATTTTCTCATGTGGTTAAGGTCTGCTTCATTTACCTTTATCATTGACGGATGTGATGGAAGAATTATGTTCTTGCCTGGCACTTCGTCCTTCGGATCTCCGAATATGATTTCTATTCCGTTCTTTCTCGCAAATGAAAGCTGTGGCTGTACGTGCTTTCCTGCTCCTGTGTATTCTGTTTCCTGAACTACTATCATCTGGTCCTGGTCAAGCTCCTGCGCCATTGCAAATGCAGCTGTAAGAGCTGTGTTTCCCGCAGGTCCTTTTTCCAGTCCTTCTAAGCATGCCAGTACTTCTGTCATGTAGAATACTTCACCTTCATGTACTGTTACGTATTTGTCCATGTATCTCATTGGTCTCGCTGCTGAACGAGGTACATCGGATCTGTCAGGCCATGTTGTAAACGGCATTCCAAAGCCTGTATGTCCTGTTGTGAATGACTTCTTGTTAAACTGGTTATCTGAAGCCATGTGCAATCCTGAAAGGTCAACGCTTACTGCTACTACCTTTGATTCTGCTCCTGCTTTTCTGAGGCCTCTCGCTGTTCCTGTGAGGTTTCCTCCTCCTGCATTTGTACACATTACAACGTCAGGATCCTTGCCGTATTTTTCTCTGAACTGCATTGCTATTTCATAACCCAATGTTTCTACCCCTGCTATTGCAAATGGTGTGTACAGTGATGCGTTGAAGTAGCCTGTTTCTTCAAGTATTGTAAGGAATGAATAGAACAGCTCCGGTCCTACTGAAAGCTGTACTACTTCTGCTCCCAGTGCTTCGCACTTTCTTGCTTTTTCTATAATCTCAGGCTGGCCCACTCCGTTTGAATCGTAGCATTCCTGAACAACTATGCATTTCAGTCCGTACATTGCTGCCTGTGATGCCACTGCTGCTCCGTAGTTTCCGCTTGTTGCAGTTACTACTCCTTTGTAGCCTAACTTCCATGCCTGATATACTGCCGTGGATGCTCTTCTTGCCTTGAAGCTGCCTGATGCGTTTGCTGCTTCGTCTTTTATGAATATTCTTGCGCCTTTTCCTGCGGGTGCAAGCTTTCTTGCCAGCGCTGTCAGGTTTCTAAGCTCTATTATGGGAGTATTTCCTACTCCGTGCTCTGACTGGATTTTTTGTATTTCTTCTATTGTGAAGCCTGCTTCTCTCATCATTCTTTCATAGTCGAATGCTATCGAGCCGCTTTCGAATTCTGCGAAATCCAATCCAGCAGCCTTTTTCATTATCTCGGGTCTTCTGGACATCACGCCTGCATAGCTCATATCTTTACTCATTGTCGGCACCTCCGAATAATATTTCTTTCACCTGGTCACTTATCTGTAAAAGTTCGGGAATAAATGTGCCAAAATCATGTTTGTAGTATGGATTTACTTCCAGCAGTGTACCTTTTTCTATTCTTTTAGTTCTTGTCAATACTGTTACTTCATCTCCAATATTTGCATCTTCCTGGAGATATCCCTTAAGCCACATTTCCAATGGAACATTCTTTGTATCCTCAGGAACTTGCGGTGCTCTTTGTGACGGTTCCAACACGTTTCTATGTATTAAAACCCATTCGCCTTTTTTAATCATTTCTGCACTTCCTTACTATTATTATATTTTATTCTGAATAAGCATGGGCAACAGCCGTTCCCGGCTATTGTCCATATTTTAATTTGTTATTTAACTATTTTACATTCTGGGTCGATTAAGTCTCTCATATCTCCCATTATTGCTCTTGGAACAGGCAGGTCTATCATAGACTTCAGACCCGGTCTGGCATTGATTATATTAGGAATTGTGTTTACGCACATAGCAATTGTTCCGATTCCTCCAGGAACTTCAGGTGAGTTAACCATATTGATGTTTGGAACACCTTTGATGATAACATAGTCGCCTGTCTGCACTCCAACCTGTTCAGGTTCGATTTGCTGCGGGTGATCCATTTCAATTTTCAATTCTCCATCAACGTATCCGAATCCTTTCATTGCGACGCCTGCCACGTTACCTGCAGCTGCAAAACCATAAGGGGATTTTCTATCAACGTCTGTAACTATAGGATCCATAGAAGTAGTTATTTTGTCAACTTTCCAGCCGATTGCATCTGCTATCATGCTGATTGATTCCTGAAATCCTACGTGTCCTGCTAAGTGTCCTGTTTCAACGCCTTTTTTGAATTCATCAACTGTGATGCCTATTCCTTGTTCCTGCATAACTGTAGGTCCAAATGGGGAAAGGCTGTTTACTCTTCTCGAAACTATGCTGTCAACTGATTCACAGCAGCCTGTCATTACAACAACAAGTAAATCCATTATAAGTCCTGGGTTGATCCCTGTTCCGATTATTGAAACACCGTTCGCCTTAGCTAAAGCATCTAATTCTTTAGCAAGTTCCGGAGATTGTGCCTGTGGATATGCCATTTCTTCTGCACTGGATACAACGTTTATTTTTTTCTCCAAAACGAATTTCAATCTTTCGAAAGCAACCTTTGTATATGAGTCTGTACAGCATAAAACAACGTCAGCAGCTTTTTCTGTAATTACATCTTCAGCAGCTCCGACCAATACCTCAGGTCTGTCTCCTCTTTCAACGCCGATAAGCTCATACATGCTCTTGCCTATCTTTGAACCTCTTCCAACTGCACCTACGATATCAACACCTTTTTTGTTCAATAACATTTTAGCCATTCCGGAACCCATTGCTCCAAGTCCCCAAATAATTACTTTAACGTTTTGCATTTTAAAATCCTCCTTATAATTTTTATAGTATAATTAATGCGTTTCCGCTTACTAACAGAATCAGTATCTATTTTACGATTTTGCAGTCAGAATCTATAAGGTCTCTCATGTCGCCCATTATCGCTCTCGGCACAGGAAGATCAATCATTGTTTTTAATCCAGGTCTTGCATTTATTATTTGAGGTATCATATTTACACACATTGCAATTGTACCGATTCCTCCGGGAACCTCCGGTGAATTAACCATGTTGATGTCCGGTGTACCCTTGATTATTACATAATCGCCTGTCCTTACATTGACCTGCTCCGGCTCTATCTGCTGCGGATGCTCCATGTCAATTTTCACCTGTCCGTCAATGAAACCTTCTGCCTTCATTGCAACACCTGCAACATCTCCTGCCTTTGCAAAACCATAGGGAGCTTTTCTGTCAACATCCGTAACAATAGGCTCCATAGACTGAGTAATTTTATCAACCTTCCAGCCTATTGCCTCGGCAATCATGCTTATTGATTCATGGAATCCAACATGTCCTGACAGCTCGTCATTCTCTATTTTTTTGTTAAACTCGTCCAATGTCAAGCCTATTCCCTGCTCCTCCATTACTGTAGGTCCGAAAGGTGACAGACTGTTGACTCTTTTAGCTAAAATATGGTCAACGGATTCACAGCAGCCTGTCATTACAACAACCAGTAAATCCATTATCAATCCTGGGTTAATTCCCGTTCCTAAAATAGATACGCCGTTTTCCTTTGCTATTCTGTCTAACTCTTTAGCAAGATCCGGCTCCTGTGCCTGAGGATAAGCCATTTGCTCGGCACTGGATATAACGTTGATTCCTTTTTCCATGACAAACTTAAATTTGTCAAATGCTTTTGCCGTAAATGAGTCCGTTACACAAAGACACACATCGGCACATTTTTCTTTAATTACTTCTTCAGGTGTCCCTACTATTACGTCCGGGCGGTCTCCTCTTTCTGCTCCGACCAGCTCATAAACAGATTTGCCAAGCTTTGCACCTATATCTATGGCTCCTACTATTTCAACACCTTGTTTTTTCAGAAGCATTTTAGCCATTCCTGAACCCATGGCTCCCATGCCCCATATTATTACTTTAACTTTCTGCATAATACCTCCTGTTGTATCGCATATATAATAAGCAATATCTATGCCATATATTATATAAAATCTAAAAAAAATTTCATGATAACGTTTATCGTTCAAATTTCAATTTCAAATTTATAATCCCCACAGAAATATTTATTTATTCATAGATATTATTTTTATAAATACATATATTTCAAAGTTATTTTAAATATAAAAGCAAATATATTTGCATTTAACGCAAATATATTTGCTTTTATCTATTGAATATTATATTTCTTAATTTTATGCTGTAGTGTCTGCCTCTTTATTTTCAATGCTTCTGCAGATTTCGTAACATTATTGTCGTATTTCATAAGGGTTTTTTCAATTATGCGTCTTTCTAAATTGCCCAAGTATTCATCTATGCCCTCATCTCCTATTTCATGACCTTTTCCACAAGACTCCCTGGAAGGATTAAAGGGTGAAAAATGACTAATATTCAATATCCTCTCCGTATCGTCCGCAAGGCTCACCGCGGCCATTATTATGTTCTCCAGCTCCCTTACATTGCCAGGATAATCGTATTTGAAGAGGTTATCCTGAGCATCCTTTGACATGGACAATATTTCCTTGTTAAGCCTTTCATTGTACTTGCGTATAAACATATTGGCAAGCACCAGTATATCATCTTTTCTTTCGCGAAGGGGAGGAACGTTGAGCTGTATTACATTAAGCCTGTAATATAAGTCCTTTCTGATATTTCCGTTCCTTAAAATCGATTCGGGAGATTCATTGCTTGTTGAAATTATCCTTACATCTATAGGGATATCTCTTGTACCTCCAACCCTTCGGATGTAATTTTCCTGAAGAACTCTCAGAAGCTTCGCCTGCAGCTCATAGGGCATTGAATTTATTTCATCAAGCAATAGTGTTCCGCCATTTGCCTGCTCAAACAATCCAGCCCTGTCCACAGCACCTGTAAAGCCTCCCTTTGACGTACCGAACAGCAGTCCCTCAAGCAGTGATTCCGGCAATGCCGCACAGTTTTGAGCTATGAACGGCTTATTTTTTCTGTCGCTTTCATAATGAATGCTTTGAGCAATAAGCTCCTTTCCTGTTCCAGTCTCGCCAAAAATAAATACCGACACCGAATTCCTTGATGCCTTCTTTGCCTTTTCCACTATATCCTTAAAATTCTCACTGCTTCCTATAATATTGTTGAAATTATATTTTTTAATTCTCTTTGTCTTTGCAGTTTCAGGTTTTCCTATTTCATTTTGCAGCTTTAAAATTGTATGAGACATTTCAGTCATATGAGTGATGTTCTTTGCAACCTCAACGACTGCAATAACTTCATCATCTATTATAATCGGCAGCGTAGTATTGATCGTCGTGATTTCCTTGCCGTCCTTATTGAGATAGGTCTGCTTCAGATCTGATGTTGTAACGCGTAATTTCAACGCCTTTAGCAAAGTACTGCTCTCGCTGTTCAAGTTTTTGAAAACTTCTCCAAAAGGTTTTCTCATAACCTCCTTGGTCTCCATTTTCTCAAGTTTAGACATGGCATCATTGTAAATTATCGTACTTCCGTTCTTATCCAGTACATGTACACCCTCATCTACATGCTGCAAAATTTTTTGCAGTATAGAAAGATATTCTTTAGATTTCATTCCCAACTCCTTACTTATTAATCTTAGTATTTATATCATATGTTTTAAGCTTTAGTTGAAGGTTTTTTCTGGCTATCTCCATAAACTCCGCAGTCTTGGTTACATTATACGAATTCTTTTCTAATGCCTTTTGAATGTATTCAATTTCAAACTGACGTTTTGATTCTCTATATGCCATCAATTCGTTGTCTGATTTTAAATCACAATCTTCTCCCTTACCTGCCATTAAATATTTTAACATATCATTGCTTCCGATTTCAATATTATTTGACAACACTGTCATTCGCTCTATTATATTTCTTAGCTCTCTAATATTACCTGGCCAATTATAATTAATTAACAGCTGTTTTGCCTCACCTGTAAAACTTATCTTTGTTTTGTTCATCTCTTTAGCATAATAATCTGAAAAATACTCTATAAGTTCCGGTATATCTGTCTTTCTTTCCCTCAGTGTTGGAGTTATTATAGGAATAACGTTCAATCTGTAGTATAAATCCTCTCTGAAGTTTCCTTTTCTTATTTCTTCTGTAAGATCTCGGTTAGTTGCTGTTATTAATCTGAAGTTTGTTTTAATTGTTTTTGTTCCACCCACCCTCTCAAACTCCTTTTCCTGTAACACTCTAAGAAGCTTTACCTGTATATTCTGTGAAACCTCTCCGATTTCATCCAAGAACAATGTTCCG
>DAMAEI010000018.1:21418-33232 GCA_031997345.1 Sedimentibacter sp. | reverse complement strand
AGGCTCCTGTAAATGCACCCTTTTCATGTCCAAAAAGCTCACTTTCCAGCAATCCTTCTGACAGAGCACTGCAATTAACCTTCACTAAATGTCCCTCTCTTCTGTCGCTCTCATCATGAACCGCTTTTGCAACTAATTCCTTTCCTGTACCGCTCTCTCCTGTTATCAGTACGGATGAATCTGATTTCGCAACCTTTTTTATCATTTTCTTCAAATTAAAAATACTTTGGCTGCTACCAACAAAAGGTTCCTTAAAGTTAAGTAATTCATCCTTTAAGTATTCATTTTCATTTCTCATTTTAAGAATTTCTTCAATCTTACTTATGTTTAAAATCAGCTCATCAACATTTATCGGTTTTTGAATATATGTATAAGCTCCTGCTTTCATAGCTTCCACAGCATTATCAATGCTGCCGTTTCCTGTTGCCAATATTATCTCTATCTTAGGGGAAATTTGTTTAATTTTTTTAATCAAGTCAATACCTGTTATCCCCGGCATATACATATCAGCAACTACTATATCCACATCTTCTTCAATTATTTCCAATGCCTTTTCAGGGTTGTTTACAGCATTGACCACATAATTTTTTCTTTTCAATATTTTAGAGTAAATATTTAAAAAACCTTCATCATCATCAACCATTAAAATTCTGCTATTAACCATTTACATCTCCCTTATTGATTGGAAGCACAACAATAAACTTAGTTCCAATATTTTTTTTGCTTTCGAAATATATGTGCCCCTCTAATTTCTCTACCTGATTCTTTGTTATCCACAAACCTAATCCTGAGCCTTTATCTTTGGTGCTTACAAAGGGTTCAAAAAGCTTGTTTTTCATATTATCATCAATACCCGGTCCGGTATCTCCTATCTCTATATATGCATAGCTCTTTTTAGCATTTGTAAAGATTTTTATTGTGATTATTCCACCTGTGTCCCTCATGATATCTATTGCGTTCGCAACTAAATTGGTTATAATAAACTTTAATGAATTGACATTGACCTCCATTTCAATTTCATTCTTATATTCTTTTTCCACCTTTACTTTATGTTTATGTAGGTTGTTTTTTTCTAATATGAGTATCTGCTCAATGACGGATATTAAGTTTATTTTTATGGTTTCTTCCCCTACATTATTAAATTTCAACAAGCTATGTATGGTATTTTCTGCATTTGCTATGCTATCCTCCAAGTCATTCAATACTCCCTTTATTTCCTTTGAGTCGATGTCTTTATCCGATTCAATATCTTTAAGCAGGTATGAAGCACCCTTAATTACAGAAATGTTGTTCTTTAATTCATGTGTCACACTTGCTGCTACTTGTCCAATGAGTGCAAACTTCTCCGCATTTGCAAGCTCTAAGTTTCTTGTTACATCCTTAGTCTTATCATAACTGTGCACCAATATCTCTTTAATAGCTCCGTTCGCACTGAGAATAGGATAGCTTCCTACGTTAAAAATTCTGCTTCGATTTTGAATTTCTGATATAAAAGCTGATTTTGACACCATACTTTTCTCAACCGGGCAATTTTCACATTTTTCAGTTCTGTTAAAAAACATTTCATAACATTTTCTATTTTTATAACCACGATTAACATAGCAGATGCTATCTTTACCTTTTCGATTTATTAAAATAACGTCGTAGTCTGTGTTCATAATCAATAAAACACCGGGCATATTGTCAAAGATTGTTTGCAGCTGTTCATTCATATAGTAAAGGTTTTCAATATGTTTATCCAATTCGCTTTCCAAATTCCTGAAAGCATTGTTTAAAATCTTTATTTCATCGGTATGAATATGGGTTTCAAATTCTTCTACGTATTTTTTCCCCATTTCTTCAATATCGCCAACCAACTTAAACATTGGTTTTGATAGACTGTAGTAATAGTAAGTTAATAAACACATGATGAGAAAAGCACTAAAAGCTACAAATATATGAAAGTCAGCATTTAGCAACCCATAGTTCTCCATATATACCTTCCTGTCAACCTGAATACCAACTATCCAACCTAAGCCACCTATTGTTTCATACAACAGCAGTTTTTCTCCGGTGCTGCTTTTATATGTCAACATACCTCCGTTGTAACTTAGCATTTTATCATATGCTTTAATTTCATTTTCACCGTCTGCAACAGTATTAATTTTAGCATTAACAACCATACCTTTTTGTGAGTTTTCGAACACATAATTAGGGTAATATATAATCCTTCCATGCTTATCTACCAAAAATGATTTTCCCGAATCTTGAATAGATAAATCAGATATACTCTTTTGTATACCCTCCAAGCTTATGTCAATTGCAACAATACCAATCATTTTATTACTTTTGTAAATAGGATAGGAGCAAGTAATGACCAATCCTCGCCCTAAATAATCAATATATGGGTTAGTCCAGACAGCCTTTCTTTCTGGATTATTTAGTTCATCAGCTATTAAATAGTAAATGTCCTTTTTAAAATCATGTCCGTATTCAAAGTTATTTATATTGTTTTCTGATATCGGATACATTCTTATCATGTCATTATCTAAAATTATATATTGCCATTGTAAGTATGGTATCCTTTTGTAACTGCTTTCAAAGTGCTTTGCCATCTTTGATGTATTGATTATAGCCCGTTTTTCTTTATCAGTTAACTTTCCGTTATACGATAAAAAAATATTAGAAGAATGCATATCCTTCGAATTCTCAGAACTAATGTTGTTTGTTAAAATGCCATCTTCATTAACATAATAATCGTTGAAAAAATTCGACATTTCATTTTCAGAAACATTTTTATTCAAATATTCAGACACCCACAACCCGAGATTTTCAACTTCAAATTCCACTTGATTGAAAATATATTCCAACCCGCTTCGTTTTTCAATTATTAACTTTTTCAAGCTTTCTTCCGCAAAGGCTCTGTTTTTTTCTTCAACTTTACGAACAATAAATACATTTAAAAATAGGATTAATATTATCTCAAACAGTATTAACGTAAAGAAAATTCTTTTCATTATACCTCGGTTAAGCAGTCTTAGCATCTTCTGTCCTCTCTACAACATTGATACAAAATAGTAGCAGCTTGTAGCCTTTAAATTCAATAATACGATAAATTAAGAAATTGATGTGCTACATAAACGTATCTTGTAGGTTGTTGTATAACGTTATCATTTCAGTGATTTTAATATGTACAAGTTTTACTGCTACATAAATGTTCCATTTCATTGTAAGTATAGCATGTATTTTATTTTATGTAAAGTCAAAAGATGCATGCGCACTCTGATTCTTGTTGCATTTATGCCACTTTTACAAATGTCTTTTATATAAAAACAATGTTGGTACAGAAAATGCATTTGTTGTATTTAACTTAACCCTTAGGAGGATAACATGAAAACAAATGACAAGTACTTATCTTTTTACTACGCAACTATGAAGGATTTTCCGGAAATTACTCTTGATCCTGAAAAAACTGCTCTACTTATAGTAGATATGCAAAATGAATTTATCTTAAGAGATTGCGGTGAAGCTCTCAAGTTCAAAGAAACTGGAGAATGGGAAAGATGGATTCCGTTCCATGACAGATTAGATGACATAGCAATACCAAACACTGTTAAGCTTCTTAACTATTTCCGTGAAAACAACATGGAAGTAACATTTGGAAGAATTGCCTGCCTAAAAGAAAACGGAAATGACAGAAGTCCTGTTCAAAAATCAGAAGGCTGGAACGGAATGCTAATTCCTGTAGATTCCTATAACGCTCAGATGATTAAAGAATTAGAGCCTTTGAAGGATGAAATCGTAGTTAACAAGACCACCGATAGTGTAACGACAGGAACTAACTATCTTCAACTGTTGAGATACATGGGTATTGAAACGGTTGTAGTTACAGGTATAGTAACCGACCAATGCGTTGCTTCAACTGTAAGAGGTCTTGCAGATGACGGCTTAAAGGTAATTTGTGTGGAAGACTGCTGTGCTGCACCGGATATAGCACTTCACGATGCTGAACTTAAAATAATGAATCACATTTATTGTGACGTTTTAAGCACTGATGAAACTATTGAAGTAATTGAAAGAAACAAGAAAACAGCTGCAGCATTTTAGCATTAATTTTTAGCAAGATTAAGAAATCAGTTTTTCTCTAAAAACTGATTTCCTTTAGATTTCAGGTTAATCCGGAAATCTACGCACTTAACACAAATATAACATAGGAGAAAACTCAATGTCAGAAAATACTTTGAAAAAAAGCTTATCGTTGTCACAGATGATTGCTATGGCTGCCGGCGGAATGGTTGCTGCATGGATGGTTGAAATAAAACTTTGGTTTGAGTTAAGCGGTGCCGGTTCATTAGCTTCTTTAGTTACTTGCGGTCTATTAATTTTACCTCTTTGCTTTATTTATACAGAATTGACAAGCATGCTTCCATATGCCGGCGGACAGAATGTATGGATTTCTAATGCTTTTAACTGGAATGTAGGGTGGTTTTCATGCTGGGGAATATTACTTCTGTACATAATGGCAATGCCAACCGTTGCATATGGTATTGCAAGTATGGTTGGTTATCTGTACCCCATTTCTTTTATACAAGTAAAAATAGTCGCAGCAGTAATTGTATTTTTATGGTTCTTTCTAACGAATATGGAATTAAGATTCTTGGCTAAAATACAAAATGCATTATTTTGGGGAACACTGGTAATTACCATAATCGCAGATATTTTCTTTATTTTTAGCGATAAATGGAGCCTTGATACATTACTTCCTTTGTTTCCTGAAGGAGCCGGCGGTTATGGAGCGGCTGTTGCTTTATTGATAATGAAATTTATAGGTTTTGATTTAATTCCGCAATTATCGGAAGAAGCTGACTTCCCCAAAGAAAAAATTGGTATAGCGTTCATTGCTTCTTTAGGATTAACAACCCTGATTTACGGAATGGCAATAATAGGAGTAGGCGGCATAGTATCTCGTGAATGGATTGCGGCTACGGATATAGTTGACCCAAGGGTTGCAGATATAGTAGGCATGCACTGGTTAGGCGTTACCATCGTAGTAATGGGAATAGGAACTTGTTTGACAACATTATCAGGTTTCTGGGTCGCCGCTTCCAGAACATTGTATGGAGCAGCGGAACAAAGACAATTTACAAAAAAATTAACTGTTATCAACAAAAACGGTCAACCTTATTTAGCTAATTTTGTTGTTGGTATTCTTGCTTTGTTTTTTACAGTCTTTGCTCCTGAAGCATGGGTTAATTACATATACACTATCTACGGATTGGCTGCGGGATTTGTATATCTCATGGTAACACTGTCGTATATAAGATTGCAAAAACAACACCCTGAGTGGGAAAGACCATATAAAGCAAAGTTCCCTAAATTTTACAGCATAGTTTCCATATTATTTACAATCTATGTTATGTATACTTCCATCAGAGCTATGGATTTTTCCGGATGGGCTGTACTGATAGGCTATGTGATAATGGGTGTTCCTTTCTACCTTTATGCAAAGTCAATGCAAAAGAAAAACCCTGGAGAATGGACTCCTGTCGTTCTAAATCCCGACTATATGGCAGCGAAATCGAAGATTTAACAAACATATCAAAAACCACCGGCTATTGTTCGCTACCGGTGGTTTTCTTTCTCTTAATTTGTTGCTTTTGAGTTTATTCTGTAAATTTAATAAATTATCCTGTATTTCAGATTCTGTTTTTGTTTCTAATTATATTTCCGATTCAAAAACCGAGCTTAAGTCAATTTCAAGGTCCTCGAAAATTGATACTTTAATTTCATATTCCTCATAGTACATTTCAGTTCGTCCATTCCTGCCATCTGATTGTAATATAAATACATTTACAAGCTTTGTATCCGGCTCTACAATCCAATATTCCTTTACTCCGGCTTTTTCGTATTATTAAATTTCATAAGTCTATCATTTTTAATAGTGGAAGGTGATAGTATTTCCAGGAAGTTAGGTACTAAAACATTGAAAAGCAGCATCTACATTTATTATAGATACTGCTTTTCTCTAAAGAATTTTTATTATTTTACATGTGTAATAGCATTTATGCCACCGTATAACACTCCTGCTACCGGCCAGATAACCCAGGATATTGCCCAGTTGTGTGTAATAAAGCTATATCCGAGATAAACAGCGACAATTACGGACCAGTATACGCTGGATACTGCTTGGTGTGTTTTGTTGGACTTCTTTTTAACAGAATAATCTTCCTGCTGCAGAAGTACATTGCACGCTTCATGAACGCTGCTTTTACTTATGATATTGTAGGTGGAGAATGCAACAATCGTCAGTGTAAGTGCCACGGATATTGTCCCAAGTCCATCTGCTTCAAATATAAGAGGAATAGTAAGAATCGGCAGTGCACTAAGAATATAGCATACAATCGATATGCTTACGGCTGATTTGTAAGATTCCTCATCCTGTTGCTTAACACTTAGCACCATTTGCTCTGTTTTGTAATCAATTTCAAATAATTCCGACTTAAGCTCATCATATTTTTCAAGCTTGCTTGAAAACTTAATAAAATGTAGCACCCCGAAAGCCACTAAGCTGATTATAACCACCAATCCCGCGGCTATCAGCAAGTCTTCCTTAATATTAATGTAGCCGAGCTCCCCCAATCCTAATAGAAGCATCAAGATGACAGGCGACATTATACAAAGAAAAACTCCTGTTGCTGTTTTTGGGGCTATTTCCCTTGAGTCCTCTATATAAGCCTGTGCCTCTTCATACGAAATCCGAAAAGTTTCTGTCTTATTCTCTATAATCTGCTTTATTCCTAATGTTTCACTCAATTCATCCAGATTGCCGAATTCAGATATTACTATTCCGATAGCTTCATTTTCTGTCTTGCCGATTTCCTTCAATTCATTGTATTTATCTTCCATCATGGCTAATAATTCGTTTTTTGCTCTGTTTATATCTTCTGTACGTGGTAAGCCTAAAAATAAATTTTCAAGATAATTTCTTATTGTATTCATATCAACACTCCCTTGCTATAAATTTTCCAACTACGTCTTGGGTTACTTCCCATTCTTCACATTTTTCCTTGTAATACTTTTTCCCCGCTTCAGTTATTTGGTAATATGTTCTTGGTTTTCCGTTTGTTTCGCTGCCTGAAAATGATTTGATATACCCGTTTGCTTCCATTCTTTTAAATGCGGAATATAATGTCGTTTCCTTCATAACATACTTCTCTTCTGTTAATTCTCTGATCCTTTTGGAAATTTCATAACCATATGAAGGTTCTTCAAGCAAAAGATATAATATCATGGTATCATTGTAGCCTCGACTTACATCACTGCTAATCATATATATACCTCTTTATAATTTTACTTCACCTGTCGTACTGTATCTGTCGTAGTAATTATATTATATTTACTACGACAAATCAAGTACTTTTTTAAAAATATTTTACAACTTCTCATTTAAATAGTATAATGAATAAAACACATCAACTGTATGATTGGAGATTGTGATGAAAAAAATTGAGAGCTTTCAGGTAAATCACCTGTTGTTAAAACGAGGTCTATATGTTTCAAGAAAGGATATTGTAGGAAAAAATACGGTTTCCACATTTGACATAAGAATGAAGGAGCCCAACAATGAGCCTGTTATTAATGCCGCGGAACTTCATGCAATAGAGCATTTGGGAGCAACATTTCTAAGGAATCACAAGCAATATGATACATTGACCGTCTATTTCGGACCCATGGGCTGCAGGACAGGTCTTTATGTTATATTCAAAGGAGATTTGAAATCAGAGGACGTCGTTGATATTATAAAGGAAATGTTTGAATTTATCATAAATTATGAAGGTGAAATCCCGGGTGCAGACCCACGTTCATGCGGAAACTACCTAGATATGAATCTTCCCATGGCAAAATATGAAGCTGCGAAATTCTACAGGGAAATACTGTGTAATTTAAAGGAAGAAAATTTGAATTATCCTGAAAATTAAAAAAGCTGTTCTTCGCAATCGCGGAGAACAGCTTTCTTTTTAGTTAGAAGTTTTAAGTCTGTTTGCGTTCTTTCTTCTTTCTATTTCAGTCAAATATCTTTTTCTTAATCTGATGTTGTCAGGAGTTACCTCCACCAACTCATCATCATTTATGAACTCCAGTGCCGTCTCCAAAGTCATAATTCTTGGAGGACTCAGTTTTATGGCATCATCTGCCGATGAAGATCTCGTGTTTGACTGCTTCTTAGCCTTGCATGGATTTACGGTAATATCCTCTCCCCTTGCACACATTCCTATGATCATACCCTCATACACCTTTTCTCCGGGATTAATAAACAACGTTCCCCTGCTTTCAAGATTGTTCAGCGAATAAGCTATTGCATCTCCTTCATCGTTGGAAATCAAAACACCGTTTATTCTTTGAGGTATCTCTCCCTTATATTTTTCATAATGGTCAAAGGTTCTTACAATTGTTCCCTCGCCTCTTGTATCGTTAATAAGCTCTGTACGATAACCCAGCAATCCTCTTGTGGGCACCATGTATTCAATCTTCACATAGTTTCCGTCCGGTGTCATGGATGTCATAACGCCTTTTCGCACGTTGAGCTTTGAAATTACCGAACCCGAATATATTTCCGGCACGTTTACAAACACTCTTTCAATAGGCTCCATCACAACTCCGTCAATCTTCTTAAGAATTACCTCCGGTCTTGATACTGCAACCTCATAGCCTTCTCTTCTCATGTTCTCAAGAAGTATTGAAAGATGAAGCTCTCCTCTTCCAGATACCTTGTAGCCGTCAACTGCGTCCTCTAAAGCCTCAACCTTGAGACCTACATTTACCTCAAGCTCTTTTTCAAGCCTTGCCTTAAGATGCCTTGTAGTTACATATTTTCCTGAAAGGCCTACAAATGGTGAAGTGTTTATCAAAAAGTTCATGGACAGGGTAGGTTCTTCAATCTTGATAGTCTCCATTGGATTCACTTTGTTTTCGGTGCAGATTGTATCTCCTATGGAAATATTGGAAATACCTGATACAACAACTATATCTCCGCTTGCCGCTTCCTTCACACTCACCCTGCTGAGCCCTTGATATATGAATATACTTGATATTTTTTGCTTCTCCACTGTGCCGTCATGCTTTGCAACAGATACGGTCTGACCTTCTCTGATTGTACCTGATGTAACTCTCCCTATGCCTAATCTGCCTATATATTCGTCGTACGCAAGGGAAGATATCTGCATCTGCAAATCATCCCCATCTCTGTCCGGATACGGCTGCACATGGTTTATAATTGTTTCAAACAGTGGGTCGATGCTGTCGCTTGGCTTATCCAGCTCGTATTGTATGATTCCCTGCTTTGCAACTCCGTAAAGTATTGGAAAATCAAGCTGCTCATCAGTTGCATTAAGCTCCACGAACAAATCAAATACCATATCAACAACTTCTTCTGCCCTGTGGTTTTTCTTATCTATTTTATTGATAAGCAATATAGGTCTCAGACCTATGGCAAGTGATTTCTGAAGAACAAATCTCGTCTGAGGCATAGGTCCTTCTATAGAATCCACAAGCAGGATAACTGTATCAACAGTCTTCATAATACGCTCAACCTCAGATGAGAAGTCGGCGTGTCCGGGAGTATCTACTATGTTTATTTTATAATCGCCATGCATTACCGAGCAGTTTTTTGAATAAATAGTTATTCCTCTTTCACGCTCTATGGCATTAGAATCCATTACCTGGTCAACTAATTCCTGATTTTCTCTAAAAATCCCGCTCTGCTGCAGAAAAGCATCTACTAATGTGGACTTTCCCGCATCAACGTGGGCTATTACCGCTATATTAATTATTTTATTTTTCATATTTACCATCCTCTTTTTTTCCACTGCTTAGTTTATTCTTTCTGCAGACATTTTGCAAGTTTTTTTTATTCTAAAACAAATTTTTTTATTCATATGGGCAATTTTGCCCACTATATGAAATCGGGACGCTGATGCGTCCCTCAATCTTATTTCATTACTTTAGGATTTTTGTAAACAATCTTGCCATCAATTATGGTCATAGCCGTTTCGTAATCAACATCCAGAAGAGGATTGCCTTTGAATATGGCTATATCCGCATCCTTGCCTTCCTCAATGCTTCCCACTCTATCTGATATTCCTGCTATCTCCGCAGGGTTTATAGTTATTGATTTCCATGCCTCTTCCTCAGGTAGACCGGCCTTTACCGCCATACCTGCGCACATGGGAATATGCTGTATTGGTATGACATTAGAATCGGTAATTATAGCAACTTTTATACCGGCATCAAACAATATTTTCGGAGTTTCAAAGCTTTTATTCCTGAGCTCATATTTGACTCTCGAGCCGAACGTCGGACCTATGAGGCACGGCTTTCCTGCTGCCTTAAGCTCCTCTGCTATCAGATGTCCTTCAGTGCAATGGTCTAAGGTAATTTCTACATCAAATTCCTTGGCAATCCTCAATGCAGTAAATATGTCATCCGCTCTGTGTGCATGAGCCTTCATGGGAATTTCTTTTCTCATGACAGGCAACAGCGCATCAAGCTTCATATCAAAATCGGGCTTCTTGTCGGGATCCTCTATGGATGCATCCAAATCTTCCATATACTGCTTGGCTTCATATAGTGTTTCTCTCAGCAGTGCCGCAATTGCCATTCTTGTAACAGGTGATTTATGTTGTTCCTCATACACTCTCTTTGGATTTTCTCCAAATGCAATTTTCATTGCAACAGGGTCCTTTATTACCATGTCATCCACCCTTTTGCCGTATGTCTTCATGGCAAGGAATGTTCCTCCGATTACATTGGCGCTTCCCGGTCCTGTTACGGCAGTTGTAACGCCGCCTTCTATGGCATCCTGAAATCCTTGATCCATGGGATTTATTGCATCTATTGCTCTGAGCTGCGGAGTTATTGGTTCTGTATCCTCATTGCCGTCCTCACCTTCGAAGCCTATGCCCTCTTCCCACATTCCTATATGGCAGTGACCATCCACAAATCCGGGAGTTACCATCAACCCGGCCGCATCTATGACCTCTGCTTCCTCCGGTATATCCAAGTCTTTTCCTACCTCTTTTATTTTTCCATTTTCAATAATTATTTGTCCGTTCTCTATATCACGGCCTGCCATGGTCTTAACAAGGCCATTTTTTATTACAATCATGCTTCCTCCAAATATGCTAAAATCTCGGTACAAATCCAACCTTCTTATAAACCTTTCTGAGAGTCTTTCTTGCTGCAGCGTCTGCCTTTTCGGCTCCATGAGCATAGATTTTTTCAAGGTAATCTTTATTTTTTAACAAATAATCTATTCTTTCCTGAATAGGTTTCAGTTCTTCAATTATTACTTCAGCCACGTCATCCTTAAACTGCGCATAGCCCTTTCCCTCATAGTATGCAACTATTTCATCATTTGTCTTGTTTGTTATCTTTGAATAAATATTTATCAGATTCTTTACTCCCGGCTGTTCATCACTGTATCGCACAATTCCTTCGGAATCTGTTACAGCTCTTTTCAGCTTTCTTCTTATAGCATCATGACTGTCCATGAGCACAATGTACGAATTTTCATTTGAATCTGATTTTGACATCTTGCTTGTGGGATCCTGCAAGCTCATTATTTTTGCCCCATCCTTTGATATAAACGGCTCCGGAATTTTAAACGTATCACTGAAGCGGTTGTTAAATCTTTGTGCAACGTCCCTGGTAATTTCCAGATGCTGTCTCTGATCCTCTCCCACAGGTACCAAATCGGCCTGATACAGCAAGATATCAGCAGCCATCAGCACTGGATATGTAAACAGTCCTGCCGGTATGGAGCTGCTTTCAAGCTTC
>DAMAEI010000018.1:20562-21408 GCA_031997345.1 Sedimentibacter sp. | reverse complement strand
AACTGTGTCATTCTGCTGAGCTCTCCAAAGTAGGTGAAGCAGTTTAACACCCATGATAATTCCGCATGGGCGGAAACATGAGACTGTATAAACAATGTAACCTGTTCCGGGTCCAACCCAGCGGCAATATAGTTTGCAAGAACCTCAAGAGTGTTCTTTCTCAAATCCTTAGGTTCCTTTGGCACTGTAATGGCATGCATGTCAACCACGCAATAGTAGCAATCATATTCGCTCTGCAGATTAACCCAGTTTTTAAGCGCTCCAAGGTAATTTCCCAGTGTAAGAGAACCGGAAGGCTGCATTCCGCTGAATATTACTTTCTTGTTTTCCATTATAACCTCCATATATAAAAAGAACCTCCTAACCGCAAGACCAGAAAGTCCCTAAAAGTCTATTCTTAATTATACTACGACCTGTGTCGTTTGTCAAAAATTTTGAATACTGCAACTACGACCTTGCAGTTTTTCTTACATTCCTTTTGGCAATATGGTATAATAATGGATGTAAAGTAAAAACTAACACATTAAAAAGAATGAAATTTATTATTCTATTCAATCATAATATAAGAAATAAAGAGGAAAAAATGAGCTATTTATTATATCTTACAATTTTTGCATCTGTTATAACTATCGCACTGATAATATCATCTATACGGTCAAATATAAACTTGAAAAAAAATCTTGTTGATTCATTCGGTAAAATACCGAAGCAAAAGAAATATGATTTTGAAAGCATCGGCAGCTACTATCGATATAAAAAAGCACATAATGATAATTTAGAAGCAATCGACGGCATAACCTGGGATGACCTGGATATGAAACAGGTATTTATGCGCATCAATTCCTG
>DAMAEI010000018.1:13201-20552 GCA_031997345.1 Sedimentibacter sp. | reverse complement strand
ACTTCCGTTGGTGATGAATGCCTGTATGATACACTACACCGTGCGCAGGCAGATAAAGATATCCTTTTGAAACGGGAGGACCTCATTTCCTATCTTGAAAATAATCCTGACAATAGGCTGAAACTACAGACAAATCTTGCAAAAACCGGAAAATACAACTATAACGGCATGGCATCATTTATTTTTGATGCTGATGCAAAAGTATTGAAGCATCCGTACATATACAAGATCTTAACACTTATTCCTGTTATATGCATACTTATGGCTATCTTTAATATAGAGTCTGGTATAATATTCTTCATATTTTCTGCTATTTTAAACGGATTTGTATATTACAGCACAAAGTCAAAAATAGAAAGTGAGCTTTCTGCAATAAAATATTTTTCATCCATACTGCAGTGCGCAAATAAAATATGCGGTGACAAAAGTCTTGAATCAGCTCCTTATTTCAGTGAATTAAAAAAAAGCTTCAATTCATTTAAACATCTCCGAACAAAAATCTCCGGTATATTGCATAGAGATTTTTCAGATATGGCTGTTATTATGGAATATATCAAAATTATATTTCTTATTGACATAAGAAATTACAATAACGCAATACGCAGGATCGCTGAATATTCTCAGGACTTTCACATGTTGTACACATGTATCGGGGAAATCGACATAGCAATTTGCACACTTTCATTGAGAAAAAGCATGCCCTTCTATTGCACTCCTTCTTTCCACAATGAAGCATCCATACATTTTAAGGACTTGTATCATCCTTTGGTTTCCGATCCTGTTCCAAACAGCGGGCTAATAAGCAGAAGCAGCATTGTCACAGGCTCAAATGCTTCCGGAAAATCTACATTTATTAAAGCTTTGGCTGTAAACAGCATACTTGCACAGACAATACATACATGTGCAGCAGAGGAGTTCAGGCTCAGACCTTCGCTGGTCATTACTTCAATGGCTGTTCGCGACAGTATTTCAGAAGGAGAAAGCTACTTTATAAAGGAAATAAAATCATTGAAAAGAATACTGGATAAAGTGCAGAATATTCCCTGCACCTGCTTTATAGACGAAATATTGAAAGGCACAAACACAATCGAGCGCATTGCCGCCTCGGCAGCCGTGCTGAAATACCTGCATAGCACAGACTGCCTCTGTATGACGGCTTCCCACGATATTGAGCTGACGCATATTTTAGAAAATGAATATGACAACTACCACTTCAGCGAGCATATCACCGACGACGGAATACATTTCGACTACAAGCTGAAGTATGGTCCCTCCCAGACAAGAAATGCCATTAGACTGCTAAGCTATATGAACTTTGACAATCACATAGTCGAGGACGCAGAAAACTTAGTTGATAAATTTACGAAGTTAAAAACATGGTAATTGTTTTCACTTTTTCCCTTGACTGTATAAAGCTTTCGACTTGTATCCCGCTTTTAGTATGTCCTTCATCTCTGACAGGCGTTTTTCCTTTGTAGCTTCAGTCTTGGTGCTGTACACATAGCGTGCCCAGTCTTTTTGGTATCCTGCTGCAAGACCGTCATATATTTTAAGAATATCAGGTATATTCGATAGATAACTGCGGAGTTCCGGAATTTTTTCCACATAATCCTCCACCCTTGCACTGATTGTGTTCTTTTTAATATACCCCTCAGGCAGATATTTCATCCCCACAATTGTGAATGTATCATTCAACGCAACCATAAGCGAGAATTTAAGTGGGGTTCCTTCCACAAAGCCATCCTCATCATTTACCTTCAGACGAGGAAATATGTCATCCCTGCCTATGTATGACGAATACTTCTTGTTTCCCTTCTTTGGATATGCTAAATAGAAATAGCCTCCCTTGTTGAACAGCTTGCTTTTTGCCGCTTCATGAACTGCCTTTTCCATTTCATCCAAATCAAATACAAAATTAAGTACTATGTCATAGCTTCCTGCAGAAGCTTTATCATATTTCAACCCATCAAATTCCGTAACATCATCAGGCATATTTTTTATTAAAATTTTGGAAAACTTTTTAATCATCAGCTTTTTCTCAAGTTTCTCTTCCATAAGCACCTTCCATATGAATTATTTATGTTGTTAATTCAAATTATACCCATGTAATTGACTGATATAACAATATTACATTATTTGGAACAAATAAAAAACCTTTTTCGTCTAATATATGGTAATATCATTATATATAATATAAGAAACATTAATATTCCTCAAGGGAGGTAGTTATGAAAAAGATTTTACTTACTGTTGTGGTTGCAATGCTGCTTGCTTCATGCGCCGCAAATTCAAATGTGAATATAGATGAACCTGACCCAAAGGGGACTGTAACTGACAACGATCCTAAAGAGGATGCCGATTCTGAGAAAGAAAAATATACGGGGGAAATAATTGTTGACGGCTTTTATAGAGGTCGGATATATTTTTTGCCTGACAAGGAAACAAAGCAGCTTCTAAAGGATAAGCATGGACGCGAAGTGGATGACAGTATTCCTTTATACTATAATGATACAGCTATTGAAGCTCAGCTCCCGAAGGAACTGGGTATATACAAAGCTGAAGTCATGGCTGACTTTTCGCAGGAAGGATGGCTTGTTCCGCTGAATGAGATTGAACTGACAGATAACATAGGAACCGTGGAATATGAGGGCAAGGAGTATGAAACTAATGACCTGGATGAAACCGTCCATGCAAAGGACAGAGTGTGCGGGCTTATTGTGAGCCATGTAAGAAGGTTTGAAGATGGCGGCGTCATTATTGAATTTGAAGGTGAAATAGAAAGCGAAGGCTTTTATAGCGTCTATCCTGGCGGAGAGTTTTTTAATTACCTGAGAATAGGCAGAATCGTTCCAGATGAAAAAAGCATGAATAATTTTCCTTCCTACTTGGGCAATTACAATAACTTTTCGGTATACTTCGTCGAAACTAATGAATTGTACCATCAATTAGCCGATTTTTCCACTATCGGAAAAGGAAAATTCAAGACAACAGGTTATTCTGTTACGTACAATCACGGCGGAGGTGCACCTCCTAATGAAACGCTTACAGAAGTAATATCCCTTGATGATAAATATAAGGGATTGTTTAAATTTGATGGTAATATGATAACTGCACCTTTAGCCAATGAGGCAAATAAATATAGAGGCGGCTTTATGGACAGATACGCCATAATTTATGAAGGAGAGCTGAGAAGTGTTGATAACCTTGACAATAGCAAGGAATTTGTAGATAACTATTATTTCTTTGGAAAGGAAGAAGCATCTAAAATCAAAATTCTGTCCTCGGATGAATTTTATTATGGATTGAAGGAAAACAAAAGCGGAAACGATGACATTTTTGAATTGGTTACTGATGCAAGCGGCAAAAAGCCGCACTCAATAAGCTTCAGATATTTTTATAAAGACCGCTCATCGAACGGCAAGGATTCTGTGATAAAGACCTACAGCTATGGATATTTCAAAAATGGCGATGAAGCTGTGAGAGTTTTTGAAGGAGATATGATTGCAGGAATGAAAGCAGAGGATATAAATGTTGAATATGATTGTACACAGGATTCCCCTGAAGAATTAATCAGGGTAAGGTGCAACTTCTCCGGCGAAGCAACGCTGACTGGGAAATTGACATTGTATTACGATGAGGGTTACGAATATAACATGGTATATTTCGTTGCCGATGATGAAGGAATTAAAAAACTGCCCATTCATATGGACAATATAAGAGAGCAGGGCGGAATTGTCTTTAATTACGAAGAGCTCAAAGAACTGCTAGGAACAGAGCCCTTTGAAAAGAAGTGCGAAATAACCATAAATAATTACTCAATCTACAAAGCAGCAACAGAAGCATCAGATACTGCAAAGCTTATATCTGTAAATTTTCTTGAATAAGGGGACTGCGTCCCCTTTATTTATTCATATAGCTTTGTTATTTAAACAGGTATCCTGTCATTGACATTGCTCCCATGATGCATTTGTCATTAAACACTACTGCCTCGTCTGACTCTTCGGATGCACCAAGCGCGTAAAGTAGAGGATAGTAGTGGTCAGGAGTATAAAATGCCTTATCTGCACTACTCCCCGCAGTATGCCAGTCAATAACCGCATCAAAATTTCTATGAATAATATAATCATCAAATTCCTGTGCCCATTCGTAGCCTCCTGCCATATTCCAGTTCACTAATGCAAGATTATGTACTACATTGCCGCTGGCAAATATGAGAACACCTTCTTCACGAAGCGCCTTTAAAGCCTCCCCCATCTCAAAGTGCTTTCTCGCCGGTGCATTGTAATTTACACTAAGCTGAACCACGGGAATATCTGCCTCCGGGTACATTTGGCAGAGCACAGACCAGCTTCCGTGGTCAATACCGAAACGATTATCAAAGATCAGGTGTTCACCGATTCTTGACTTAATTTTGTTTGCAAGTACTGGTGAACCCTTTACAGGGTATTTGAGTTCGTACAGCTCCTCTGGAAAACCGTACATGTCATAAATCATTGCAGGAACCTCCGCATCAGAGGTACGTGTTTCTTCCGTATACCAATGGGCTGAGATTGCCAATATGGCCTCAGGCTTAGGCAAAATCTTGCCAAGCTCTTTCCATGTCCTTGTAAATTCATTATTTTCAATGGCATTCATCGGAGAGCCGTGACCGACGAACAAAACAGGCATCTTCATTGTATTACCTCCCTCAAATAATCTTATTGGATTTATTGCAAAACATAATTTAAAACAACATCATTGCCATTAATAAAATCTTCTATTGAAGGGCTTAGCAGCACATCCGGTGTATAATACTTTGTGCTGTATTGCACGGGAAGCTGTGAATTCGGCAGATAAAAGACCTTTACGTCTCCGTAGCAATCAATTGCTCCGCCTGTAGGCTCCCCTACACAAACTGCATCCGGTACAGCATCCCTTATTCTGAAAATTGCAAACATACCGGAGGACATTGTTTTACGACCCACAAGCACATATACCTTGACATTGCTGTTAGACTTGACATATGATTTAAGCCTTTCCGTAAACGGATTAAGTATCTCGGAATTTCCTCCCGCATTGCCTCTTAAGTCCACTATAACCTTTTCAATCTTATTTGCTTGTATATCCTTGAACATGCTATCATTGAAATCCTTAAATTTCAAAGCATCCATATCTGCACACACATTGTACTCAAAATAAAGCGCCTTTTCCTGCAAATATTTATAATCATAATATCTTTCAAAATTACCAAGCATTTTATCGTTGTTTTTGTCCCCGTAAAAATCAATTGTATCTTCAAAATTTAAAACAGGTACTTCAAATTCTTCTGTTTCTCCGTCTCTTTCAACCATAAAAGTATGGGAAGCGGCTTTCTTTTCAATACCTGCGCCGTAAATATAGGAAGGTATGAAATAATTTCCGAGAAGAAGCTTCAGCCAGCTTTCATTTTCATAGGCAATTTGCTGCTTCAGTTCATTTCTTATGATATCCCATGAAATACCATCGACAGATATGACTTTTGAATACATCATATCCTTTAAATTCTTGGGTGTATTTACAATATACATATCATCATTTATCACATAAAAATCAAGCGGGTATTTTTTGCCGTCTACATAGTTTGTCATAGTATGGGCATCCTTAATGGATGCAATTATTTTACCAAGCTCTGAAAATACCTGGTAGTTATCCATTTTATCAACGTTTTGCTCCAGCGTTGAAACCCTTTCTTCAAACTCTTCCTTGGTAATTACGCTAAATGGGTTCTTGTGCTTATTTGGAAGCTCCCTTTTAAAAAATTCTATATCTTCCTTCAATAGTCCGTTTCGCTCACTGTCAGTGCTGTCTCCGTTAAGTACAATCTGTCTGTTTATACTGTTTCCGGGTCCTGCATCAGCATGCCCACTCTGGCAACCTGCAATCAATGTTATGGTTAATATAAATGTTAAAACAACAAGATTTCTTTTCATAATTTCCATGTGATTCTTCATGCATACCATCCCTTCAATTACAACTTTCTTACATTTCCACCTGATTTACTGATTTCATTGTCATTATTATAACATTTAATGCTGGAAGGGTCAACCAAGCAGGCAAAGTCCGCCATAAAAGGATAATAGTTGGCACCGAGGCAGAAAAGCAAGGAAGATCTTGTATATCATCGTTAGCGATATAAAGTCAGAACTTAGCAAAAGACATAAATAACTGTCATTAAACGAATGCTCTGCCATATACTGACTACTGTAAACCGGTTGACATTTATGTAAAATCTTGGTATGATTAAGTATGAATTAATAAAGGTTGAACTTAGTAAATGTTTGGCCTATTTTAATAATCTTTATTAGCGGGGTGTTATTAAACTTAGCATATTTTTTAAGGAGGATTTACAATGTCAGAATTAGGTGTAATAACAGTTGAAAAAAGAAGTACTGTAAGCAGCAAAAATAACAAGCAGCTGCGCAGGGATGGATATGTTCCTGCAAGCATTTCATGCAGAGGGAAGGAATCAGTTTCCGTTCTGGTTAAGGCAGATGAACTGAGAAGGGGCCTCAGCACATACGGAAGAAATGCACTCTTCAAGCTTGCTATGGATGGCGATAGCTCGGTAACGGGAATGGTTAAGGATATTCAGTATTCCACAATCAACAGGGAAATGCTGAATGTTGATTTACAGCAGGTGTCACTGAATGAAGAAATCAGAGCAGATTTAACTGTAAGGCTCAAAGGTCTGGATGCTTTGGAATTCAGAAAACTTATGGTTCTTCCACAAATGGATTTTATCCGTGTAAAAGGACTTCCACAGGATATTCCCGACGATATAGTAATTGATGTTTCAAATGTTAAAGGCGTTGAAAATATAAATATCAAAGACGTAGAATTCCCTAAGGGCATTGTTCCAGAAATTGATCCTGAACAATGTGTAATTTCAATAGTTGAAGTAAGACGAGGCAGCAGTGCTAAAGATGAGACGTCCGAGGAAGAAATTGAAGCTTAGTTAATTATTAGAGGCCGGCAAATTGCGTCCCGAAAGGGCAAGTCTGTCGGCCTTGTTTTTATTATTACTCTAAATCTTGAATTCACACTCTTAACAAACCACGAAATGCCCTGCCACTGTAGAAGGAAGGCGCACTATTGTGATATATGAAAATATGTCCGTAACGCCGGTCCGCAAATATGGCTCCTCCTAATTTCCTGATATCATCAGGAGTTTTCACCCAGCTTGACGTCTTCATATCGAACTTTCCCAGCTTCTGAAGCTCCCTGTACTGCTCCTCCGTTAAAAGCTCAATACCCATGGCTGAAGCCATGTCAATTACATTTCCCTCAGGATACACACCCTTTTTGTTTCTCTCTTCCTCACCTGCTCGGTCAT
>DAMAEI010000018.1:4509-13141 GCA_031997345.1 Sedimentibacter sp. | reverse complement strand
CTTCGCCGCCTGTTCTCTCCATTTCACTCAGCGACCAAAGCCTTCCTGAATCAGCCTCCAGCCTCGCCTGTACTTTAGTCCATTCAATGCCCTCATGAAGATTCGTATTTTTTTCAAAACGTACTTTCAATAAGCTTATCAGTTCCTCATTTGACATAAATTCCTCCCGGTATATGTATTATATATAATTATACCCAAGATTTTTAGCTTTAATTAAGTAATTCATATGGGTATTTTCCCATTTTCTAATATAGTTTATTAATTTTTTATTGATTAATTTACTTCAACCTCATATACTTACTAACTTCACTGTCACTTGTCCAATTGTTGTATACATTTTCAGCATCTTCGGCAGTAAACCGTCTGAGAAAGAGATGTTCAGTCATAATTTCAACAGTTCCCATATGCCTTAACATATTATTCCTCCTATTTGTTTCATCATTTTTTATTATAGAATTCTACTATGAAGCAATCATTCTAATGCTATTTCAACTTTATCCATCTTACTGTCTTTAACCACAGGCTTTGTATCCCTATACCATTCATAGGAGAGTCTCAGTCCTTCTGCAAGGTCTATTGAAGGCATGTTTAGTCCGTGTACATCGGCCTTATTGGTATCGAGAAGATATGTGCAGTCTCTGAACGGAAAATACTCTCTTGGTTTTATGCCTGTGCTGCTTATCTTTTTAATTTTGACTGTGTCCGTTTTCATGGCATTTGCAGCTGTATAAATCAGTTTTTCCCATGTGACTGCCTCAGGATATGTAATATTGTACGCCTGACCTATGGCTTTATCTTCAAACATAATACTTTCGATGAATTTCATCAAATCATCTATATAAATAAATTGCACCCTGTTGCCGCTGTCCGGAATCGGAATTGTCAGAGCCTTTTCCAGTCTTTCAAACAAATATATTTCTCTGTATAAATTATTTCCTTTTCCGTATATATAGGTAGGTCGCACTATGGACACAGGGAGCCCTTCATCCTTTTGCAATCTGAATAGATAATTTTCAATATCAAGCTTATCCATACCGTATTGCCCCCAATTTTCGTTAAACCCTCTTGCCTGATCTTCATTCATATGCTCATTTGAGTGTTCGTATACCGAACCGGTGCTGAGAAAAATATATCTTTTAAGTTTTTTCGTATTTACCTTATTAAGTAGATTTTCAACATCTGATAGGACATAAGCTGAAATATCTAAAATATAATCAAAGGCTTCATACTTAATAGCACTCCCAACATCTGCTGCATTCCTGCGGTCTCCCTTGTAATGCATATGAATTTCGCTGTAACCAGGGGTTCTGATTCCACGTGTGAATATGGACACTTCATGCCCCCTTGAAATTATATATTCTGCAACTGCTCTGCCTACAAACTCTGTACCGCCCATCACCAGTATTTTATTTACTATAGCATATCTATCCTTATGTTACAAATATCAGCAGCACTCATATTCTATGTTTGTGCCCTAACATGGAAACGCCTTTATTTTTAGTAGATTTTATGATATAGTATAATTAAAATAACAAACTGAATAATAGAATTCAGCGCTTATCCTAAATATTAACCATAAAAGAAAATCATTGTAATGGAGGATAATATCATGAACGAACATACTCGCATAAGCTGTGAGCAATTAATTGAAAACCGTGATCGGATTAAATCCGTTTTCTCTTGGGATGGTGGATTGATTAACCTTGCCTGCGCTGGAATCTTTACTTCAAAGGACATGACTGTAGATGAGGCTGTCTTGGAAGATTGCAAAGACCTGCTCAAACAGAAAGTCAGTGTTTTCTCTAACTTCAGAAGCACCGCAAGGTCACCAATTGCTGCGCTGCTGGCAACCAGCAGCAATCCGAAGCAAACATTAGAAAATAGTTTGCTGGTATATGAGTTGCTGAAGAAAGATTTCTGGACATCTTCCTATCTGCCTCTTGCTGCAATGATTATTGCACAGATGTCCCAGCCTTCTCAGTATGAAGAAATAGCATCGAGAACACGGGCAATCTACAATCTGATGAAAAAGGAGCATCCATTTCTGACGTCCAGTGAAGACAGTGCATTCTGTGGGCTAATGGCTCTTTCACATAAGGAAGATGTTGCTATGATTGAGGATGCAGAGCAATGCTATCGCAGCTTAAAGCCTAACTTCTTTTCTTCTAATGCTGTTCAGTCACTCAGCCATGTATTGGCACTATGTGATGGGGATTCAGATACCAAGTGCAGAAAAACAATGGAACTTTTCGAAAAGTTGAAAGATGCGGGAAATAAATACGGTACAGATTATGAACTTCCAACATTGGGTGTTCTGGCAATGTCTGGTGGTGATTTGGATGAAATTATTCAGGAAATCGCCGAGATTGATGCCTGGCTGTCACAACAAAAGGGCTTCGGATTCTTCAGCAGCATTACACGTAAGCAGCGTCTCATGTACGCCGGAATTATAGCACAAAAGGACTTCCTTAATAAAGATACAATGCAAACCGCAGCGGTTAACAGCACTATTTCGCTGATAATTGCCCAACAGGCAGCCATGTGTGCGGCAATAGCCGCAAGCTCTGCAGCTGCGGCAAGCTCATCATCGTCAAATTAAATAACGGCGGCGGCATATTCAGTGCCTCCGCCGTTTTAATTATAAAATATTTTCCTTTTTCAATTCCCTTATGGCGTGCTTCACGGCAAGCTTAACTGTGAAATACAATATAACCGCAGGAATTAAAAAGAATACAGGCATCAATATTAATTCCACAAAACCTATTCTCCCCATAACCTTCCTCCTTTTTAATTACAAAAGTGCTTCTACCACTTCCTCAAGTGTTCCGTTAATAAATTGGCTTATATCATAATTGCTTCTATTCTCAAGATTAGTAACCACCAGGCCTGCAGTAATGCCTATCTTTTCGCATATCATGTCCTCAAGCGTATTGTTTCCAATCATGACACACTCCTCAGGACTCTTGTTAATCTTCGATAAAATGTCCTGAAAATATTCAATACTTGGTTTGCAGTATCTGCTGTTATCAAATGTTGTCACAAGTGAGAAATCTTCAGGTGACAGCTGAATCCATGATAGCCTTGTGGCCACAGCTTCTATTGGAAACAATGGATTTGTAGCAAGTATCAGAGTATATCCCCTCGACTTCAGATTGTCTATCAGCTCTCTCCTGCTTATTCCTTCAGGCACAATTTCCTTCACTTCATCAAATTCATTTTTATAAAACTCTAAGAACATGTCCAAAAGCTGCTCTCTCTTTACATTGAGCACACCTTCGAACACTTCCCAAAAAGCCTCTTCGTTTGTCCTCGTCCCGTCATTTCCAATCATAGCTCCCATTCCTGCCTTAATTGCCTTAATAAAGGAATCCTTATCAAAACCCATGGGAATAATCTTTGCTGCAAGGCGGCTGAAGTAGCCGAAAATAAATTCATCCTGATCAAATGGAAGCAGCGTTCCGTCTAAGTCAAATAATACAGTATTTATATTTTCTTTCATTTCCAACTCACTTTCTTATTTTTAATTCTAGCCGGAGTTACATTGAATTAATAATCCTCACAGCTTGACCGTAAGCTCTATAAACCTGTTAGTTAAATTGTAACATATTTCTTCCAATTATTGTACCAAAATTTCCAAAATCCAATATTTACGAACAAAATTATAAAAAGATTATCTTAAAACATCATCTTTTAACTAAAAATATAGTGCTTTTACATTGTCCTGTCATGCGGGAAATACTTTTGTTCCAAAGCATTTTGTGATATAATATGGGCATAAGACGTCAGGTTGAAATCGGAGACAATCATGAATTTATACAAGATAAGAAAAGCATCAGGCGATGATATTCATAAAATCGTAGAAATTTACAATTCAAACAAGCTATTTTTAGTGAATCACTTGGGGTTAGAATATGTAGACGAAGACTTTATAGGCAGTGAAATAAGTGAAATGAAAAGCATGGGATTTCAGTCCTGTGTTGTCGCGGATGTGCAGACAGGTGATACAATAGGTTTGATGGACTTTAAACCTGATGCAGGCATTTATTTATCGCTGATAATGATAGATTCCAGATTTCACGGAAAAGGGATCGGAACCCTTATCTACAAAGTGTTTGAAAACGAAATGCAGAAGTCCGGAAAATACTCAATCAGAATTGATGTGGTTAATGACTATAATGATAATGTAGTTGAATTTTGGAAAAAACAGGGCTTCATCCCCCAAGATGAAATTCATCTCAAATGGGGAAATAAAAATTCAAAGGCATTGACGATGATAAAAAATATATGTAAGTAAAAAATCAGCAATAAAAATGGAGGTGTATTGTGAGGAAAATATTAATTACCGGAGCATTAGGTCAGATAGGCTCCGAATTAACGGCAGAAATGCGCAGAATTTACGGTTCAGACAATGTTGTGGCAAGCAACAGAAGGATAAAGGAAGGACATGAGCAGCTTATTGCATCGGGTCCCTTCGAAACAGTTGATGTAAATGATCCGGCATCATTGGCAGCTACAGTAGACAGATACAAAATAAACACCATAGTAAACCTAGCAGCAATTCTTTCGGCCACAGGTGAAAAAGATCCCCAGCAATGCTGGAACGTAAATATGAACGGACTCTATAACGTCCTTGAAACAGCCAAAGAAAAAAACTGCATGGTATTCACTCCTTCGTCCATTGCAGCCTTCGGACCTTCAACTCCCAAGGACAAGACACCGCAGGATACAATTCAGAGACCCTCTACCATGTACGGAGTTACCAAGGCATCTGGTGAATTATTATGTGATTACTACTTTAAAAAATTCGGAGTAGATGCGAGAGGAGTTCGCTTCCCCGGGCTCGTTTCATACAAGACTCTTCCCGGAGGTGGAACAACAGACTATGCAGTACATATATATTATGAAGCCTTAAAAAACAAAAGCTACACCAGCTTCATCCAAAAGGGAACCTACATGGATATGATGTACATGCCGGATGCATTAAGCGCAATCATTGATTTGATTGAGGCAGATCCAGCAAGGTTAAAGCACAGAAATGCCTTTAATGTAACCGCAATGAGCTTCGACCCTGAAATGCTAGCTGAATCAATAAGAAAATTCATACCTGAATTTGAGCTGAATTATGATGTAGATCCCGTAAGACAGGAAATAGCCGATTCATGGCCAAATTCACTGGATGATTCCGCCGCCCGGGAAGAATGGGGCTGGAATCCCAAGTACAATATGGATTCAATGACCGCAGATATGCTTGAAAAACTGAGAATTAAATTAAATATATACGAGTAATTAATGAGGCAATATTAGTTCCATATAGTCAAAGAGATAGTTTAAAACTATCTCTTTTGTCTCTATTTACCTGTAGATCTTTTCAATATTTTTTTCAATTCCCTCTATTAAAATTTGCAAGCTTTATTAAAAACACGCAAACAAAATCCGGAGTTGAGGTACATGGTTGAACTGAATTTAAATACATGTGGGCACATGATCAATTGCCGTACCTTGAGGGAACCCATTCATTATATTCAGGTTTTGTATGGCCTGTCCTGCCGCTCCCTTTATTAAATTATCAATTGCCGCAAATATGATTAATGAATTATCCTGCTCATCAACCTCAAAATTTATATGGCACATATTTGAATTTCTTACCCATTTTGTCTCCACATACATGCCGCGATCCAATATTTGAACAAACTGCTTGTAATGATAATACTTTTCGTATATGTTTCTGATAAAATCATAGTCAACTTTCATTGCAGGCTTGGCATAGCAGGTAACAAGTATGCCCCTCTGCATAGGAACAATATGAGGTACAAAGGTTAGCTTTACTTGTTCATGAGCAAAATACTCAATTGCTTTCCGAGCTTCTATTTTGTGTGGGTGATTCGTAATTTTGTAAGGCTTAACCGATTCATTCGCCTCCGCAAAGTGAGTTCCAAGTGTAAGGGTTCTGCCCGAGCCTGACAACGCACATTTTCCGTCAATCGTCACTTCGGTCGAAATTATTTTTTCTTTAATAAGCGGCAGCAGTGCAAGCTGGATTGCTGTTGCAAAACATCCCGGATTGGCAATGTTTTCTGCAGCTTGTATCTCATTTTCATTCCACTCGCAAAGTCCATAGGTAAACCGGGAAGAAAGATTAATGGATTTATGATCCTTGCCATAATACTGCTTATACTCCAAGCTGTTCATTAAACGATAGTCCACTCCGAGATCAATAACCTTTACGTTGTTTAATATGTCATCGTTAAGCTTCTCCATCAAGACGCCATAGGGCAGAGATGTAAACAGCACATCGATACCGTCGGCAATAGTTTCATAATCAAGAGCCAAACAGCTCTCTTGACTAAACCCGGTAAAATTCCGGTATACATAAGAATATCTGTTATCTATATATGTTTCCGATATAATTTTAGTTATTTTTACTTCAGGATGACCGTGTAGCAGCCTTACTAATTCCTGCCCCGCATATCCGGTTGCACCGATAATTCCCACTTTTACCATGAGTACCTCCTGTACATACTATTCGTCACGTTATACCGCCAAGCCCATATATGCAATAATACATGCAGCAAGGGTAATAATACAAAATGTAAATGTAATGGCATTTTCCTTCCACCCGCACTTTTCCAGATGGTGATGGAAAGGTGCTATCTTGAATACCCTCTTATTAAAGTACTTCAATGAAAATAACTGTATTATCACGCTGATTGTTTCAAAAATGCAAACACAAAGTACAGGAATAACCCATAGAGGTATGTTCAATTCAATCAAAAATACCGCAATTGTCCCGCCTAAAAGAAGAGAGCCTGTGTCTCCCATAAAAATTTTAGCAGGATATCTGTTGTAAAACAGAGTGCCAAGACAAGCTCCTTCCATGATTATGGCTCCAAACAGCACATCATCAGCTCTCAATTGGTATGCGGCTATCCCGATGAAGACAAAGGCTATGGAACATATACCCAATGCAAGCCCGTCAACTCCGTCTGTAATATTAACACTATTGCTTGATAAAACAATCAGTAAAACCATCAAAGCACCATACAGATACATATTGATTTCTATGGAAGTACTTATAAACGGGAACCTAATCTGAGTATCTATCCGTCCGGAAACAATTAAATATACAGTTGTTATTATGCCTATAATTACAAGACCAACTAACTTTTCCTTTGGGGTTACACCATCCCTCTTTTTCTTAACCTTGATATAATCATCAATGAACCCCATCAGACCGAATAACAATAAGAGAATATTAGTCCATATTATTCTGCCTGTTGAGATACTGTAAATTATAGTAGAAACAAGCAATGTCAGGTTGATAGCAATACCGCCCATTGTCGGCGTGGCAGCCTTATGCTTATGCAGCTCCTGTATACAAGATTTTTTATTGCTTTCTATATTTTCCGCTCTTTTGAAAAACCTTGTCTCAGACAGCTTGTCAATAAATATCTTTAAAAATACAATTGTAAAAAGCAAGCTAAATGCAAAATGTTGTATCATAGCTCTATCCCTCCAAAACACTCCCGTCAATACGCATTTAATTAATTCGTACCGACATAATACCTATTTTCTTCCATTATAGTTGAAATGAGCTGCCATATCAAGTTCATTGTAATATATTGCAGCTTTTTCCCCGGCATCTGTCTTTAATTTTGCCTAGGTCTTGCTAATCAGAAACAGGGAAATAGGCATAAGTGCATGAGAATAGAATTTAATCCATTATATATCCGTTAAAATCCGTAATTTATGCTATATAGTATATAGTAGCTTGTAGCAACACCTGCATTACTGCATAACATGAGTTGTACATCAAAGCAAAGGAAATAATTATGCAAAAATGCTTTACGTAACTTACGACATTTTATGCTTTATCTTTTAAAAACCTTGAAAAGCTTATTTTAGACGAAAATTTACATTGAAATATACCGATTTTTTGTTAAAGCTTTAAGTTAAGAAATTTTCGATAATTTTACGTATTTTCGCATTAATATTCATTGTTTTCCTTTAAATATTGCATTTTATCACATTACAAAACAATCTACAATATTAGTTATTCATTGTAAATTATACCATGCAAGTCGTTTGTGTCAAAATTTTCAATATTATAATAACATAATGCAGAGTGTACATAAATATCGAAGTAAGCGTATCAATTTGCTCGAAGTTATGCTTGAATCACGGAGGTGTTGTGATATAATTGTAATGTATTACTTCATCTACCAGATGATAGACGGCAATATTCAAGGAGAAATAGCACGTGAAAAATAAAATTGTATTTTTAATAATTACTCTTATATTGATAATCATGCTTTCGGCATGTTCAAACGAGCAGAATGAGTTTTTATTTAAAGCAGGGACTTATGTTTCAGATGGTGATATTTTATCAGCATCTACATTAAAATTGCAAGGCGATAATGAATTTATACTACTAGGCCCTCCATATTTAAACTTTGCTCCGACCGGTAAATATTCTGTTACGGATAAAAAACTGATTCTCACTGTAAGCGAGGAAGAAAAGTATATATTTTCAATCAAAAATGGTAATTTGATTTTCGAAAGTGGTACATGGTTAGAAAATTGGGTAGAACGAGGTTCTGAATTTCATTTGTCTAACGACTAGCGCTAAATTCTT
>DAMAEI010000018.1:0-4499 GCA_031997345.1 Sedimentibacter sp. | reverse complement strand
GCATGCTTTTATGTTATATTGTACACCAAGTGGCGTGGTTGCCGAAAAATAACTGTTAAGCCAAGAGTAAACGCATATACAAAATCACCTGACCAATTTTTCTTGATTATTGATATAGATTGCTTTCGGTTTTGGAGATTATGAGCATTCGCTCTTGCAGGCGAATTAAAACAAAGCTACAGGAAACTTATATTTTGTGGGGTAAAATAAAAATGAAAAGAATAGCGATATGTTTAGCGGTAATGATTACTTTTGTTGTGTTATTCTCAGGGTGTTCTCTAGCACAAACGGAAAAAGACGATTCTGATTATGAAATAAGCAAGATAGAATCCATACCTTTTCTTAAGAATCAACTATATGCTGTGGCATATTTAGGCTATGATGAAGTAAATGAGCTTTCGTTTTATGTGCAAAATTATTTAGATAGCGAAAATATACCAATTCACTATTTATCACAAGGAGAATACTATCTTGTTATACCGAGATATTCAAATATGACCGTATCGTTGTATAAAAATGATATACAGACGATGGATTCATCATTGCTATTTGAAGAAAAGGAGTGCCGCCCATTCATAATTCAGTGTAATGTGAGCGATATTTTCTCAGATGCAACAATTTGTTTGACATATAATGGCGAAACAGTTGAATTTTCACCATATATTTCACTAAAAGATGGAAATGTTGTGGTTGGAGACAGAGGTATAAATATAACAAAATAAGCTGAAGCCTTTCCGTACCTGTTTGCCATAGGGGTTCACATCATATCCCTATGAATGCTAACCCTTGAGGTCACAGGGTATAAATAGTTTTTTATATCTTAAGCAAGTATGTCACAATCAAAAACAGCAGCTGTGTTGCTTCGATGATGGTGCCCTCAGCTGAGCTCGGAAGAATCTCGGCTTTTTCATCCAGTGTACTTATGATTGCCCCGGATATCATGTATGTAAGGGACAATGGTATAACCAGTCTGTAGTTTAATATAGCGGCAGCAAGGAATGAAATTCCGAAGGCGGCTATAATGTGATACTTAGTACAGTGCTTCATTATTGAGGTGTTTTCTTTATCTCTGTTTATAAGTGCACTTGAAATTATCAGGTTGGAAAATCCCGCTGTATATGCCACAGCCACAGCTGACGGCGGAACTGTCCTGAAAAGGGAAATGTACATCAAAATAATTAGTGTGATTCCAATATATCCGGGAAGGTGCTCTGACTGTGTACCGGGCCGTATGTAGTAGTTAAGTGTTTTATAGGTATCCCTCATGTTGATGGTTCCCGTTATTATGCTGTAATAGACCAAAATTAATGTGCTGATAAAAAAGCCGTCATAAAAAAATCTGAGCGATGAAATAAGGAGTGCCATAAAGCCCATGACAAAACCAATAAGAGGCAATACAAAAATACCGTTTTTGTAGTCCTCTTCGTCTTCATCTTCATATATGGTAATATTAATGCAGGTATATTTTTTCAGCATCAATACAACGCTAATAACAATACTTCTTATGTCAGTCATATTTCTACCCTCATCATTTTTACCATTATAACACAGTTTTATCTTTTGATAAATATGTATTTGAATTTAATGCTTGTACGGCTGCAAAATGTCATAAAATTTCATAAGCATAATGTAAGCTTCCTGATAAGTGCAGAAATCAGAAGGTCTGAAGCCAGCTTCGTCCGCATTAAACAGACCTAAGTTTGCAGCAAAGTATATAAGCGGTTTTTCGGTCTCCTTAACATCTGAAATATCATTATAATCAATTACTTTATAGTCGGAAATATCCATACCCAGCTCATTGCCTATATAGCTGAAAAGCTTTGCGGCTTCAAGCCTAGTCATATATTCCTTTGAAACAGATCTCCAGCTTTCATCTATAAGACCCATCTGATAGGCCTCCCGCAACCTCTTCTCACCATGAATTTTCTCACTTTTATTAACAAACGCTTCGCCCTTTACGGGGTCTATTGCAACATTGTTTTCCTGGTTTATTATTTCGAAGGACTGGACGAAATTTTCTTCCCCCAGCTTGCTTTCAGTAATATTAAGTGCTAATGTGTAAAAATCTTCTTTTGTAATATATGAATTATATACGCCGTCAAATTCCTCCGGAATGAGCGAGGCTTCTTTCATGGACTTAATTGCTTCCAATGCCCATTCATCAGGCTTCTGTGGTATTGCTTCCAGCCACAGTCTTGATTCCGGTGTTATTGACACAAAGCATTGGTCTGCCACCAGTGCCAGATACTCAATTTTTTTATGGATAACTGAATAGTCTCCGTTGCCTGCATTTCTCAGTACATCAGGGCGTGTCACCGCGAGCCATATCAAATCAGCAACCTCGTCTCTAAGATTCATTGCTGAATGCTTGTTTGCAAATACTTTGTCATATTCCTCTCCCCATGTGCCATAGAGATATCCTTCGTTGAATTTGTCAAACTCTTTTTTAATTTTTTCATGCCCGTATATTCTGAATATATAATCTCCTGCAAAATGGCTCATCTCACGCACGAGACTTTCTTCCGATGCCGCACAGGTATCATGGTAAAGGCTCTTTTTAAGTACATTAAGATGTATATCAGCGCTACCGGTATTAAATTTGTACTCATAGAACAAGTCGCCTACTTTTTCAGTTTTGCTGAATATAATATTTGTCGTTATTTTATTGTCTAAATAGTAATTTGTGATTTCTTTAATCATTCCATTTGGGAATCTTCTTAACCCGCACTCCAACACCATCATGCAATCCCCGTAGTCCTTGTACTCTTCCCCGGCAGGAATTACAATGTTGATTCCGTAGGTTTCCTCAAGGTTGGCCTTTGTCGCATCCTCATTCAATGTCTTATTAGTAAATCCATATACACTATTTCCAATCATGCAAAGTGCCAATGCAATGCATAGAATTCTTCTGATTATTATCATACCATACCTCACGGTTAATATTTTTATTACTGAGCTAGCGTGATTATTTAAGAATTATAGCATATAATTAAATTTTAATCAATACAAACATGCAAACGTTTACTAAAAAAATCCTTTAATTTTGTTGCTAATTGTTATACTATTATATTATCAAACAAGTGTTTTAGCACAAAAAATTTTAATTAAGGAACTATATATGAAAATTTCAATAATTTCTGTGGGAAAAATCAAGGAAAAATTTTTTATGGATGCAATAAATGAATATTCAAAGAGACTGTCAAAATTTTGCAAGCTGACGGAGGAAGTTCTTTCTGACGAAAGAGCCGATGAAAGCTTTTCGCAAGCGGAAATAGAACAGGTAAAAATAAAGGAAGGAACTAAAATATTAAATAAAATACCAAAAGGCTCATATGTGATTGTACTCGATGTAAATGGAAAAATGCTGAGTTCCGAGGAGCTGGCAGAAAAAATCAGCACGTTGGCAGTTGGCGGCACATCAGACATAACCTTTATAATAGGCGGAAGCAACGGGCTTTGTCAGAATGTGCTGGACATGGCTGATTTCAAGCTTTCTTTTTCAAAATTGACCTTTCCTCATCAGCTTTTCAAGGTAATTCTTCTGGAGCAGATATACAGGGCATTTAAGATTAATGCCAATGAGGCTTATCATAAGTAGACAATAATATTTATATTGATTTTTTTAATAATTAGATTATAATTTACATAAGATAAAGAATAGGCAGTTGGCTACATTGCAAATGCAATCATTAATGTCAAGTTTTCATATATTGACAAGGCTTCACCTCCCTTCAAAAGAGTTTCCTCCTTTCATTGGGATGTATCAGCCATACCCTGCTCTAACTATTCTGGCAATATTTTGCAGTATTTGATTTATTAATGCAAGTATCTATTTAACCTTATAATAAATAATTTATCGACTCCATTACCTTATCATACAGATCGGGCTGAATTTCGGGGTAGGTTAGTTTTTCTGGCATTTTATCAAAGAATTCTATTTTTTCGATTTCATTTTCCAGAGTGCCCTTAAAAGATTGAACTTCTGCAAAGAAAAGCATGCCGAATGACTCGGCACCGCTTTGATTAGTCCGGGTTTTTCCTGTTACCGAATAGACTGAAACAGGTCTGATTTCAAAGTCAATTGCTCCGGTCTCCTCCTGAAGCTCCCGTACGGCAGCCTCATTTATGGTTTCGCCTGCTTCTCTGTGCCCTCCGGGCATTTCATAGGTCTCTCTTTCCCTGTGCTTACAAAATACCCATTTATCTTTATATTTAGTCATAATTACGGCAAATTTTAACTCTGCATCATCTACCTCATCGTAAAAGTTTACCTTCATAACTTTGTCTCTGCCTTTTTAACTTCTTCCTCATACCAGCTGATTATTTCCCCGGAAACTTGTTCAGGGTCGGTACCGCTTGTGAACTTGGTCGAATAATCCAATTTACCGGATTTGAAGCCGTACATAGGGTCATAATAGTTCTCCATAAGTGCAGCTGCAACAAAATCAAAATTCCCTTCATAAATTTCTTTTTTCATTGCCTCTATTTTATCCTTTGAA
>DAMAEI010000017.1:50325-52239 GCA_031997345.1 Sedimentibacter sp. | reverse complement strand
AATATAAAATCAATACCCTTAAAAAAGTTGTTTAGTTTACTGTTGACAATCCAAAGTGAAATTTTTGCAGGAGAAAATTATGAAAAAGAAGTATATTATAATAGTTATTGTAACTATTGCTATCTTGATAATTTTAGATTATTTAAATATACCCTCTCTTTTAGGTTTTAAGATGTCCAACATAAATTTTGATTTTTGGATAGGGTTTATAAATATTATTGTTATAATAATCCTATATAAAATCACTTACAAAAAAATAGATGAAAAAGCAATTGAAAGGGAAAAGAATAAATATTCGATTTCCGTTCTATTATTGAAAGAAGCTTATCGGGAATGTAGAACTTACGTGGAATTACTCAATCAAGAAATTGTCGAAAAACTCATAGTTCCTAAACTTGATTTTAATAGTACAGACTTTAAAAATTCAATTATTAACAATTTACAAAGCACCCCCTTTTTGAGTGAAAATACTATTATGGACTTTGTCAAAGATGGACAAGTAACTAAAATCCAGATAGAAGGATATTTTAGAGTAAGAGAAAAGTACAGGAAATATATTAATATGAGAATTATGCTTTTTGATAAATCGGACATATGTGAACCACTAAAAACTGATTTGTACAAGGTGATAGAGGATGAAATTAAAAAACTTGATGCTTAAATTTCGAAATCATTTTCAGATTGACTTGAAAGATATAAAAATATTTTCCTAATCCGAAAAATTATATGTCGCTCTCTTTGATAAAATCATTCTTCTCACAATTAGAAGAATGATTTTGACCATCCTAGTAACTACACTACAAGGGAACGGATTTATGAGACAATATAGTGTTTTTCGTAGATTTATAGTCTGATGGAATAATAAAAAGCCACCCGACAATTTCATAAGGCAAGATTATATCTATAATGACAAACTGATGAAAGGAGTTACAATGTGGAAAAAAGAAAAGTTTTCAGAAGAGAAACACGTTGAAATATGCGAATACATTAATGAATTTCTTGAAGAAACTAATCGTCTTAGAGAAATAAAAGAGGAAGAAATAAAGGAACTTTATAGATACTATAATAATGATTTAAAAGAGTACATAAAAATACATGCCTTAATTGAAAATAGATTTGATGAGATTAAGAGTATCATAGGTAACAGAGGGATGCTTGACTATTGTGGTAAGAACATTAAGCAAGTAATAGAAACGATTGGAATAGAAAATGGATTAATAAATGAAGATACAAATTTTCAAGAAATGGATAAAATTTTATCCGCTATAGATATAAAAGTAAAATTTTTAAGGAAAAAAAATATCAGAAATAATAATTGGTATTTTATAATTATTATGACATTGTTAGACAATTATTTAGTTAATAATGTAAGGCTGTTATATAATGAGCATAGTCAATTAAGCAAAGAAAAGCAAAAAGAGAACCTTATACAATTTGGCAAGAACAGCTTGATAAAAAAAGCGAAATGGTTTACACAAATAAATCCAAAGCTTGATTATCCAAATGACAAACTAATCATATATAATGCAAAAAGAAATACTATTGTTCATAGTTCAGGTATTGTTAGTGAAAAAATAATAGAGAATGTGCCTATCCATCTTCAACAAAGATATAGATTTAAAAAGGGATTAGTAATTGAAATAGAGAATGATGAATTATTAGAGATTTTTGATGATATTAATAAATTAGCACAAAATATATTTCAAAGTATTACCCAAAAATTCTGCACGTCTTTTGTAGAACGTGGCATAGATATTAAAAATGAATTATTAAAGATTAAGGTTTCAGAATGGAATTAGTTGTATTATGTTAAATAGTAAAAATTACGGACTAACAATTTATTATTAAATCGATAAATAAGAATTTGTCGGGCAGTTTCGAAATGTGGATTATTAATATTTTATAATATGACAT
>DAMAEI010000017.1:34978-50315 GCA_031997345.1 Sedimentibacter sp. | reverse complement strand
GTTTCATGCGTGGCAAGTATGTTCTCGATGAGGTGCCGGGCAAGTATTACGACATTGATTGCTTGAAGTTCCGTCAGGGAAAGAAAACTATTCTTTCAATTAACATATACGAGGATCACTATGATTTTTAAGTAATCTTCGGCAAAGCCGTGCGTGAAAAATTCGAAGCGCAACGCAACGATTTTCCAAAAGAGATACAAGACCTTTATGACAAAGAGCGCACGCTTCACGACGGGAAATGGATGTTAATCCGGGTGGAAGACATAGCCACTTTAGAAGTCGTGAAACAACTTATTCTCATTAAAAAGAAACCCAACCGCAAGCCTTTGCCGAAAACTCATATTCACAGTGGTGAATGTGGGCATCGTTGTGATTTATGCGTTCATTACAAGGGCAAAACATCGGTCACCACCGAAGAAATGGAATATGCACGAGCGTGTTGCACGGCGTTATATGGTGTTGATAGTTGGGAAAAGAATTGCGACGGTTGTCATTGGTACGACTGTGTTCAAAAGAGCACGTATTGCAGACAAGGGAAGGGTTTTGAAAAATGCTCGGATTGCGATAGATATTCTTCTTGTACGAACTCGGCGGGCCGGCCACCTGAAATTCATACAAGTAAAATTACCGCCGACGAAGTTACATGTGCGATACTGCCTTATGTGAAAGGGCAATACGGGAATTAGCACGAGCTGCATGTATAGTACAAGCATAGTGCGAAGTTACCAAATCCCAATTTATCGTTATTCATTCATCACACGGATGGATTTCCATAGTTCCAAATATTTGCACCTCTATATTGATTATTTCATCAATGTGGATTACTGTCCTATCAGACATAACAATAATCCTCTCATAGTCGTCTATTTTTTTAGCTGCACTGACAGCAGTAACATATGTTCCGCCCTCTTTTTTCGTGTCTGGTTGAAAGTAGGTAATTGCAATTTCAGGATGCTCTTTAAGCCGATCCACGATGATTTGCAGCCTATGCCTCAAATCGTCCTTCATGTATTCATCCAACTCTATTCTTTCACTAGTCCGTCTTGCAGTTTCTTTGACAGCGGCGTCATAGCCGGTCAGAGCTGCGAAAGGGGAAAACTGAGCTGCTCGATCAATAGCTGCATATGAAGACGTGTCATAGAGACATGGTGTGGCAGATGAATGATATCATTGTATTTTGTCGTCATGCTTTGTGCCCTCCAATCTGATTGTTCCGGTCTAACGTGGTAGCCCCTTCTTCCAAATTCATACCCTTAAGAATGGCGTTCTTGCCATATTTCTTTTTTATCTCCAGCATTGCTTTTTGCACCTTCTTTTCCCGCGTAAGCTCAGCTTCTTCTTCCTCTTTCTTCTTCTGCACAGCTATGTAGTCCGTAAATAGGTTAAGCTGTTCAGAACTGTTCACCTCTTGGACGGTTGACTCATCCACGACATGATTCACAATTCAGCAATTCTAACACCATTTTGATCCGCTGGTATACGCTTTGCCTGAATATCCATAGCAATTTTACACAAGTACAGGTTTGTTCCAATTCCAGCCGATGCTGTAATACCGGTCGTTTCAAGAACATCCAGAATCATTTTCGTAGCAAGCTCACGAGCTGAAAGGTTGTAGGTTTTCAGATAATTGGTTACATCAATAAATACCTCGTCTATAGAATAGACATGAATATCTTCAGGTGCGATGTATTTCAAGTAGATATTGTAAATCCGTGTGCTGTACTCTATATAGCGTGCCATTCTCGGTGGGGCAATAATGTAGTCCATTGACATATTCGGTGAGGATTTCAATTCAGTATCGCTGAAGGAAGAACCTGAAAAAGTTGTCCTTGTGCTTTGAGCAGCCGTTTTGCATTTGCTTCCTTAACCTTTTGCACAACCTCAAACAGTCTTGCTCTACCGGAAAATACCATATGCTTTAAGGGAGGGAGAAACAGCCAAGCAAATGGTTTTTTCAGTACGGCTTGGATCCGCCACGACAAAGTTCGTTGTAAGAGGGTCAAGTCCTCGTTCTATGCACTCTACCGAAGCATAAAATGACTTTAAATCGATTGAAATATAGGTTCTCTTCATGCTTATTTCCGGTCACCTCCTTAAAAAATTATCTGCTCAACAAATTTCTATCATCAAACATACGTTCGGTATGGATTAAGTATATCACCTTTTTTGATTTTGTAAATATATCTTTGTGCTATTTTTGGGAATTTATATCTTTGAAGCAACTATTAATCCTCTTACTTTATTCGCATGCTGGAACAAAAATATAGATTTTCTTCAGTAGAATTACACCCACAATCCTTCCCTAGCTTCCGACCATGCGGATCCATCCGGGCATATCCGGGCGCCTGACTTAAAATATTACAATACATTATTTTAACCGGCATTGATTTCAAATTACTATATTGTATTCTTATTCACCCTTATACAATTTTCTTTTCAGTAAGTATTATTTATATTATTTATGATAAATTTTAATTATAGGTTATAGTTAAGGGTTGGATTTTGATGACCATGACAGCATATACTTGGACAATAAATAAACCGTTATTATTAAGATTTAGTTTAATCAGTGGTGTAAATTAAAATTGAGCCTGTAAAAATTTCGTGTAAACTAGTATAAATGAACCCATTTGGGGCAAGGATACCAAGAATATAGTAAAATTAGGGATAATACAATAAAATTAAATGATTGGAGGTAAATAAATGATTAAAGCAAAAATACCAATTGGAAATATTGCTGAAGACTTCATGATTGGTAACACTCACATTATAATCTGTGATGATAATTGTCGGGACAAAGGTCCAGATGATAAAGAAATGGCAATCAAACGAATGGAAATTATTGCAGCAAATGCTATAGCTGCTGGCAAATATAAACCTAAAACAAAGGAAACAGACGGAACATAGATGCATGGCTGCAACTGAGAATATTTTTAGACCGGTTCAAGTTATATGGAAACACAAAAAACTGACATAATTTTTTAAATAATTTTTCACAAGGGCAGAACCAATTAAAGGGATCTTCCCTTGTTTTGTATCATAAATATATTAAATACAAAGTTATTTTCCTCTGTTCCAATGGAACAGAGGTCTTTCTAATTGACATATATATCTTTACTACAATAGATGCATACCAATAATTTTCCAACTAAGGGAGATAAAGGATGAAAAAGAAGCTTGCAATTAAAATTTTAGCTATTTTTATGGTTTTTTGTTACTTATTCACAACACCTTCGTTTGCTCATAGTGGCAAAACCGACGGCAATGGAGGACACAAAGATAATAAAAACAAAAGTGGATTAGGAAGTTATCATTATCATTGCGGCGGATATCCTGCACATTTACATAGTGGAGGTGTATGTCCATATAAAACAACAACTATAGCAACCACTTCGACAACTACGAAAAGCACTGCAGCGGCTGCAGCTGTTATACCCACAACAAATACTGTCATAGAAAAAAATTAGAACCTAAAATCGGAATTATAGCGACAGATATAAAAACATTCATTAATGGCAATGAAATTCCTACTTTTGTATACAACGGTGATCCAAGTGATACTGTTATTATTGCTGAAGACTTAAGAAACTATGGGTTTGATAAAAATTGGAATCAGGAGCTTCGCTCATTGACTATTACTAGGAACGGCGAAAAAGAAATTAAGCCAATGGATATGGAGTACTACAATAAATTAGAGAAAGGGCAATTCTTATATGATATAGTTACGTCTGATCTTAAGGTGTTTATGAAAACCTCTGCTGATAGCGAGGCAATTAAAGTTAACAAGATCTACTGCCTTAACGGTTATACCGCAATTTCTACAAGTGAGTTAAAAAACTTCGGTGAAGTTGACTGGGACAATGAAACACGTACGGTTAAAGTGACTATTAAGTAATAAACAAAATATATAAAGATTAATTTTTATCAAGTGGTGTTTTTTTATACTTATGTTCCAGTGGGACAGAACTTGAAGTAGCTTGAAATGTCCAAAGTTAGGTAACAAATATAATTTGATAAAACATTTAAAGAACAGATGAAGTAAAAGCAATGTAAACCTTCATCTGTTTTGATTTTCAATGCTACATTACTATAATAATAATATTGTTTTATTTTTTAATTTTTCAGCTTTAATATTGTTATTGAAAGTAATAAAGAAACTGTGGGACAATTTAATATAAGAAAATGCAACAATATCATAAAATCTGTTATTGATGACGACAAGCCGATACAATTATGGAAAATCCAGAAAACAGCTGGCATAGATTCATCTGATTTTGATAGGATAAAAAATAAATTAAATTATTCTTTATAATTTATGTATATATAACTAAATGACAAGCACTTACATTGGAATAATATAGGGGCTTGTTTTATATTTAATAAATATGTGTCGAAATAAATTGAAATAAGTAGAAAAAATGCTATAATTTACTCATGGCTTTATATTGCTGAAAATTTTGGATAATACAAATGTGATAATTCTAATTAGACGAATAATTTGAAGTTTATTAAACCGCTAGTTATAGCAATAATGGGAAGTTATAAAGTAAACAGTAAGTAGTTGGAAATAAAATTAGCCACTCCGAAGAGCGGCATGATTTTAAAATCACTTCCTACTCTGGCAGGTTTGGTACCAAGGAAGTAGGTCACATGATGGTCAGTTCCATTATGATTTTACATTTACCGGAACGTTACCGGGCTATTGCAACAGTAAAATGACTGGGATGAAGGATATTTAGCAACACCTATGCCAATCATTCATATACAAGTCGCGCAGAATAAGCTATTGGATTTAACAAATTCTGTTGAAATATATGGTATCTGCTATAATGATGTTACAGATTCTCGTTGAAGTGATTACAGATGGCGGCAAGAAACAAAAAGTAGATTTGTTGACAAAATTTAAGTAAAGGATTCCAGAAAGGATATGAAAAATAATATGTTTAAAAAAACAACTAATTTAATAAATAGGAATTTTCAGAAAATTCTTTCTGGAACAAAATTACTTAATAAGAATGGCGAAGTTTCAAAATCTGTATATAGTGATTTTACACCGAAAGATAATATTGAAAAAGGTGCAGAATGTCTTGGAGCATTAGAATGGGCGTTGAATAATTACAAAGTTACAAATGTTGCACTAACCGGTCCGTATGGAGCTGGAAAAAGTAGCGTGATTTCAACTTACTTAAGCCAACACCCAAAATGTAATGCTGTAAATATTTCCATGGCTACTTTTGACGGATATACATTAGAGAAGATAGCTGAACTTAAAGAAAATGGCAATGATTCCGAAGCTCAGGAGTACACAAATAAATTACAAGATGAACTAGAAAGAGGAATTTTGAAACAACTTTTTTATAAGGTTGATTCTGATAAAATTCCCCTTAGTCGATACAGAAAACTTCATGATATAAGTCTGTTTCGATATATTTTATTTGTATTTGCTTTATGTGTGATTATTACTGCGGTAATGTATCTTGCAATGCCAACAAAGATTATAGAATTCACCTTAGATTATTTTGGAAATGGATTATCATCTGCTAAGAAGATTATAGTAGCAGTTATTTCTTTAATAATCACTGTAGTAGGAGTTGCATATGCGATTCGTATGATTGCATTAAGGTTTAGGATTAAAGAAATTAGTGTTGGAGATACAACTGTACAAGGCGAAACGGAAAGCGCTGAGTCCATTCTTAATAAAAATATGGATGAAATCTTATATTTTTTTGAGCGTAATAAATATGAGGTAGTGTTTATTGAAGATTTAGATAGATTTAACGATACGTCAATATTTATAAAACTAAGAGAGATAAATGGAATTTTAAATAATTATGATGCAATAAAAAGGCGTATTGTATTTGTTTATGCAGTTAAAGATGATCTGTTTAGTAATGAAACTGAGCGAACAAAGTTTTTTGATTTTGTTATTCCTGTAATACCGGTAATTAACACTACAAATTCTGGCGAAATTATGAGGAATTTGTTAGGATTGGGTAATAAACAAGAAGAACATAGAGAATACCCTAAACATAATATTACACCACGTTTTATTACTCTTGTGTCACCTTACATTGGTGATATGAGGGTGCTCCTAAGTACGGTTAATGAATTCTGGATTTATAGAAGAACCTTGAAAGACGCACAAGATGTCCGATTGAATGATGAAAATATGTTTGCGTTGATGATTTATAAAAATCTCTATCCAAAAGATTTTTCCCTTTTAGAGGCTGAAAGTGGAGATGTTAAGAGTGTGTTTCTACATAAAAAATCAGCTGTAAATGAGTTGCAAATTGAATTAAATAAAAAGAGAAAACAGTTAGAGTGCAAAGAAAAGGATTCTTTGAAAAGCATCAAAGAATTAAAAATTATCATTTTATCTGAAATGCTTGATTATAATGGAATAGTTACCAGAATTGTAGTAGCTAGTCAATCAATTAATTATCCACAATTATTAGGCGATGATTTTTCTTTTGATATACTCAAGAATGGTTCGCTAAGTATATATTATAGGCCGTTCAATGAACAATATGAGAGAAGCATACAAATAAATAATCTAATGGAATCGACAGTGGGAATGAAAGAATTATTTTACAGATATGATGCACAATGTGCATTTCATTGTAGAAACCATGAAGAGATTCTTTTGGAGTTAGAAAACAATGTTAAAGCAATATCGGGCTTAAGAGCTAACACACTTCAGCAGCTGATTGAAAAGTATTCAATTGATAATGTACTTCCAGAAAGCGTTAGACAAAATGACTTGCTTGTATTTCTTTTACGTCATGGATATATTGATGAAAGTTATGCTGATTATATTAATTATTTTCACCCAGGAAGCATAACAAAAGACGAACTTAATTTTATACTTTCTATAAGAAATTTTAGAAGTGTAGAGGATTTTTCATATTCAATAAAACATTGTGGTAATGTGTGTGATCGCCTGGAAGATTATGAATTTGAACAAAAGGAAATTTTGAACTTTAATATTTTAGATTTTCTACTGGAAAAAAGTAAGAGTGATCCTAAATTAGTAAGGCTTATAAAACAGATTACAAATCGTTCAGTTCAAAGCCAGAATTTTATAAAGGCATATATTGATCGAGACAAAAATATCGAGCAGTTTTTTAAATTGATTTGCCATGACAGTGCATTTATTTGGAAGGATTTTGTGTATGATGAACAACTGTCAACTGAGACAAAGGATAGATATTTGAAACTTATGTTAATGTATTGTGAACTAGAAGATATCGGCAGTAACAATTATAGAATTGAAGAAGATACGATCGGTGGAATTAGAAAATATTTTGAACATGATAGGGATATTTTGTTAAAGATGTTTGAAGTTCCGGCAACACATATTAAGAATGTGATAAACATGCTTGATATTCATTTCTATGAGTTGAATGTTAGCGGTCTTAATTCTGAAATAACAGATTATATATTTGATGAGAAGTACTACATTTTGAGTCAACACATGATGAAAAACATCTTTACAATTAAGAATCCAGGTTGCATAGAGAGTTTGTTTGATTCAAATTATCACCATATTTGTGAATTGGATTACAAACCATTGCTTGAATATGTTTATGAAGATTTCCCAACATATATACGTGAATTTGTTCTCCGTGTCGAAAGCAATACCGAAGAGAATACTGAGGATGTAGAAGATATCATTGAGCGATTATTTAATGAAGCAAGAGAATTATGTATACCTGTGATTGAAAAAGAGCATCAGGCATACTGGGAAAAACTAAATTTGTGTTTACATTGTTATGAAGACAAGGAAAAGAAAGAGGTATGGGAATACCTTCTCAAAAATAAGAGAACAGATATTTCGTGGGATAACTATATAGAATATCTTAATCTTTTTGGATTGACATTAGTATTGGTGGAATATGCAAATGAAAATATGCAAACCTTAATTGAAAATGAAAGTGAAGAATATCCAACAGATGATATGATAAAGAAATTGTTTGTAGAGAATCTGTCGGATGATAGCTTTAATGCACTTATTACATCATATCCAGTTGAGCAATTTACAAATAATTTTTTGGAATTTGAGAAGAGCAAACTTGAAATATTGATTGATGCACATTACTTTGAATTTACAGCGGCAAGATATGTAGAATTAAAAGAAATATCGTCTAATCTTAGTAGCAGATTTGCGCTAGTAAATAAGGATAGTTTCATTGATCTATTGACAGAATGTGACATCAACATAGAAGAAGTGAAGGAATATATAAAGCATGGTGTGTTTAGTGAAAATGAGATTATTTCAATTTTAATGTGTATTTCAGTGGATGAAATAGATGAGGAAATGGCAATTCAGATAAGAGACTTTGAATTTGATTTACCAAAAGAATATGTTAAAACAGCTTGGGATAATTTAAAGGAACAGGAAAAATACCAGCTGCTGTACAATCAAATGAATACATTTACCCTAGATGAGCTTGCTGATAGATTTAATGAGTTGGGTGGCGTTTATAAACAATTTGCTGAACGTACAAGACATAAATATACGTTATTTGCAGATGAATTTAATAAAAACCTCTGTAAGAAACTATACCAAAAAGATTTTCTTTCGTCATGCGATGAAAGTGTTGTGGAAGTTGGCTTCGATCCAGTAACATCGCAAAAGAAAACGGAAAAACGAATCGTTGGATATGTAAGAAAAAAATCTAGCAATTAAATTCGGAATTTGATTTAAGTGACTGGCAAGTTTGAAATCCTATGTTTAAAAGAGAAATATATGATATTAGATGGAGATATGGAACTGAAAGAGCATGAAGAACAAAACTTATCTATGCCATATCTTGAATAAACCTGATCATGTGCAACTTTAACTTCCCATTATATTAAAGGATATATATCAAACATTGATAATGTGAAACAGAGAATAATGATAAATTTGAATTTGAAGAGGAGATATTAATTGACTTTGGATAAACAAATAAATGATATGAATGTACTTGATTTTGGATGCTCAATAAGTATGCTTTCTATTGACACCCCGATTTCTATTGAATTTGACAAGAATTATGGACAAAAAGAAAAAAGATGGTGGACTTGTCAACGTGAACACCTCACCGTTTGGTGTCTTCATCAATTAACGCGAGGGATTTCTAGGTTTGAACATGAACCAAATAATAGTGCAAGAGCTATGTATAATAACTATGGACGCCCAGAAACATTACTTTGGTTATCAGAATCACTTGGCGAAGACAAAGAAGTTCTTTTAGAGATTGTAAATGAAATTAAAGATATCAAAAATTGTCGAAGTGCATGCGCTAAACTCAGAAAAACAATTTCATTTGATAGAATTTTAGAGTTGATTGAAAGCTATAATTTAGAAAGTCCCGCTAACTAGTTGATTTTATAAAATTTAGTTAATTAACCAACTGCCCATTAGTTTATACTGCATAATAATGAGGGTTCAATCCTATGTGTTGTTCGTACAAATTGGAGCAGTGCATAGGAGAGAACACTCAGCCTTATTCCCAATGAAATAGTTTATAAAGTTAAATAAATCCACCATCCAACGCACGCCACCATAGTACCGATAATGCTTGTAATGGTATCGTTCATAGTGTCCACTAAGCCTGGTGGTTGGATAGCCTTCTCAGGTTGATGATTAATAACAGGGCTGTTTTTTTGCCAATGCTGATGATCGGTGTGAAAAGTGCTGTCAATAAGGAACTCGAAGACCTCCCAAATCTCATGCAAGGCCAACGATAAGGCAAAACTAAATACCAATGTACCGACAAATCCTGCATCAGGTGCTTTTTCGGACAAAGATACTCCAAATCCGAAAAATAGTATTCCAGAGAGGAAATGGATACTCCTATCCCACCATGGGTATAAATCATAATATTTATAACCTGACCCTAGATACACAGCCATAAATACAACAGTTTGAAATAAGAAACCCGTCAGTGTATTTATTTGGACATACATTAGGCTGAGTAGCCAAGGTACAAATGTAAGAGCTATTACAATAACAGCGGGAGTAAGTTTTTTGTAATTATGTTTAAATAATTGAACTACCGTCATAATTACCAATACTACCCTTACTAGGTTAGTATATACGAATAGAAAATTCATACTGAGCACCTCCACGTTTTTATAATAGTATGACATTTTTTTAGTTATTTAGTATAAATGGTTATAAATTGGTGATTAATATTCAGCTACACAATACATGGATAAAGAACTGAAAGAAAAAATTCCTAATAACGCACTATTAGCATAATCTATAATTACCCTATCACGCGCACTCAACTTCTCATTATGCTTATAATGTAAACCTAAGGAGTAATCAAACTTTCTTTTAAAACCATTTTGAGTATCAAAGTTACTCAGTCAAACTTTGTTTTAAAAACTTAAAAAACAGCTAACGTAATTTCAACGTTTTTGAGGTGTAAATAGTCAAACTTTGTTTTAAAGCTACAATTGAAGCTTTAAAATAAAGTTTGACTATTTAAAATAAAGCTTTACATAAAAAACACCTCTTGGATTGAACCGTCCCCCAAAAGTTAGACCAAAAATCTAACTTATGGAAGGTCGGTTTTTATGGTAAAAAGAAATAGTAAATTAAACTATGAAAAATGATTAAAGAAGGTTTAGGATCAGAAATAGGTAAGGGATTATAAACCATGGCTTAAAATTCAGGAATTTCCATCAAAAGGACGTGTAACACGTGTTAAAGAAATTAAAACTTAAAGACAACAACTCTTTTATTAGTTACTCGACCTGAAGTAGGTCCTATAGCAGAAGCCAAAAGAGCTTCAACAGAACTATCTGAATTAGGTGCTAAAAATCAGGCATTGATAATTAATGGACTATTTACTGAGTATGATGATGAAATATCAGAAAGCTTCTATAACAAGCAACAAAAAGCATTATCTGAAATGCCTAAGGAATTCAAAAATATAATAACCTATTTTATACCTCTTAGGGCTTATAATATAACAGGTATTGAAAATGTAAGGCTTTTCTTAACAGAAGATAAATTTTAAATAAGCGAAGAAAAATTAAGTGCGGAGTTTTTAAAAGGCTTAAATGACATAATAGATGAACTATATAACACAAACAAAAAAGCATATTCACTATGGGAAAAGGCGGGGTAGGTAACACTACAATAGCTGCAGCAATTGCATTAGGAGATTTTATCTAAAGCAAAAGAGACAATGTCGGATGAAGATATCGCTTATGTAAAAGAAGATTTACGTTCACCATGCACGCAGGAAATTGCAGTATTTAGAGCATTTGTAGAAATAGTTGAAAAAGATGAAGACCAAGTTGTAGTAATAGATACTGCACCTACAGGTCACACATTGCTTTTATTAGAGTCAACACAAAGCTATAACAAAGAAATTTCTCGTTCGCAAGGAGACATTCCTGAATCAGCTAAGAAACTGCTGCCAAGACTTAAAAATTCTGCTGAAACAGAAGTTATTATTGTAACTTTGCCGGAGACAACGCCAGTGTATGAGCCATTACGTCTTGAAGAAGATTTGAAACGAGCAAATATTAATATTAATAATTGCAGGACAAGCGTCTGTCAAGACACTTGCCCTGCTTGCAGGTTTAATCAACACGTAATGATTATATTAGTTATCATCATATTTCCGTAATCAGCACTCGTGGGAGCGAAGCGAGAGAAATCGCCTTTTTTACCCGCATATGGCCTTGACAAATGAGACTTAACTGATTATACTGTACTTGTAATAAGGAATACAGTTGTAGAGGTGAAAATTTAAACATAGTTATCTCTAGCGTTCTAATTTGCCGATTTATTAGCAAATTAAGGAGCAAATAAGAGTTCAAATTCTTTTGAGTGAATTGGAAGAAAAAGAAATGTTTCCCTCGCTTCGGCAATTAGCACGAGATTTGAAAATAAATGTATTAACTACTACCAGAGCCTACAATGAGCTTATTATATTAAAAAATTTAGGAGGTGAAATTATGAAAGGAGTCAAAAGATTTGAAGTTGTATCTTCGGAAGGAGCTCTAGAAAGTTATAGAGTAATAGTTGATAAAGAAACTGGAGTAAATTACCTATATATTAGTAATGGGACTTCTGGTGGATTGACAGTGTTATTAGATTCAGAAGGAAAACCAATTATAACAACAGATAAATAGTAATTCTTGTTATTTGATTTAATGAAAAATACAGTTGTAGAGGTGATGATTTGAACATAGTTATCTCAAACGGTTCTAATCTGCCGATTTATGAGCAAATTAAGGAACAAGTAAGAGCTCAAATTCTTTCAGGTGAATTGGAAGAAAACGAGATGCTTCCCTCACTTCGGCAATTAGCACGAGATTTGAAAATAAGTGTATTAACTACTACCAGAGCCTACAATGAGCTTGAACAAGAAGGTTTTATTGCAAGCCGACAAGGTAAAGGTTTTTTTGTCATGTCGAGAGGGTCTAACCTTATCCGTGAACAGCTTATTAAAGAAGTGGAAAGCAACTTAAATAATGCGATATTTGCGGCGCAACGAGCGTCCATGTCTGATGATGAACTTATTAGCCTTTTACGACTTTTGATGGAGGTAAAAAATGACTGATAATCTTTTAGAATTAAACGGCGTTAGCAAGAGCTTTGCCGATTTCAAGCTGAACAATATCAGCTTTACATTGCCGAAAGGCTACATTATGGGACTTGTCGGCCCGAACGGCGCGGGAAAGACAACAACTATACAATTAATCCTCAATATGCTAGAAAAAGATGCAGGAGAAATTTTAGTGTTCGGTAAAGACAATATGAAAAGCGAAAATGAGGTTAAGCAACATATCGGCGTTGTTTTTGATAGCGTTTTTTATGTGGATAGCTGGACTATAGAAGATACAGAAAGGGCCGTTTCCGCATTTTATGATGATTGGAAGCATGACGTTTTTAGCAATATGATAAAACGCTTTGGCTTGCCACTTGGAAAAAAAGTTCGTGAGCTATCGCGCGGTATGCAAATGAAATTGATGCTTGCTTGTGCATTTTCGCATAACGCAAAATTGCTTATCCTTGATGAACCTACAAGCGGCCTCGACCCCGTAACCCGTGACGAGTTTTTAGAGATCCTACAAGATTATATAAAAGACGGTGAAAGGAGCGTTCTATTTTCTACCCATATCACCACAGACTTAGAGCGTGTGGCCGACTATATAACGCTTATCAATCAGGGCAATTTGATATCCTCTGGCAGCATGGAGGATTTATTAGCCAATTACCGCCTTATCAAAGGCAAACCAAAAGACCTCACACTTGAGCTTGAAAAAAGCATTGTCGTATTGCGGAAAACCGAAATGGGCTTTGAGGGGCTTATCAGCACAAAAGAGGCGGCGCAGTATAAGCAATGCGTTCTTGACAAGGCAACGATTGATAATATTGTAATCAGCATTAGCAAAGGGGGCATAAGGAAATGACGGGTGCTTTGAAGATGGCAAAGCTGGATTTCTTCACAATGAAGTCACAGTTTGTCGGATATTTGACGCTTGGGTTATTCGTGTTAATGTCCGGATATATGGGGTCGTCTATGACGATATTAGGCATCAACATAGCGTGGGTTACAGCATTGATGTCATCTAACATTTTTATGATACAGGAAAAAAATAACCTTAATTGCCTATATGGTTCAGTTTCCCTTAGTTTGAAAGACATTGTGTTGGGACGATACATCTTTATGATTTTAAGCCACATCCTTTCATTCATTTTGGCTATCATAATGTATTTTCTCCTTATCGTATTTCAGCATAAAATATTCGATTTAAGCGTTGCATTTCTCGGTTTTAGTATATCGTTCTTGGTGTTTTCAGCCATGGCGGGAATGCAGATGCCTCTATTTTTTAGGATGGGCTATATAAAAGCAAGAGGCTGGTTTATACTCATTTTTGCCATGGCAATGGTTTTGGCATTAGTTCCGTTCTTCGTTCCAACATTGTTTGAAATAGTTAAGCCTTTACTATCCAATCAAAGTCTTTTAAGCGTATTAGGGATACTTGTAGGCTGTATCATTCAATATGTGTCTTATTGTCTTTCCGTTGTTGCTTATCGCAAGCGGGTGTAAGGAGGTTCAACTATGAAATATAAAACGTGTAAAACTTGCATGAGGTCGATCTTGGTTAATTGTGAGTTTGACTGTGAGGGAAAAATGTTACGGTAATCAATGTCACTGCCAAACAATGCCCCGAATGTGGAAAAACAGAGATTTTCAGCTTAATAGAGGATAAGGCGAAACGCTTTGCATTATCCTGTGATAGCCGCGTCGTAGACTATGCCACTTGTGAAAAAAAAGAAAATAACGATGCCATAGTTGCAATACAAATGCTGTGGTAGAGCAGAATAACGACTGTCTATGATAGTCTGAAGCGGGCAAATTTCTACTTCAAGAAATTAGTAATATGGGTTTTGATTATACGAAAAGACAGCTTTCAAAAATAGAAGAAGATAGAATTGCGAAATCAATAAATCCCATAAAAGATAAAATATCAGCTCAAATTGCAAGTGGATAAACAATAAACCCAGAGTTTTTTACCGAAACTAATAATTCAAGAAAACCTTCTATTGAAATATGTGAAGGTGTGTTACAAAAATGCAAATTAGAATATGAAGAACTCAAAATACAATTTATCTCAAATATTTTTGCAATGGCCCCCTTTATTAGTGAATTTTCATCAGAAGAGGTTTTTTATAGATTAAAACTAGCTGAAAAGTTAACATTTAGACAATTAATCTTACTTGCTATAATAAAAAATTGTAATAGGTCATTGAAAAAAGATAATTATATAAAAGGTGAAAAAGGCAACTCATTAAGAGCATTATTATTAGAAATTTATGATTTATATAATCTGGATTTGGTCGAAAACTATAATTATGATGATAAAAGAGCATACTCATTGAGTGGAATATTATCAATTGAGCCTTTTAATTTAAAGTTGACTAAAAATGGGGAGCGTCAATATGAGTTTATAGATTTAAGTTCAATTAACTCAGACTATATAAATAATGTGGCTAGCATGCTAATGTGATGATAATATTTATTAACAAGTGCATTCTAATTTTGTTACAACCAGCTATAATGGATTTAGTCAAACTTTGTTTTAAAAAAATAAAAAATGACTAAACAATTTTCATTGTTTTCGAGGTGTAATAAGTCAAACTTTATTTTAAAGCTACAATAGTTGTAGCCTTATAATAAAGTACGCCAATTTATAATAAAGTCTGCCAATTTGAAATAAAGTTTGACTAAATTTAAGCCTCTCGGCTATAATACCGAGAGGTGTTTTTTATGGCAAAAAGAAAAAGAAATTCTGATTATGAGAAAAAATTAACGAAGGT
>DAMAEI010000017.1:16323-34968 GCA_031997345.1 Sedimentibacter sp. | reverse complement strand
GTAGGGGGATTGGTGAAGGTGTTGATTATAAACCATGGATAACCATACAAGACGTACCTTCACTTGGAAGATCCGATCGTACTAAAGGTTTAAAAACAAATAGATTGCATGAGTTTTTATCAGATTTAGAACGAAATTACTTCTATTATTTAGATTTTTCAGATAATGTGGTTGATATTAGAGAACAGTTTCCCATATTACCAATAGAAGAAACAATTTTAATAGCTGAAGAATTAGGTGTAGAACATCCTAAAAATCCTAAGACAAAAGAGTTTGAGGCAATAACAACAGATTTTCTAATAACTACTAAAGACTTCCAGAGTGGAACAACCTTGATTGCTAGAACTCTTAAATATAAAGCAGAAAAGTTAATTAATCTACTTCAAGAAGGTATTTATAGTTCAAGGCAATTAGCAGAAATAATGGGGTGTGATCCAAATACCATTAGAAAAAAAGCTAGTGAAATAAATATAAATTATTTTAGTTTAAATAAAATTGATAATAGTCAAATTAATAGTGAGAAAAAAGAAGTAGAAAGTGGCCTTAAAATTGAAGAATTTAAGCATAAGGCTAGATAGTCGTTGAATCAAATAAAGGCGTTGGAAAACTAAAATTAAAGGCTTTAATGCCAAATGAAATCAGATACATTAGTAGGTATGATAAGGAATGGATAAACTGTATATTCCCATCTCATGAATTTCATGATAATAATAAAAAAAGTATTAAGATAGATTGGAATAAAAGAGATAGTATTTATTTAAGTTTGGTTGAAGCTAAATATAAAGAAATATATAATAGAGTTCCATATCAAAGGGTTACAAAGTCTGCAATTGGTACAGAATTAGGAATATGCTATATAATCATGTCGAAAAACTGCCTAAAACAATACAGCTTATTCATAGCAAACAAGAATCAGTGGAACAATTTAGAATTAGAAGATGCAACAATATCATAAAATCTTTTATTGATGACGATAAGCCGATACAATTATGGAAAATTCAGAAAATAGCTGGCTATAGATTCATCTGATTTTAATAGGATAAAAAATAAATTAAATTATTCTTTATAATTTATGTATATATAACTAAATGACAAGCTCTTACATTGGAATAATATAGGGGCTTGTTTTTTATTTAATAAATATGTGTCGAAATAAATTGAAATAAATAGAAAAAGTGTTATAATTTACTCATAGCTTTATATTGCTGAAAATTTTGGATAATACAAATGTGATAATTCTAATTAGGCGAATAATTTGAAGTTTATAAAACCGCTAGTTATAGCAATAATGGGAAGTTGGAGAATGACAGGAAAGACAAGTCCTAAACTGTTAATTGTAATATACAGTTATAAATAATATAGAGTACGGTATAGATTTCAGTCTTACAGAACATCTGCAAGACAATTTAGAAAGGGTGATAATTATTATGAATGCTATTTGCAATAAAATACCCCTTGGTGTCAAAAAGGTTATAGAGTGTATTGGATATTGTTGCATTTTTTTATTTGCTTCATTAAATATATATAATGCTTTTGATAATATTGGATTTGGTAATTTTTTTATGTTTATTCCCTTGCTTATGTGGATTTTAATGCTAAAACTTAGGAGATTATTAAAACACGATTTGTCAATAAAAATAAGTTTAATGGTAGCTTTAGTAAATTTGATTGTACTTTACTTTGTAACTAACAACATACAAATACACTCATTTTATACTAATTATCAATATTCTTTATTTACAGTAATGATTTTTGTTTTTTTTATTTGTCGCATTATATCTGTGAACTATACCGCAGATTTAATTATTGAAAAAAAAGATACTAAGAAACCAGCATTATTCAATATATTATATGTGAATACTTCGAAAGTTCACGAGATAGCAATGCTGATAGATAATAAAATAATGAAAACTGTTGAAAAAGAGCAGATATCAGAGGAGTTATTAAAAACAACATACTCATTTGGAATTAAGTCAAATTCTGTAACATCAGACAATACTATTCAAACAGAAGATAGCAGTAAAAAGAGAGTATACGAAAACTTTGATGTTAAAACAACAAAATCCATCATGCTTAGAAAGTTGTACGATGTTGTTAATAAAGAAGAACACAATTATGATAATGCCGTGAAAACTGGACAATTGATTATGTTTAAAGACGTGGCACTAGAAAGAAGAAATCTTGATGATACCGTCATGATATTAAATGTTTTGCAAGATAGTAAAATTAAAAATCAAGGTGATGATAACATAGAAATAAACATGAATAAAATGATGGAGAAAATGTTAGATGATTTTACTATCGACTATATTTTTGAGCACCCTTTGAGAGATAGTAATTCAAAACAAAACTATATTTTTCAATTACCTTATAAATCTAATGAAAATTTTGAAAATGGATATCAGCATAATGACTTACAACTTGGAAACTTAAGTTTAATTGGTATTTATAGAGGCGAAATAGATTTTTCTAAACGAGACAGTGTTTCTTCTAAATTTCTTGAGATGATGTCAGATTCATATAACAATTCAACAAATACTTCAAATGAAGATATCATGAGAGTGAGCATAGGACAAGCTTCACATACTTTGATGCCATTTGAATTTAAGCATAATAAATTGAGTGAAAAACTACATTTAATTGATGTAATTGCCATTATTCAAGAACTAAATATAGACATGGAGGGATAGTGTGAACAGAACTTTATATGTTTATAATTATGAAAAAATAAACGATTTAAAATTAGAATTTCCAGGAAAGCGCTTTGTAAGCTTTGGGCTTATTTTTAATATGGCATCTGAGATTGATAATATCGAACTGCTGGACGATTATTTTGATGATTGCATTGTGGATATTACTGTATTAGCTTTTGATACAGGATTCTATAGATTTTTTATTGAACGCTATCTATACGCGTTAATAAACAAATTTGACAATATTAAGTTTGCAGTAGTTAGTGAGAATAAGAATGATTTACTTAATCGCTTCATACATTTGTTTAGTGATATTAATGAGGAATTTTGCATAGATAAAGTTGATAATATCCAAATAATAGAGCCTGTTGAATATGACAATCTAAATTACAGTATAGAAAATATTCCCCTAGTATTATATAACAAATCCATGTTGGACAACGACATAAAAAAGTATAAGATTATATCAATAGGTTGCCTGTTTAGTGGAGCTGATAATTTAAATTATAAGTTTAACGTTGAGAGTATTAAGTCACTTTTAAAATCAGAAGAATTTCAATATATTGATATTACCCCTATCATAGAATTATTCAAGCTAAGAAGTGACCTTGTATTGGCTTTTGAGATTTTGCTTAGACAAATTTATATTCTAAAAAAAGAAACTAGTTTTTTGATTTGTGATGAACAATTAGAAGAGATCAAAAAGTATTTACCATTTACATTTAGAATTGATAATATGCTTGCTATAAGTGAAATCGATAAAACAAGCTCAAATGATGTATTTTTAGACGTTGAAGAAACAAAACGAATTGCAGAATTGCTTAATAATAGTTTAAAAGGGCATGATGATTTTAAAAAAGATTTTGGATTTAATTTAAAGAAATTTGTATTTCTTAATAAATTAAAAGAGCGCAAGATTTTTTCTATATTTTTAACGGGTGAATCTGGTATTGGTAAAACAGAGTTTGCTAAAATGCTTTCGGATATAATGTACCCAAAACAAGATTTAATAAAAATAAATTTTGGAAATTATTCTACCGAAGGAGTATTAAACAGCCTTATTGGCTCTCCTCCTGGCTATATAGGTAGTACTGAAGGTGGAGAATTAATAAATAAGATGAAGATTTCAAAATCTAAAATAGTTCTTATTGATGAATTTGAAAAGGCAACCCCAAGTGTTTTTCATTTCTTTTATGAATTATTGGAAGATGGAAAATTTACTGACAGACATGGTATTGAGCATAATTTAGATGGATATATTATCATATTCACTTCAAATATGACACGAAAAAAATATGTTGAAAGTGTGCCAAACCCTTTAAAATCAAGATTTGACATGGTCTACTGCCTTGTTGAGCTACCGCCTGCCGAAAAAGAAAGATTTGTAATAGATACAGCTACAGATTTAATTAGTAAAATATTAAAAAGCACGAATGTAACAGTGGATATAAATTGTGTTAGAACAGAAATGAATTCTCTCATCAAAAACAACAATCTTCGTAGCATTAAGAGGAAAATAGAAGATATTATAATCACTCAATACTATACAAACATAAATCAATAAAGACTATGAACAGTTTATCCACGATTATGTGATTGATTGCTAAACCTAAGTTTGTATAATGTTTATTTGGACAAGGGTGTCAATTAGGAGAAACTCGTATGAGGGTTACATTTTAGTGATAAGCTACATGGCGACAAAGGGCTATTATGAAATGGTCATTCTTGTAAGAAGAGTTTTTAATAGTAGCAAACTGAATATGCGTATTCTTCAAGTAAGGGTAACTATAGATTTAGAGGAGATATGGGTTTGATGAAAAAGTTATATATTATTGGAAATGGATTTGACGTTGCACATGGAATACATACTGACTATTGGACGTTTCGAACATATCTTGAACATAATTACCCTAGTTTTTTAATGCAGTTTGAAAAAATATATGGCATTCAACAGTTGGATGATACAGAACCTTGGTATACATTAAAAGCTCAAGAAAAATGGAACCAAGCTGTGAATAAAGGTCTTTGGAGTACATTTGAAGATTCGATTGGGCATCCTGATATCGCAGATATGCTTAATTTTTCTTCCTCTATTCTTGACGATATGGATTTAGATGGAGGAAATATCGGCATACGTGACACAATGGATGTTTATTGGAGGCAACAGTTCGGTTTTATAGATTTATTACAGGATTATGTGAAAGAATGGATTAAGCAGATTGATACTAGTGATATTCTTCCAAGAAAGAAAGAGTTAATAGGTAATGATGAAGACCGTTTTTTGAATTTCAACTATACAGATGTTCTTGAGCGTATATATCAAATTGTATACGTTACACACATTCATGGTAGCATTAAGAGTCTTTCAGACATCTCACCGATTATAGGGCATTGCAATAAAGCTGAAAGTGAGAAGCATCGCCTGTGGGCAAAAGAAGCAGATGAAGAATATAATGAAGGCGAGTCAAGCATTCAGAATGCAGTAGCTGATTATCTGGAGGCAATATTCAAAGATACTAATTCAATAATTGATGACAATAGTAGATTTTTTAGTGATTTACATAACATAGAGCATGTTATAATAATCGGCTGGTCAGCTGGAAGCGTTGATATTCCATATTTGTTAAAAATCAAAGAATGTGTTAATAGAAATACAAAATGGACAGTACACTGGTATAATGATGAAGCATATGATGGTCTTAGGCGTGCATTTGATGAAGTCAAAATAAATGAAAATTACGAAGTAGAGTATGTACAAACCGAAGAGTTTTGGGATAATGTACTGTAGTCAAGAAAACTATTTGTAAGTGTATTCTCTAACAAACATTATACAGGTAATTATTGCTTAATTATCCAATTATTTACAACCATTTGCTAGGCACAATCGTGGCATCAGTCGTCTCGCTTATAGAGTAAAGGAAATAAGAAATAAAACTCCGATTTTTGTTCTGAGTTATGAGAATAGCCCCAGCTACCCACTATGTTTATAATTAGTACAATCACATTATAGCAATAATGGGAAGTTGAAGGGCGTACGGGAGGAGAAATAGAATGAGAATATATAAGCATCTCATATGGAGTACATTTTTGCTGTCGGCTATGTCTTTAATAGGGGCAGTTTTACTCGAAACTTACAAATCATCAGATTGTGCTTTAGTGACTAATATCTTTGTGGGTGTTTTTTTTTACTATTTTTAAATTCATTGATTGGTTTTTATGTAGAGAAATCTAAACTTTTGCAGGAGCTTAAAGTAAAGTCCAACGCTTTACGTTTATATGTAAAGAAAACGACATGTGCCTACACGGCAGTTAACTCACACGGATCTAATACATGCAATATTACTTTGGACGAGAATTTTAAGACAGCACTGTTTGAGATTGCACCTTATGCCATTGCAGTCTCTGAAAGCATAAAAAGCGTTCCAAGTTGCAAGTCAATTAAAAAAATTGACATAAAAGCGTTAGATATTTTTTGTAAAGATATAACTACATTGGCTGAATTGCTATGTGAAATGCAAGTTGATAAGAGTATAAAAGTAGATATCCAACGGATTCAAAGTGTTTTTGACCTTGAAAGAATAAACGACATCATTAAGCTACATTCTGATGAAAATAAGAACGAGTATATTTCATGGACAGTCTAATTTCGCTGTGAATTTGAAACAGCTATGATTGCGATCCGGTTTCCGTGAATATTTGAGATTGCTCCGATTGCCCATTATGTTTAATGGGTGGACAGGCGTGTCATAGCAATTATACGCAACTTGTGTGTTCAACTAATTATTGAAATGTGAAAATATTATAAAGGAGAACGAAAATGAAAAGAGATATGGAATTGGTTAGAAAAATTCTGTTTGCCTTAGAGACAAAAACAGATTTAAATCCATACTTAAATATAGAGGGATATGGATCAAAAGAAGTTGGTTATCACTGCTCTATGATGTACGAATATGGATTGATACAAAATTTCAAAGCGCAACCCGGCGATAATGACCCATATTACATTTTCTTTGCAAATGGACTTACATGGGAAGGGTGTGATTTTCTTGATAAAATCCGCAATGAAGGTACGTGGAAAAAGACTATGAAAACTATCACTGAAAAAGGATTAGATATGACAATTAAAACTATCAGTACAATTTCATCTGCTTTTATAACTGCTGCGGCCGAAGGTGTTGCCAACTCGATAATTAAAAATGGTGGACAAATATAGTTTCCATAAAACATTTGCTATTTTGTTATCATCTTAAAATCCGGATATATTTCCAAACATTATTAACGAGGAGGGCGCTCATGGCTAGACGTAGAATTTGGGAAGTAGACATTGATATCATAGGGCCAATAATGATTAAAGAGAACATCTCATTTAAACAAGAAAAAGGTTATGATGAGGAACAGTTCTATAGCAACATCTCATTGCGAAATGAAAAATTTGGCATTAGTGCAACACTAACCGCTTATGCTGAAAATATTGATATTGCAAAGACGGTTGCTTTTGTATATTTAGGACGAATGGTTGACGTGCTTGTTCTAGACAATGATTTATCAATAGTAATACAAGAACGCGGAAATTATTTCATAAGTAATGTGCAGCCTATAACTCGTCGTCAGTTCAAAAAAGATGAGTTAGAATTAGCTTTCAAAGTTGCGCGCAAATTAGAATTAGAGCAGATAGCACTATTCAAAGCTATAGGGTGGTATGCTAAAGGGAAAGTTAGCAATAATGCACTAGATAGCTTTTTGTCATACTGGAATGTTATTGAAATAGTTGGTAAGGAATATCATACAGAAACTGAGCGGACAAAAGATGGCGTTATAAATAAGGTGTATCAATGTTTTTTGGACTATTTGGGCAGTGAAAATGATTGGAATCTCCCCGGGAGATGGATTAACGACATGCACGATAAGCGTAGTAGCATCGCTCACGGTGGAGAAGAAGCTACATCAGAAGCAATTAACAATATAGCCGTTCTCATACCTATTTTGTCGCAAACTGCTAGAAGAATAATACTTGCCGTTATTGATATCAAGTACCCTGGTGATATTTGGGATATAGTTGATAATGATAGATGGATGGAATTTTTTTAAATTTTATCAAATAACCCTTCCAAGTTGAACTTCCCATTATGTTTATAATGGGAAGCGGAAATGATGACTCTTTATTTTTTAAAATGTGGGCATTCTGTTGATTATCAGATACTAAAAGATAGTATGAATTATATATATGATGTATTAGATTTTATATTTTTCATAATGGATGAGTATCTATCTTCATAATTTTCATTAAGGTAAGAACTTATACTTAAAGTAAAAATAATATACCATTTAGATTAATAATATGATTAAGAAATTTTAAATTCATTTGTTTTGCTTAAGATATATAATTTAATCTATTGGTTGGAAAATATAGAGGTGCATTTTCATGGATAAAACTAAAATTAAGAATATTAATAATCAATATGTGGAACTAATTGAGCACTTTCATTTATTGTTATTTAAAAACTTAAAAATTAAGTTTGATAATTCATTAGGTACAAAACAATTAATAAAAGAATTGATGAAACAAAGTAAACATAAAATTATATTACCCACTAATTACGGCTCTAGCTCTGTCGGTTATTTAGAATATCAACTGAATAGTTTTTATGACAATATTAAAAATTTTTGGAATGTTAACAAAAATGAATTTTTAAAATGTATAAAAAATACAAACTTGAATGGAATAATATTGTGGGATAATGCTCTCCGTAATTCCGCAATTACGAAGCATCTTTTATATTATGATTTTGTTTTTATACCAGATCCGATATATGAGTACACAACAGCCTGGGATAGTCTTAATTTAGATGGAAAACTTTCAAAGGTAGCAGGATGGATTTTTTATGTACTTGAATTGAAGGAATATGCATTCTCTAGTCTGGATGTACCACTTGTAATATTTTTCCCTGAGTTTTTAGGTCCTAAAAGCGTTGATTCAAAAAAATTACGTATTACGGAAGTTTGTGAAAGTCTTGTACTAAAAACATTACGTGATGAATTGAACTTGGAAAAAGATTTTGATAATATTAGTGCATTTAAGGAATTCATAAACGCAGAGAGATTAGATAAGTTAAATAAAAATCTAAATTACAAAAAAATTTATGAACTTATAGATTCTGATAATCTTCTTAATCCATTAAGGATGCCTTCTTCGTTAAATTCGATAGGTTTAGAAAATATGATATCATTAAAATATGGTCTAACCAATAATAACCTTTCAAAAGCTGATATTTTTAACTTGATAGTATATGTCCATGTTGTTTATCGATTAGTTATTTCCAGAGAACTTAATGGAACTTTTCTAAATTCTGATGTTGGAGGAAGTAAGTCATTAATGTTGGGATGGAATCAGAGAAATGCCTATTTAAAAGCGGATTATCTAAAATCATCCTCAATAAATGACATTGAAATTATGGCTATGAGTTTTCAAACAGGATTTACATGGTTAAATGATTTGTCTATGAATGAATGTATTAGATTGCGTGAGAATGGTTACTTAGAGGATATGAGAAAAATATTGGGTTCGCATAAAACCCAATTAGCTTTTTCAGATGAAAAGGACTTTCTTAATTTATCTAAACAGTATGAAGAAAATGTAATAATGATAATCAACGAAGAAAGCAAAAAAATGCAATTAGAGTTAGATTCAATAAAAAAAAATTTCAGACTTTCATCTGTTTCACTAAGTGTTGCAACAGCTCTAACGGTAGCCTCATTTATAATGCCACCAATTTCTATAATCAGTGCGATTTTAGGAATAGGCATAGGAACAAAATCAATAAATGACTTGCTTGGTCAACATCAAAATAAGGCAATATACCAAAACAGCTTGCAGTTTAGACCAGCTAATATACTAATAAGTCATTTGAATAACAATATAAATTTGTAAGAGAGAAAGGATAATAATAATGGCGGCATTATGTATAAATATGACATAGATAATTGTTATGTAATTGCTGAAAAAGCTGGCAATGGGGGCTTGGTAATGGTTAGAAAGTATACTGGAGAGATCTTTGATGTTAAAATATTGTCGAATTCATTAAATAAAAAACAAATCTTTTCAGTATGAGACGAAAATAGCACAAGAAATAAACTTTCCATTTGTAGTACGATATAATTATATACATACTTAAAAACCATGTAATTTGTTGATGTAGTATGCCAAGGAAGGAACTTTAGAAGAGTTAATAAGTGGAAATGTCCAAATTAATATTTAGTAATTCAGAGCTATTAAGCATTTACCTGCACCTAATATCTGGCATAGAAGATTTGAGTAGATATTTGGTACACAGAGATGTTAAACCTTAGAACATACTACGTTTTGGTATGAATTTAAAATAAGTGATTTTGGTATATCTTGATAAAAGCTCAAGAACATGGACTTATAAATACAATGGTACAAGTATGTATACGTCTCCTGAATTATGGATGAAATATAATAATATAATTCGATCTGATATTAATTCTATGGTGATATTATGAGTCTAAGAAGAGAATTTATTTTAAAAAAAATGAAGGCCTGTACTATTTGCAAAGGTCTTCGAAGAAAGAAAAAGTCTTTATTTTAAAGGAAGCATATACTTCCCATTATGTTTATAATGTAAACTTAAGGATTAGGTCAAACTTTGTTTTAATAACTATTTTGAAATTCAAAATAATTTAGTCAAACTTTGTTTTAAAGCTACAATTAATTGTAGATTAAAAGAATGTTTGATTTATAATTAAGATAAATTGAGTTGACACCTCTTGGTTATATAATGCTGAGAGGTGTTTTTATCTCAAAAGAAGCAGGAAAGACGTATGAACTGTGTTGCTTAAAAAACTACATGTGATTGTTTTTTTAATTGATAAATTAGAATTTATCAGACTGTTTAGGTATTGATAATTTATATTAGGTAAGGGTTATGAAAACTGGAAAGTTAAAAAGGTATATCCGATATGTGATTATTATGGCAATTGGTTGCTATATATTGGCTGTTATTATATCTATTGCGATGATGAGTCAGATGACGAAGATAACCTATAATGCTACAGCGTATGGGACAACTTTAAGAGAGGATATTTTAGATTTTAAAACAAATACCGCTCAACGAAATTATTATGATTTTTACGGCAACTCAACGGATCACAAAGAAAATCTAATTAGTTCAGCAAGAGAATTTAGAATAAAGAGTGTATGCTCATTTTCTTTGCTTCCCTTGTGGCGCAAGAATTATTATAACCCGCTTATTATGGATGGTGACCATTATAATATTGCGAGAAGCTATAAGGAAAGCGAAAGTGTTATTTATGGCAGCAATGCGTACCCGTTAACATATTGGTTTGTTCTTCAGGCTATTGACAATGACTTTAAATGAAGGGTATGAGCATACACTAAGCTAATAAATTCCAATTTGTAGTTGAAATGTTTGTACATTCTTAAAGTAGTACGTTACAATAGATTATAGGGTGAACTACAGATTATTTACATTAGGGGGGATATAATTGGATGAATTAATTTTAGTAAAACCATCAAAGATTTTAAAAGAAAAAATTATGGAATACAAGCAAGAGTATTTAAATTTTGAGGAAACTAATATCAATGGCAGCTGTGGCCTAGCTCGCTATAATGATCTTGATGAATGGCTTGAAATTGTTCTTTCAATTGAAAAAGATAAACTAAGAAATAATGTTAGGGCAAGGAGTAGCAACAAATCTAAAAAGCTTGTTAGAAGAATGGTGTAAACTTGAAGGCATCAGGACTATAGAAACAACAGTTCATTATAAAAATAGCAGTATGATTGCATTAAATCAAAAACTTGGGTACGTTCCAGGGATGCTGTATATGACAAAAACATTATGATAAGCTGATAAATAGAAATTTGTTGTACATATTATTTATATAATTTCTGCGTGAAAAGGAGATTTGCTAAATGAAAAAAATATTGAGACTTATTCTTTCTGTGGCTTTATGTGTTACACTTGCCGCTTGCAGTAATCATGCATTAAATACATATGACAATAGTGATAAGACGCCTTCTCCTGCCTCACCAACGGCTCCAGAAACGGCAATAGATATACCGGAAGAGCCTGATAAAACTGTCGATAATCTTGATGACATGTATAGTGCATATACTGTTGCGCTTGAAAACCTCATCCAAAACCATATGCTTCCGGATGGTACTGACGGAGGGACGCAATATGGTGATATGTATACAAACAAATTCGATATTTGCGATGTGGATAACGACGGGAGAGAAGAACTGCTCCTGTTTTACACCACTACATCTGAAGGAGGCTGGGCAGGCTTCGTACTTGGTTACGACGCAGAGACAAAAAAACTACAAACGAAACTTCGTGAATCCACTTTGCTGAAGTTTTATGATAACGGAATCATCATGGCGAAATGGGGTAATAATCAGAGACTCGGCGGTGGCTTTTGGCCATATAGCCTGTATCAATACGCGCCGGATTCAGACAGCTATGTATTTGTTGGCATGGTTGATGCATGGGACATAAACTACCCGGGAGGAGACAATCATAAAGATGAGTTTCCAAGTGATATAGATACAAGCGGGACGGGATTTGTTTACTATATCATGAAAGATAGAGAATATGACAATTCTCACCCCGTAGATGCATCCGAATACAATGAATGGATCAACGCATACATTGGAAACGCCTCAGAAATTCAAATCAAGTATATGGACTTGACGGAAGAAAACATCTCTCAGATAGGAAATTCCCCTATGGCCCTAAAGGATTATACAGTAATTAATAATTTGAAAAATAAAGAAGAAATACAGATTATTAAATAATAATTAGAAATACAAGGGTGAAACCTCGCACATCACCCTTAAAAAAATCAAATGGAAAATGGCATACATAACTTTAATTAAAAAACCTCCATACTGAGTATTTTTATTTTACATCAGTTTGGAGGTTTACACAATCTTTGAAGATGACCCTTATTTTATTTGATTATTTGCTGTTTCTCCTGCTATTCTTCCTGTATATATCGCTAAAGCAACAGCAGTTCCGGTTGCAGGATATACTCGGTTGAAAATATTTCCAAACATTAATTCACCAGCCGCAAATAAATTTTCTATTGGTTGTCCATTTTTACCAATTACTTGACAATCTTCATTTACATTTAGTCCAGGCATAGTTCCTATAATACAAGCACGAATTGGAACCGCATAAAAAGGTCCTTCTATTGGTGGTTTCATTTTATCATGTATACTGCCAAATTCATCTTCAGTACCATTTTCAACAGTCTCATTATATTTTCTTACTGTTTCTAAAAAGTTTTCTTTATTTACACCCATAACTTCAGCTAATTCTTCTAAAGTTTCCCCTTTTAATATTAATCCTTGCTCTGCACCCTTTTCATAATCTTCAACCCTATCGCTTCTTGAATCATCAATTCCATAACTAATATCATCGGTTTGCAAATATGTTTGTAAGGCTATGTCAGTACTCTGTCCTGTTTCATCCACAAATCTTTTTCCTTCTTTATTAACAATTAATTCTGGTACCCAGACAAGACTTCCTATTTCGCCTTTATACCCCATTTTTGGAGTTAGTGCTTCATAGGACATTACGCCATTACCTACAATTTCAATGCCTAATTCTCTGGTCATTTCAATTCCATCACCAGTTGACCCTGCTGCTAAGAAGGGCCATTTAGTTGCAGAATCAGGATCTAATTCTTTTAATAATTTAGGATTATTGCCGAAGCCACCTGTTGATAAAATAACCTTCTTGGCATTTACAGTATATTCCTTTTCTCCATCTTCTACCTTTACGCCTTTTACAACATTATTTTCTACAACTAATGATGTAACTTTTGAATTGATTCTTACCTCTGCTCCCTGTTCCTTTGCAAAATTAAGCATGAACTCAGCAGCTTGATTTCCTGCAGCATCATCTCTGAACTTTGTTAATGTAGCACCTCTATTTGTTTCAAATCTATAAATACCTGAATCAGGATATGTTTCCGTTACACTGTTTACATCCCATGGCGCTCCGTTATCAATTAAATAATCAAAAGTTTCACCTGCAATATTAGCAATATGCTTTACAAGAGGAGCATTTGATTCAGTCTCAGATCTCATTTCAAACCATTCTAAAAGCGATTCTGGTGTAAAACTTTCATCAGGAACATATTTAGAGCCATTTCCTGTCCAGAAAAGTCCTCCTGATAATGCAAGTGAGCCTCCTGTAAAAGGCATTTTTTCAAGAACCAGTATACTTATATCTTTATTTTTCCCTAATTCTATTGCTGCTGATAGTCCTGAAGCACCTGCCCCAACAACTACCACATCATAGTGCTCATCCTCACCTTTCACTAAGGCAGGCTTCTCTTTTTTTACATTTAGTAGTTCAAGATTTACCCCTGATTGAGTTAATGCATTTTTCGTTGCGTTAATTATACCAATACTTGACATGGTAGCACCTGCAACTACATCTACATTAATACTCTGATTTTCCACAATGGCACCAGGTATTGATTCATTAGCAAAACTAAATAACCTTTGAGAGTCAACGTGCTCCAATACCTTTACAGCTATAATTTTTTCTTCATCAACTGTAACTTCTACCTTAATAGGTCCCTTCATCCCTTCAGACTCTCCTACATATGTACCTGCCTTGAATTCAATTGCTGTTGTTGCTGCAATAGGTGCAGGTGTTGAGACCTGATTCTGATTACATCCTACAAGCATAGATACAACCATTGACAAAATTAAAACATAAGAAATTATTTTTTTCACTTTTAAACTCCTTTTCTTTAAATATATTTTTAATAAATTTGTATTTATCAAAAGTATAAGGTCTCAAGGAGCTTTAGAGTCAATGAAAATTTTTTATCAATTTTTATACTTAAATGGCAACCAAGCTTGATGCCAATTTACATATTCCTCACCAACCTTACGCATTAAAACGCTTTTAGTTATAACATCTCCTGTTAATAGCATTCCATGATTAGTCATATAATCCATAGCAGGTCGTAATAAATCAGTAGATATGTTTTTACTAGATTTAGTTTGGATTCCCGTTAAGACACACAATTTAGAAGGGAAAAACCTTATAAATTCTGATTCTTCTATTCCTATTAGTTCAGCATGCTCTTTATATATTCCCAATCCAACAGTAAAGTTATCATCACCGCCATATACATTATCCAAAGGAAATACTGTGCTTGAAAAAACATATGGTATTTTTTCAATCCAATTATATATTGCTTGTCTTAACTTTTTGTCAGGATGAAGAACATACCCATCTTGCATTTCAAGTCGATATATATCTGGACGAAATAACAGTTGATATTTTCCGGTTATTTCATCAGAACTTATAATATTTTTCTGCTCATTTTCTAAATAACTCAAAAGGTTTGTACTGCGCTCAATCTCCTTTTTAATCTCTTCCCTTTTATTATCTAAGTATGAGATTATGTCTACATTATCAAATCTATTAAGAAGATCTGCCGTTTCATCTATGGAGCAACCTAATTGCCGATAAGTTCTAGCCCTAATCAACATATGTATCTCCCATCCGCCATAATATCTATATCCGGTCTCCTCGTCTCTTTCGGGTTTTATTATTCCCTTATTCTCATAATATCTGATAGCTTCTGACGATAAATCCAATAATTTAGCCACTTCGCTAATTCTATACTTCATTTTAAAACACTCCTTCAAAATAATCATCCCTAGACATTGTTTATTTTTTAACATATATAAGTAAAAAATCTGCTTAACCGTATTTCCTAAGTGATTTTGCTTATATCATCAAAGAATGTTTTATCCTTAATAAGCTTAATTCATAAAACATTTTTTAACAACAATACACATATTGTTTCTAAACCATATAACAGTATACCAAATTAAGTCATCACATGGTATATGAATAAATATTAATATTACTTTCCGACATACAACAATTAATCATGTCCGCTGTTATACATCAAGGCAATATTTTTTTATTCCACTAAGGATATTTTTCGAATAAAATTTTTGACGAGGGCAAAAGTATTACAGAACAAATATAAGCTTTATATTTGTGATAATGTAAATTTTACAAGCGGAGAGGAGCAAATTATTTTGTTTATTCCAAAAAGAATTATATTTGAAAAGGATTCATTAGAATATGACGCGGCAAAGGAGATTCTTGCCAGATTCGGAAGCAATGATAATATTGAAACAGTAAATCTGGACTCCAATAAAATGAAAAAGCATATCCCGGGAAGTGATTTGCCTGAACAATACAGGGAGGGCAAGAAAACATTGGTTGTGGGAGTGAAAAGAGGGCTGAAATTTCAGACGTGCAAGCCGTCTGCCCATTATCAGCTTCCTCTTATATCGGGCTGCATGGGACAATGTGAATACTGTTATTTAAATACAATGCTCGGAGATAAGCCATTTGTAAAGGTATATGTAAATACTGATGATATTTTTAATCAGGCAGAGAAATATATAAATGAAAGACTGCCTGAAAAAACTGTGTTCGAGGGCTCGGCTACGTCAGACCCAGTGCCTGTTGAGCCGTACACCCATTCACTGCAAAAAGCAATAATATTCTTCGGAAAAAGTGAAAAAGGCAAATTCAGATTTGTAACCAAGTACAATGATGTGGATTCTCTACTTGAATTAGAGCATAACGGACATACAGAAATAAGGTTCAGCATCAACACGCCCTATGTAATAGATAAATATGAGCACCACACAGCTTCTGCGGACAAAAGGACGGAGGCAAGCATAAAGGTTTCAGAGGCAGGGTATCCCACAGGCTACCTGATTGCTCCTGTTTTTATTTATGATAACTGGAAGGAAGACTACCATGTCTTGCTGCAGGATTTATCGGCTAAACTTAAGAATAGTCCGAGTGCTTCTATAAGCTTTGAAATCATATCCCATCGTTATACCACAACAGCAAAAAATAGGATACTTAAGGTATTCCCTGAAAGCACGCTGCCAATGAACGATGAAGACAGAAAATACAAATACGGTCAGTTTGGATATGGAAAATACGTATATCACAAGGAAGAGCTGGATGAAATCAAGGGTTTTTTTGAAAAAGAGATACAAGAGCTATTTATTGATGCAGAGATTAAATATATTATATGATACTAGGTAATTAAATTTATTTTGAAGCAGGAATAAATTGAGACATGTACCTAATCTTTTATAAATAAGTTTAATTGCTAAAAATTTTATTTTAAGTAAAAACAAAAAACGGCATTGCCGTTTTTTATTGATTTGCAGTTTTGTCAGCCGCAACTTCATTTGGTGTAATCGGAACAAGGGCGTTATAGTCCTTGAAGCAAAAATACCATTGAAAACAGAGCATCTCCGGGCTCGGAGGCGTTGAGGCTCTTTCTAAAAGGCCCTCATATGTATAAGGAGACGGTACTATAACCGGCTGTCCGGGCATCCAGTTGGCAGGTGTGGAAACCCTGTACCTGTCGGTTGTCTGCAGGGCGTCAATCAATCTGAGCAGCTCATACATGTTTCTTCCGTTCGTGGCAGGGTACGTCAGTATGGAACGTATTTTGCGGTTGGGGTCTATAATGAACACATCTCTGACACTTTCCTCATATATTCTGTCGGGATTAACCATGCCATACAGTCTTGATACCTCGGCATCCCTGTCGGCTATCAGAGGAAAGGGTACTTCCATTCCGGTAAATTGCTGTATATTGTACAACCATGCCAAGTGAGCCGGATTGCTGTCTATGCTTATGCCGAGAAGCTGTACATTCCTGCTTTCAAATTCGGGGGCAAGCTGCGTAAATGCAATAAATTCAGACGTACATACAGGCGTGAAGTCTCCCGGATGTGAGAACAGCAATACCCATCTTCCTGCATATTGTGACAGGGTTATGACTCCGCGGGTTGTTATTGCGGTAAAGTCAGGGGCTATCCGCCCTATGGAGAGACATTCTCTATTATTCGATATCATATAATATCCTCCTGTATTTCTGATAACATTATATAATATGAATAACTGTATTTTATTGTGAAAAGAAATTCCAAAAAGATTAATCAATCCACAAATGGATTTTCCAAGGACTGTCTTCTTTGTATTTAACGAGGATGAAGTCCCAGTTTCGTTCCTTGTTATAATCAAAATAAACGCGAAGGTTCATTATTTTGTGTATGTCTATATTTTGCTGGCTCTTTATTTCATCAATGTAATATTGAGGGTCAAAGTCATGCTTTGAGCCGTTTTCTATTTTAATGAGCTGCGGCTTGAAATTGTCATCATAGAGAAAGTCCAGGGCCTTATTAATGCTGTTTACGTTGCATGCGCCTATTTGTCCGAGATTAATCATATTGTAGCCTATATAGTCCGCAAGTATAACAGTCTTGCTTGTTTTCAGTGCGTCGAAATAATCAGACACCATTTTTTCAGCATCTTCGATTTCAGAAGGTGTCACCTTGGTTGTATCATTGAATTCAGGCTTGGAAAGCGCCTCCTGCGAATTTGGGGGCTGAAGATTTTTTTTGCTATATGTAAAAAATAAAACAAGTATTGCGATAATTGCAAAGGCTAAAAGGTATTTTTTCATAAATCCATCCTTAAATATATTAATACGTTACAGATATAACGGATTAGCAATTATATCATAACCGTCAGTTACCTGCAATAATGATGAGCTTAAGAAAGTGCAAATTTCTGTATGTCTTTATTACCGGATATTCAGCCTATATGGCAAAATATCCGGTAAAGTAAATCATATTGAAATATGAAGCCTAACCTATATAAAAATACATCATGACATAATGGCACAGAGAACCCGCCAGTACAAATATGTGAAACAGCTCATGAAATCCAAAATAGGTATTATTTATATTTGGTCTTTTAACAGCATAAATCACACCGCCTATTGTATAAAGTATTCCTCCGAAAAACAGCCAGTACATACCCCATT
>DAMAEI010000017.1:338-16216 GCA_031997345.1 Sedimentibacter sp. | reverse complement strand
GTATAGCTTCCTGCCACAAAGACAAATATCATGATATGGTCAAGTTTCCTCATTACCAGCTTGGCTTTTTGCTTTGACCTGTCAATGAAGTGGTAAATTGTACTTGTGGAATACATTAATACCATGCTTATGCCAAATATAAGAAAAGCCGTCAGCGTTATGCCATTGGAATTCTTTGAATTTAAAAGTACGGCTGTTCCCACAACTCCAAATACAGCACCTCCTAAGTGCGTGAACGCACTTGTTAATTCTTTTTTATCAGAATTAATATTCATAAATACCTCCCATGTAGTTTTGAAAACTATATTATATAGTTATGATATTCCTGTTTTTGATAAAAGTCAATGGCTGCTTGAAAAAATTTTTTCAATGCCATATAATACTAATAAAACAATAGCAAGGAGCACAATATGCAAGTAGAGGAATTATTAGATTTTTTAAATAATAACGAATTCTTAAATCAAATAGAAAGTGCGAAAATTCCAAATATAAATTTGTACATGGACCAGGCTCTTTCGTTTATGAATGAAAACTTGGAACATTATAAACGCAGCCCTAAGGATAAGATACTGACTAAGTCCATGATAAATAATTATGTTAAGAACGAGCTTATTCCGAAGCCTGAAAATAAAAAATATTATCCTCAACATATTATATCCTTAATTTACATATTTTATTTGAAACAAATTTTGTCACTTGATGACGTTAAGTTAATAATGAACCAATATGAAGAAAATCATTTCGATGGCAATAGACTGAGTGAATTATACAAGGCGTTCTTATTAATCGAACAAAAAGAGATATCGAAGCTTGAAAAAGATATTGAGGAGCTGGCAAGAAATATATATGAAGACTGCAGGAATTTTGATAATGATGAAATTATATTCCTTTTCATCATGCTGCTTTCATCCCGTGCCAACACTTATAAAGTAATTATTGAGAAGCTTACAGATTATTTATCGGATAGCAAAAAATTATAAATCAGATATATAGGTTATGCCTGTTACGGAAATGATTGCTGCGATAAGTGTTTCCATATCTAATGAATAAAGATATCATAATCTGCTTGAAAGGCACATTGCTGTGATGTACAATGAAGGTAAAACATTCTTAATATAATAAGAGGAATATATGGCAGAGAAGGTTTATGACCCAAAGGTAGTAAGAAAGCAGATTTTTTTATTGATTATTCCGGTAATGCTGGAAAATATATTTCAGATGTCCGCAGGCTTCATATCTGCCGCGATGGTTGGAAGGCTGTCACCTATGCTGATTTCCGCACAGGGAATATGCTCAAGAATAACAGGCATACTGTGGTGCTTGTTTAAGGGGATCGGAGTAGGCGCAACAGTTGTTATAGCAAAAAACAGAGATGAAAGTAATATGGGAAGGTGCAGGAAGACCTTCGAGCAAACGTGTACCACCGGACTTATACTGTCAGGTGTTTTGATCGTTGTCTTATTTTATTTTTCACCGGGCATTCTGGAATTTTTTACTGACAGCAGAGATACGCTTAAGGCTGCTTCGGATTATTTGAAAATAGCGGTTTTAACTGCTCCCTTTCTGCTTATTATGTCGGCTGTGACAGCTGCGTTTCAGGCATGCGGCAATACGAAAACTCCTATGTACATAGCGGTGGTTGTGAATATTATAAATGTGGCGTTAGGCTATTTGTTGATTTACGGCAAGTTTGGTTTTCCAAGGCTTGAGGTAATAGGTGCTGCTGTTGCACTTCTCATATCTCAGGCGTGCGGGGCGTTTATGGGGATTTATCTTTTATATAACAGCAGGAACGGAATGTTCAGCACGGTCTCAAAAGATGGCGAAAATGACTTAAGCTTTGTAAAGCAAGTGTACGCCATAGGAATACCTGCTGCATTTGAAACTATGTTCTGGCAGCTTTCAGCAATTATAATGAGCAAAATAATTCTCTCATACGGGGAGCTTACCTTTGCGGCATACCAGCTTGGCCTTCAGGCAGAGATGATGTCGGAGATGCCTGCAGTGGGCGTTGGGATTGCCTCCACATCACTTACTGCCTATGCAATAGGAAAGAAAGACGGCCCTCTTTTAAAGATATATTCAAAGCAGTTGATTGCTACTTCTGCGGCAATCAGTATGTTTTCGTCGCTTCTTATAATTATTTTCCCTGGGATTTTCATGGATATATGCACGAACAATCCAGATATCAAGGCAATAGGTATAAACTACCTCATTGTCATGGGATTTATACAGGTTCCTCAGAATTTATCCAAGGTGCTGAACGGAACAATCCGCTCTGCCGGACATAAAAATATACCTATGATTATTTCATTCATAGGTATATGGGCCGTAAGAGTTCCTCTGGCACTGTTGTTCACATATGTGCTCAAGCTGGATATTATGTTCATATGGTTCTGCATGGCAATAGACCAGATTGTAAAATTCCTGCTGAGCCTTGCAATATTTAAAATAAAGAAGGCTGATGTTATTGCAGATTATTAACCTTAGCGAAAAAAAGACCATAATATGCTTTAATCATCGACTCGGAATACGTGCTCGTCTCTCAGTCTTTTAATTACATCCTTAGACAGTTTAAGAAGTTCCTTTTGCTCGTCGTCGGACAGGGGAGTTTTTGAAAGAACTACCTTGTGGCTTGAAGGTCTCAGTGTGATGTCCTCAAGCCCGCTTATGAGACCTGATATTGTTACTGTCTTCCTGATGGGTACAAAGAAGTTAATCAGCACGGATTCGGAATTATACATGCAGTTCTGAAGATTGAAATTAAGTATGTTTTCATGGTGGCTCATATATCCCTGGTATATGCAGTCGCAATCCTGAAAGTTATCCAGATTGTCAACCTTGTAATACAGTGTGGCAATTGTTTTATTGTTTGCTTCGTCCTTTCTCAGGCGCATAAAGGAGCTGTAAGTTATTTCACCGCTCTGATGGTACATGTACAGCTGATCTGCCTGCCATATCCGGCTTTGTTCAACATCGGCCTTTTTGTTTTCCTGATAATCTGTCAGAATAACCATGCTGGTATTCAATGCCGATGCTATGTCATAGAGAGTAGCAATATCTATAGCTATTTCTCCTGATTCATATTTTGATACTGTTGATTTGCTTTTGCCTATCATTTTTGCCAGATCATCGATAGTCAGCTTTTTAATTTTACGAAACATTTTTATTTGGCTTCCCACATATTTCAATAATTCATTAGACATTGGTATCTCCTCACCGCACTATCAAAATTATTCTGCCACAGCTTGAAATTATAGTTTTAAAGATAAATTATATTATAAAAATGCTAAATTGTCAATAAGACACAGAAAACATGACCTTGCTTTTTAAGGCAGGTTGACGATTGATGCTAATTTTTTAAACAGTATACATACTCTTTGCTAATTTTATTCTATAAATGCTTATTTGGCATTAAAATAGAAATATAATACTAATTCGCATTAAATCAGTTCCCTTGGAGCGAATTAGTATATACTGTTTTCCTATGTTGCGGACAAAGATTTGTCCGCACTTTTAAATTAAAACAGTATAAGATGCTAAGCAGAAATAAAATAAGATGAGATGAGGAATAAATTTTATAAATTTTTTTAAAATAACTATTGAAAAAAGAAAAAACAGTGCTATAATAAAAACAAAGGTCAAAGATAGTCAAAGTTAAAGTCTAACTAAGGAAGTGGAAAAATGTCTAACAATTTAAGTGATATCATAGAAGGCTTTATCAAGGAACTTCTTGAAGCCAACAATCAGAGGGCGGTGGAAATACAGAGGAATATTCTTGCCCAGCAGTTTGACTGCTCGCCATCGCAGATAAATTATGTGCTCACGACGCGGTTTAACAATGACAGAGGATACATTGTGGAAAGCAGAAGAGGCGGGGGCGGGTACATCAGAATATTTAAGGTGCGCTCATCCGGGGAGGATGATTTCAAGAGAATACTGAATGAAAGCATAGGTGACAGCATTACGTACACAAAAGCATTTGATTTGCTTCATGCTCTTTACGAAAGAAGTCTGATTTCCAGAAGGGAGCTGAAAATAATGCAGAGTGTATTGGGAGACAGAGCTCTTGTCAATGTTTCCTATGATGACAGAAATAAAATAAGAGCTGTGCTGCTCAAGGAAATGATTTTGGTATCATCTGAGGATGATTAGTGTAAAGTCAGGAGGTATAATTATGTTATGTAATGAATGCGGAAAAAATGAGGCAAGGGTCCACGTTACTCACATTATAAATGGAAATAAGACAGAGAGCCACCTGTGTGAGGAGTGTGCAAAGAAAAATCAACCTTTCTTCAATGCAAACTTTTCAATGGAAAATCTATTTTCAGCAATGTTGAATAACTCTTTCAATACTGCCGCATACGTAACAGGAAAAAGCTGTTCTAAGTGTGGCATGACATACGAGGAGTTTAAAAATACAGGAAAATTTGGATGCAGCGACTGCATTGATGCATTTAAAACGAGACTGATGCCGGTGGTGGAAAATATTCAGGGATACAGGTCTCACAATGGTAAAATACCTAAAAGGATGGGAGGAAGCTTCAAGATACAAAAAGATATCGAGAAGCTGAAAACTCAGCTGAGATATGCTATCGAGAATGAGGAATATGAAAAGGCAGCACAAATCAGAGATGAAATAAGACAAATGGAAAATAATTTATAGGCGAGGTGCGGCATGGATAAAAGAGATATAGTAATAACAAGCCGTATTAGGCTTGCAAGAAATTTAAAGTATTACCGCTTTCCTGTTAAAATGGGGCAGGAAGAGGCGGAAAATGTAATACAGGAAGTAAACAGTGCTGTTGCAAAGATGGACTCAGGCTATAAGCTGACATACATGAGGGATTTATCCGATATTCAGAAAAATGTTCTTATAGAAAATCATGTTATAAGTCCCTCATTGGCTGAGCGGAATGAAAGAGCGGCGTTTTTATTAAGCTCCGACAAAAAAATTTCCATAATGCTCAATGAAGAAGACCACATAAGAATACAGACAATCGAAAAGGGAATGTCATTGAAGGAGTGCTGGGAATTAAGCAATGAGACGGATGATATTATAGAGAACTCTCTTGACTATGCCTTCGACCAGGACCTGGGATATGTGACAGCGTGCCCCACAAATATGGGAACAGGAATGAGAGCATCGGTAATGATTCATCTGCCTGCACTATCTGTTACAAATCAGATAGAAAAGCTTCTTTATGGGGTTTCACAGCTGGGTGTTGCGGTGAGGGGAGTTTATGGCGAAGGCACGAAGTCCCTTGGACATCTGTATCAAATATCCAATCAGGGAACGCTGGGAGCTTCAGAAGAAACGCTGATTGATAAGATTACTCATATAGTTGAACAAATTGTTGATAAAGAAGAAAGAATAAGGGAGCACCTAAGGAAGAACAATTATGAGGAGCTGGAGGATGAAGTGTACAGGGCATACGGACTTCTCACAAATGCAAGAAAGATGTCCACAGAGGAAGCTATGCGACTTTTATCGCTCATAAAATTGGGAAGTGATATGGAAATGATTAAGGCTGCTCAGGGCAAGGACTTATACGGATTGATGACCCGGATACAGCCAAGCAATCTATCCTCTATATACGGTAAGGAGCTGCTGCCCAAGGAAAGAGACTGCAAACGGGCAGAGGTTGTCAGAAATGAACTGGCAAGATAATAAAAAATAAATAATTGGTAAAGGAGACAAAATTTATGATGAGCGGATTCAATAATTCTGCTAAAAGCGCCATAGAATTAGCACAGGAAGAAGTAAAGAGATTAAGACAGAATGTGCTTGGAACAGAGCATATACTTATGGGACTGCTGCTTGAAAATGATGGTATAGCAGGTAAGATACTGAGAAATAAAATAGATGTTGAAAAGGTGAGAGAGGTTGTAAAAAACACTACCGGCATGGGGGAGATTGTGCCTGAATACATTGCCATAAGCCCAAGAAGCAAGTATGTAATAGAGCTTGCACGCCAATATTCATCTCAGATGGGAGTGCCATACGTAGGTACAGAGCACATTCTTTTAGGTCTCATAGATGAGGGAGAGGGAATAGGAGCGCAGATAATCAAGTCTCTGGTCAGCTTAAATGAATTAAAGCAGGAAGTGATTGAGGCAGTAAAGCAGGGGAGCGGCGGCGGTTCAGAAAGTCCGCAGGGCTTCGGACAGAGTGCGGCACAACCCCAGACCGGAACAAAGACCATAGACAAATATGGAACAGATCTCAATCAAAGAGCTGAAGAAGGCAAGCTTGATCCTGTAATTGGCAGAGAAGGTGTAATTGAAAGAGTAATACAGATATTGTCAAGGAGAACAAAAAATAATCCTTGCCTAATAGGAGAGCCAGGAGTTGGCAAGACAGCAATTGCTGAGGGACTGGCGCAGGAAATAGTTAAGGGTAACGTACCGGAAACATTGAAGGATAAGAGAGTCATAACCCTTGATATGGCAGGCATGGTTGCAGGAGCCAAGTACAGGGGAGAATTTGAGGAAAGGCTTAAAAATGCTGTTGAAGAAATAAAGTCCGCAGGAAATATAATATTGTTTATAGATGAGCTTCACACAATAATAGGTGCGGGTGCAGCAGAGGGAGCAATCGACGCTTCCAATATCCTGAAGCCTACTCTGGCAAGAGGAGAGCTTCAGTTAGTTGGTGCAACAACATTGGATGAATACAAAAAGCATATTGAGAAGGATGCCGCCCTTGAAAGAAGGTTTCAGCCTGTGACTGTGGATGAACCCAGTGTGGAAGATACGGTGAAAATTCTTAATGGTCTGAGAGACAAATACGAGGCTCACCACAAGGTTGCCATAACCGATGAGGCAATTGAGGCAGCCGCAAAATTATCCCACAGATATATATCGGACAGATTCCTTCCCGACAAGGCAATAGATTTAATTGATGAAGCAGCATCAAGAACAAGGCTGAAATCCTCAACAGCGCCAAAAAGCTTAAAAGAGCTTGAGGATAAAATAAAGGAAGTTAAGGCTGAAAAGAAAGCAGCAATAAACAATCAGGACTTTGAAAAGGCAGCCTCCTTCAGGGATGAAGAAAAGAAACTTTCTGAAGAGCTTGACAAGCAAAAGAAGTTGTGGGCAGCTAAAAATTCAAAGGATTCGCAGATTGGGTATGAAGAAATTGCAGATGTTGTTTCACAGTGGACCGGAATTCCTGTTAAAAAGCTGCAGGGAGAAGAGTCTGAAAGGCTGCTTAATATGGAAGAAATCCTGCACAAGAGAGTTATAGGACAGGAGCCGGCGGTTGAAGCACTGGCAAAAGCCATAAGGAGGTCCAGAGTAGGACTGAAGGATCCTAAAAAACCAATAGGCTCATTCATATTCTTAGGACCTACGGGAGTAGGAAAGACAGAGCTTTCAAAAGCGCTGGCAGAATCCATGTTTGGCGATGAAAATGCCATGATAAGAGTTGATATGTCAGAATATATGGAGAAGCATTCTGTATCAAAGATTGTGGGATCTCCTCCGGGATATGTCGGATTTGACGACGGTGGCCAGCTTACTGAAAAAATCAGAAGAAAACCATACTCCGTCATCCTGTTTGACGAAATAGAAAAAGCGCATCCGGATGTATTCAACATACTTCTCCAGATACTTGATGACGGAAGGCTTACGGATGCCAAGGGAAGGACCGTTGACTTTAAAAATACCGTCATAATCATGACATCAAACGTAGGTGCAAGCACAATCAAGAAGCAGAGAACATTAGGCTTCAGCTCCGGTACCTCAGATGAGGAAAAAGATGAGTATGAGAAAATGAAGGAAAATGTAATGACTGAATTGAAGAGAACCTTCAGGCCTGAATTCCTTAACCGCATTGACGAAATAATAGTGTTCCACTCACTCAACAAGGAACACATTAAAAGTATTGTTTCACTGATGATTGATAATCTTTCAGGTCGTCTTGAGCAGATGAATATAAAAATCGAGCTTGATGACAAAGCTAAGGAGCTACTTGCCGACGAGGGCTTCGATCCGGTATATGGAGCAAGACCTCTGCAGAGAGCCATAAGAAGAAAAATCGAAGACAGACTCTCAGAAGAGCTGCTGAAAGGAACAATAGAAAAGTCCGACACAATAAAAATAAGTGCAGATGAAAAGGACTTGATTTTCAGCAATGAAAAATAATAATATATAGGAGGCACGGAATACCGGCCTCTATTTTTTCGTAAAAATCTGTAACTTTTTTGAAAAAAGTCTGTCTATATAGGTAGTACGTACAAATCAGGGCAAGAAGGTGATGCGTTGAAAGAGGAATTTGAAATTGCATACGAAAACTATAAAAATGTGGTGTATACATATTTGTATCATCTTTCATATGACCACTTCCTTGCCGAGGATATCTCACAGGAAGTGTTTTTAAAGGTGTATTCCGGAATTAAGCATTTCAGAGGTGAGAGCAGCCTTAAAACATGGATTTTGAAAATAGCGCGCAATACATATATAAATCATACGAGAAAGGTTAAAGAAAAGACATCGCCACTGAGTGAAGCTGAGGCTGTGGAATCGCTTGAAGATCCCGAGAACGAAGCCATAAACAGTGAAAGAGCCGTTACTATAATCAAAGCATTAAAGCAGCTTCCTGAGGATTACAGAACAATAATTATTTTAAGGGATCATCAGGGATTCACCTATGATGAAATAGGAAAGATAATGGATTTCTCAGCCTCAAATGTGAAAATAACATTATTTAGGGCGCGAAAGAAATTCAAGCAAATATTTTCAGAGCTGGGAGGAATGGATAATGTCATGTGAGTTTGATGATAAAACACGTTGGTATTGTGATAATTTCAATAAGATAATAGAAATTGAGGAGCATATTTCGGAATGTGAGGAATGCAAGAAACTTCTGGATGCAAAGACCGAGAGAATTGAGCTGCCGGGAAATGAGGTTCCGGATGAAAATACATCGCTGCTTAAAAAGGTTTTGAAAAGAAAACGGTCGGAGAAAAGGATACTTATTTTCTGTATCATAGGAATGTTCATGGGATTTTTTTCACATATGTATGTGCATCAGAGTATATTTGTGGTAAAGCTCATTATGGCAATCCCATATAAGCTCGCGGAAATGTTTTTTATGTATATAAGTCCGAATACTTATATGTTTATGAATTACAATTATATTGGTGAAATGATATTTGCCAGATTTGCAGTTCTCAACTATGTCTCTATGTTAATACTGCCATGTATTATAGGTGGATGCATTTACGGAAGCATAGGATATGTAACCGAGAGTAAAGATGCATTTACGCTTAAAAGGTTTTCTGTTTTTATATTAAAGTGGATAGCGGCAGCAATAGTGTGCATAGGTGCAATATTTGGCATATACAGGCACGTTTCAGAGGCAGCCTATAACTTTGAGGATATTTCAGGCTTTGCCATATCTTACTCAACAGACGGTGAAAGATACGACGGAACCTATGTCGTTTACAAGGATGACAGCAGCAAAAAGTATGATGTATTGGCTCAAGGGCTGAGAGAAAGAAAAGGCATGGGTAAAACATATATTGATGACAGGGAGGGTCTGATGCCCATAAATATTCTGGGGAAATATGGTTTTACAGTAAGTGCATTGCTGGATACGGAAAACAACTTGATTTATATTGATAACGGGGACACATATATGCTGCCTGAAAGCTTTGTGGATGCATGTGTAAGCAAAAATATAGGAGGATACTATGAATAAGCTTAAAACATATTTTAATAAATTTAATCGAGATATGATATTTGCAGCGATTGCTGGGATTCTCATAATGTTTATATTCAGGAGAAAACTCGAAGTTCCAATATATCGCTTCCTGCTGATATTCAGTCCGGTTGTGCCGGACATTTTCATTCCTGACCATTATCCCGATGCTGTGTGCTTAGTTACTGGAGCAGCAGGAGGACTGTGTGCATATATGATATGGGATAAAAAAGGAATAAGCGCTGTAAAAAGGTTGCTGGGCGCAGCAACTGCAGTTGTGGCTTTAATCGGTATTGCGTTCTTTGTGCAAACTACATATATAAGCCAACAGCTTAAAAACCCCATAGAGGAGTTGAAGACCGACAGTATATACTTGCCAACAGAGATTGATATTTCCACAAAGGAACGGCTGATGGTGGGTGATGCCAACCGCGGTACAGGAAAAAGCAGATCTCTGAAGTTAGAGGAGGGCAGCGATGAATTAGAGGCAATTTATTATGGAATTCAGAGCCTAAGCAATGCTGTGTCATATGATTCTCATTTTGATAATGACTATACCATCAGCATTATTTATAAAAATAATAAAATATATAAGTCAAGATGGCTTAGGACAGATGAAGAATATGCATATGAAAGTCTGAGCGGCAAGGGGGGCGCTATAGGGAGGATCAAGTATGATGCTGAAAATCTTTGTGTAATAGCCGATGAAGTTATGAGAGCATGCAAAGACTTTGGGCAATATAAAAAAGAGCATTTTTCAGCCATGTGGTTTAATGAAATATCTTCTTCTGGTGGTGCAAATTATACTGATATCGTCGATACTGAGCTGCTGCTTGCTGCAATGTCATCAACCCAGAACTACATACCGGGAAATGAAGAGAAAGAATATTACGGTGAATTTTTCAGAGATAGGGATATTACGTCTGAAGAGCAAAATCTTATTGCAATTTCCTATTCCTACAAGACGGAGAAATATGATTATGAAGATGTAATGCTTTATGACAGAGTTAAAAATCTGCTGATTTTTAAAGACAAGGATAACAATATGAGATTTGTGCAGCAGGATTTGAACTCGTTGTTCATGTAATAATATTTATTAGATTATCTGCATAGTATAACCGCTCAATAGCTTGTTACAGCTATTGAGCGGTGTTTTTACTATTTACGTTCATGCTTTTTATAATTGCTTTGGGATTCTAAAAAATGCTTAATAATGGCGTAAATTCGGGGGTTGATAGACCGATAGACAACAAATTCGTCAAAAATTTTTTGTAAAAAAATTAAAAGATAGAATTTATTGCTTGTTGAGCTTTGGTAAGCATATCGGATGTAAAGTGAGAGTATGTATCTATAACAACTTGAACGGTATCGCCCATGAGTTCGGCTACAGTTTTAAAATCAACGCCATTTGCAACAAGCCGGGAGGCATAGGTGTGTCGTAAATCGTGTACCGAAATGCTGTATCCCGCTTTGTTATATGCATAAATTAAACCTACACATATGGAATCTGTCCTTTTATAAGCTATAACTCTGCCGCTTATATCTATAGGATTATCTTTTTTGTATTTTATCAATGCCTCCAAAGTTTTAGGAGGAACAGGAATTTTTCTGTTTGAGTTTTTACTCTTAACAGAGCTGAAGCCGAATATCTTAGGTTTTTCCTGTACTAGATTCCATTGCTTGTTAACATTCATAATGGATTCTTTCTCATCGATATCAGACCATGTGAGCCCTAATATTTCACCTATTCTTAATCCGCAAGTAGCGGCTATTAAAGAAATGATATAATATCGCTTATTAGGTATTTTGCTTAACAAATTGTTTAATTCTGATTCGGTAAGTGCTTTTATTTTTATATCGTCTTTAGGCTTAGGGGGCATTACAACATCTACAAACGGGTCCTCTTTAATAATTTTCAATGGAGAAATAGCATATTTAAAAACTACTTTTATTTTAGCAATATAAGTTTTCATTGTACTATATGCAAGTCCGGACCTTATCATACCGTCAATGCATTCTTGAATATCTGAGGTTTCAATTTTAGCAACCTTCTTATCTTTTAACGGTTTAAAGCTTATATATGCCGTATCATAGGTTTTCATCGTCCCGATTCCTTTATATAATTTAGCGTGTTTTATAAACGTCTGAAATAATTCGTCAAGAGTGGTATCTTTCATATCAGGATTTACATATTTTATTGTTTTTTCAAGCTCACTAACAACATTATCAATCCACTCTTTAGACTCTTTCTGAGTCTTAAACCCTTGTTTGGACTTTTGCATCCATTTACCAAGACTATCTTTATAGCTTATTATGCATTGTAGTCCTTTATCTTTTTTTCTGTAGGTTACATTGTAGTCCATTGATTACCTCCTTTAATTTTGGGTATAAAAAATAATCCTTGCGCCATCAAAGGATTAAATGCTATAATATAAGTGATTTGAGCGCATTTAGCCCTTTGTGGCAAGATGTATCTTGATAGCATTCGGTATTGGTAGTATCGAGTGCTATTTTTTATATTCATATTTACAAACAGTCAATGGTGAGAAGTAAATACAATAGTTGTCTACTTCTTTAAAAAGACCGTATTTTGACTGATAATAATTCAATGCTTCTTTCAGGAGTGTTTCAGTCACATCTAAGCTCTCGGCTAATTCATGCAAGTTTGTGCAGCATTCTACGGAAGCCTTTATAATCGATTTCAGAGGAATTAATCTTTCGTATGAGCGATTCCTCGCTAATTGCTCTTGCTTGCGATTTTGGACAGGTTCCAAGTCTATAATGTTGCCAACTGTTGTATAGGAGTGTTCCAGCTCTTCGCACAAAATGCATTTCTTTTCGGTAGTGGTTTCTATATCTTTTCTTATTGCAATAGTACTGTCGGCATACATTCCTTTATTGGCACCGCGGAATGTAAATTCTATCACTTCAATGCCATTATCTTCTGCTTCCTGTAACAGCTCTTCATATGCTGTCATAGTTTGTCCTCCCCCGAGAAGTTATTTCTTATTCCTTTTGCTTAAGACGTATTTTTTAAAATTTTCTATATCTTCAAGTTCTTCTTCTGTCCATTCTTCTCCGTCGTGGTGTGCTGCTATAGTGTGAATTTCAGTGTCCCACCCCATTAAGTATCCCGGAGATACCCCAAGCGCCTGTGCAAGTATTTCAAGCTTATCTATTCCTAAATTTTTTATAAACCCTGTCTCGTATCTCTGTAAAGTCGATTTGCTTATGCCTGTTTTATCAGATAAATCTTGATATGACATGTCTAATTCTAATCTTCTATTTTTTATTCTATCAATTATATCTTGCATATCGCCCATCTTTTTTCTCTCCTGATAAATTAATCTATAATATTATTATAGCGTATTTTTTCAAGTATGCAACAATAATTTTAAGAAAATTAAAAAAATGTTGCATTTATGGGTTGACAAAAAAGAGAAAAAGGAGTAATATAAAAATATCCCAAATATGCAACGAAAGGAGACTGCGAATTGAATGATAGAAAAATTAAAGCCAAAATGGTTGAATTAGGAGTAACGCAAAAAGATTTAGCTAAAGTACTGGGCATTTCTGTACAGAACTTAAACGCTAAGTTAAACGGTAGGAATATAATGAACATTGAAGAGGCTGCAAAGATAACGAAAATATTAAAGCTTGATGACCCTATTGGTATTTTTTTTACCAACAACGTCCCAAAAATGCAACAAAATCAACACTATAAAAACTAAATGGACAAGTTCATACATAACTAAAAAGGAGGTGAGGAAGTGAAAAAAACAAAAGACCAAAGAAAATGGGAAAAAGAATACTTGCATTTTTATGAAAGATATCCCAATGTCCCATTATATATATCGTTGTTGGCGTTGTTAGTTTCAATAATTAAGCTTTCAAAAGGCTTATGAAGAGAGCAGATACGGCAATTAGGGTTGTAATTATATAACGAACCCATTCCCAAAATGAATTTTTATTGATTCTCTCTAAATAGATTAAGTATCTCTTGCCAAAGTCAGTAATTTCAAAGTCACCATTAAATATTAAGTTAAAGTCATGGTCAATACCATCATAAACTTTTTGAATTAATTGGTACTTTGAAAGAGTTTGTATAACAGAATCATCTTCAATATGCAAATATTGCTTTTTTAACTTTTTTATTAAAATGATTTCGTTTTTATTAAGTATGATTTCGGAAAATTTATAATCCATAAAATCACCTCCACCAAAATTATACAATTTTTGTAGCGAGGTGTAAACGTCAAAAACTAAGGAGGTGAGGAAGTGGAACTTAAAATTAAAACAAAGGTAGCAGAAAATTGCGAAATAGAAGAAATCATTAAGCTCGTACAAAAAATCGAAAAAGAGTACAGTTGTGACTGCACCCTTTTAGAGATTGAAATAATTTAGTCTTGAGACAACTGAACATATTTAATCTCATTGGAATGAATGGCAACTATGTCTTTTTCTCCAATAAAAGACATCTGTCCTTTGGGTAGCTGAAAAGATTCAAAGTCTGTAATTTTGATAGTTGAACCATCTGAAAGCTTCTTTCTATCAACAGATACTAAATCATCTACAGTTATGTAGTTGCCCGTGCTTAATAAGATTGTAGCGCTCCATGCCATATTTAACACCCCCTTTCAAGGAAATTATAGCACAAAAGTAAAAATTTGTAAAAATAAACCAAGGAGGATTTTATAAATGAACGTACCATCAGTAACAAGCCAAACAATAGACAGTAGAGACATAGCAGAAATGGTAGAAATGAGACACCATGATTTACTTGCGAAAGTTGATAGTTTCAATGAAATACTATTGCAAGGAAAAATCCGTTCAACTGATTATTTTATTGAAAGCACCTATACAACAGCCAACAATAGAAAGAGTAGATGTTTCTTATTCACTAAAATGGGCTGTGAATTCATAGCAAATAAGTTTACAGGTGAAAGGGGAGTTATCTTCACAGCAAAATACGTGAAGCGATTTAACGAAATGGAACAGCTTCCAATTGTGCCTACTAGCATAGAAGACATAATGATTGCGAGTTTGCAGGAAATGAAAAATGTAAAACTTAAAATCGAAGAGCAGGGCAAGGCTATTGAACAAACGAATGACAAAATAAAGAATATTCAGGATGCGGTTATTGTTGATACACAGAATTGGCGCAAATGGGTAAATGAATCAATCAACAAATTAGCACAGTCTGAAATTATCATCGAAGAATTCGGCGATTTAAGATATCAGAAAGTAAGAGTTAATACCTACAAAGAATTAGAATCACGTGCAGGGTGTGATTTGAAAGTAAGGCTTAAAAATTTGAAGATGCGCTTAGAAAAAGCCGGAGCTAAAAAGAACACCGTAAAAGAAGCTGGAAATATTGATGTAATTGAGCAGGATAAAAAGCTAAAGGAAATTTATACCGCAATTATCAGGGACATGCTCATAAAATATCAAAGTGTTATGTAGGAGGCACATATGGCACAACTACTGACACGCAAAGACCTTGCTGAACGTTGGCAAGTAAACGAGGCTACAATAGACAATTGGAGAAAAGAAGGCGTCTTGACACCTTGTAAGGGAATACCGGCTCCAAGATTTTCAGAGCAACATATTGCAGAACTCGAAGGAATTAAACTCGAAAGATTTTCACCTTTGGAACGTAGAAGGATGGAAAGAGAACTGGAGGAGTTACAGGCAGAAAATGCAAAACTAAAAGGAATAGTTAGCCAGATATTAGCCGTATCTTCTCAGATAATTCCAATAAAAGAAGCAATGTAACCCGCACTATAAAAACTAAGGAGGCAACTTAAATGTACAAAGAATATGTAGTTACTTTTATAAACTTGACTACAAACAAGGTCAAATGTTACTGCTTCAATGCCCGTTCAGAATCAGAAGCAATAAGGGATTTCAAAGAATGTTATAGGCATGATTCGTATAAGGTATTGTCTGTAGTTGAGACTGGGAGGTGAGAGGGTGTCACGACCAAGGGGCACAGATTCAGCAAAATTAATAACAGTAATAATAACAGAATCGCTACGAGGAGAAGGTACAGAAAAGGATCCTTGCAGGACCGTAGAGCAGTATTGGAGTTTGGAAGGAGAGTTGTTGGCCGAAAAAGATGGCTTGGCAAAAAGAAACATTCGCTTGATGATGCTTTTTTGTTCTTTAAAGG
>DAMAEI010000017.1:0-328 GCA_031997345.1 Sedimentibacter sp. | reverse complement strand
CAAAAAGAAACATAGTCGAGAGAATGGCAGACGGATTGCTTCATGAACATTAACAAGAAAGGGGCGCAAGTAATGGAGTATGGTACATATTTTAGGAACGGATATGTATTAGAGGAAGGTTTAAATTCTGATATTACAAAGAAGGTTATCAAATTAATAAAAGAAGAGCTTCCAGAAGAAGCTCAGACTTATGAAATTTATAAACATATTTTAAACAATACCATAGAATTAATGGAATATGTTCCGTTTGAATTAAAATTATAAGTTTTTTTCGACTAAGTCCTGAAGTGCATATGAAATGATTTTTAATTCTTTACCATCGGTTGAT
>DAMAEI010000016.1:46046-54781 GCA_031997345.1 Sedimentibacter sp. | reverse complement strand
ATTTTGATTTTACATGACCTTAAAATATCTGTCCAGTTTATTATAGCCGATCCATGATGTAAGATATAACCTTGATTTATTAAATACATTTAAGATGTCTGTAAGATGCCAAGACACGCAGGAGGTAATTCATGTTTAACAATACAGCTATCCAAGGAAATGCTTTTTTTAGTATGGATTTTGATAAAATAAAATATGTAAGCAACGTTATATTTTGTGTAAACAATGAAGGTTATATAGAGGAAGTTTATGAGGAAGGGCATAAGGATTATGACTCAGTCAGACTTATGTATTTGAAGAGTGGAAAATTAAGAATACTTTCTGGCTCGGAGGTTATGCTTCCGGGCTTTGTGGATTTACATATTCATGCTTCTCAATGGCCGCAAGCAGGTACCGCTTTAGACAGGCCCCTTGAAACATGGCTTGGTGAGTATACTTTTCCATTGGAATCAAGGCTTAAGGATTTAGAATTTGCAAATGAAATATATCGAGATGTGGTTAACACCACACTGACACACGGCACAACTACAGCAATGTATTTTGCTACTGTAGACAGAGAATCATCCATATTGTTGGCAAGTTTATGCGGCGAATTAGGGCAGCGCGGTTTAGTTGGAAAGGTTGTAATGGATGATCAGAACAGTAATCCGGAGTTCTACAGGGATAATTCTCCGGAGGAAGCTGTTTACGAGACAGAAAGGTTTATAAATAAAGTATTAGAAATACAAGGTCTATATAAACAGAAGGTTTATCCTGTTGTAACGCCAAGATTTATTCCAAGCTGTACTTCCGAAGCTTTAGCGGGTCTAGGGATGTTAGCAAAAAAGTATGATGTTCACATACAAACCCACTGCAGCGAAAGTGACTGGGCGCACCAATTTGTTAAAGAGAGATATGGTGTAAATGATGCACAGGCATTAGATAATTTGAGTTTAATAACTAATAAGACGATTATTGCCCATGCTCCATTTTTAGAACCTGATGACTTAAAGATTATAGCTGATAAAAAAACGACTATAGCACATAGTCCATTGTCGAATGCTTACTTTGCTAATTCTGTATTACCCTTTAGAGACTTTAGCAGTAAGGGTGTTAATATAGGAATGGCAACAGATATATCAGGGGGCTATAGTCCAAGCATGTATCAATCCATAAGACAGGCTGTAATATCTTCAAGAATGTTGCAAGAAGGTGTTAATCCTTCGCTGCCGCGCGATGAAAGAGGAAGAGCAGGTTCTTCCATAACCATTAATAATGCTTTTTACTCTGCTACCGTAGCCGGAGGCATAGCACTAAATTTACCAATAGGAAAGCTTGAAAAAGGCTACTCATTTGATGTACAAATAATAAATATAGAAAACAATATACCAAGATTTTATGAAGAAAAAAACCCTGAGGATTTGCTTCACAAGATACTGCTGTTATCGGAATCGTCTAATATAAAAGAAGTGTGGGTTCAGGGACGTAGAGTAAAATAATAAAGACGCAGGACTACCTCGTAATAGAGGACGTCTAGCGTCTTTCAATTTTATCGTATTTTATTGTTTAGAAGTTAATCGTAAGAGAGCTCCCGTTTCGGTCTTTTTCAACGGATATGGAGGACTCTATTGTTTCTTTAAGCATCTGCACGTGAGAGATTATTCCCACCAATCTCTTGGAGCCTTTGACTGAGCTTAATATGCCCAATGCATCCTTGATGGAGGAACTGTCTAGGCTTCCAAAGCCTTCGTCTATAAACATGGTGTCGATTCTTATGCCTCCGTACTGTGCCTGTACCACTGCGGAAAGGCCAAGTGAGAGTGCCAGGGATACAAGGAATTTCTCGCCGCCAGATAATCCCGCTACGCTGCGTTTTTCTCCTGAATAAGCATCGAGTACTTCAAGCTCCAATCCTGCTTTTCTTGTTCTGCCGCTTCCCTCAAGAGTTCTGCAAAGCCTGTAGCGGCCGTCGTGAACATTTTTCAAAAGCCTGTTAGCCTCGGCAGTTACAGAGGTGAGCATCACCCCAAGCACATATCGCCTCAGGCTTATGCCTCTGTCTCCGCGCAGCGTTGTACCGAAACTGAAGTACATATAATTTTTTCTAACCGCTGTTTTCGGTCGATGCCCAGAGCAACTTGCTTTTCAAGCTCCGTAATGGTTTTTTCCAATTTATCTATGGAGTCTTCAGTTACTTTAATGTCCGGCTTTTCTTTGTTTTCTGTCAATACGGTGAGTCTCTCCAGATTTCTTGTTACGGAGCCTTTTTCGATTATATAATTCTGAATTTGTTTATCCCACTCATCCAGCTGCTGCTGTTCAAACAAGAAAGGCTTAAATTCGGTAGTATTGGCAAAGCCATTTTCCTTCAACAATTCGTAGTATTCGTTTTTTCCGCTTTCATATTCGGTATTTTTGGCCTCTGAATCTTCCTTTAGAATCTTAAGGGTTGCAGTCGATGAGCTGAGCATTTTTTCTGCATTTCCTTTTTTATCGGTCAGGCTGTTTAATTCATTTGTGTACTTATCTATTTCGCTTTTAAATATACTTATTCTGTTTATTAAATCGACTTCAGAGCTTATTCCTTCAATTTTACGCGCACTGAGGGAATTGAATACCGCTGCTTTTTCTTCTTTTAATTTGCTTTGCTCTGTTATTTTTATGTTTAATTCGGAAAGCTCACTGTCCAATCTGTTAATTTCTGATGAGAGTTTTGCTTCGGCATTTAAAATGCTATTCAGTCTTGCTGCTTCAGTTTCAGCCTTTTTGAGCTCTGCTAAAATATCTTCCTTAGTGCTGCCGCTCAGAACTCCATTCAATTCTTTGATTTCTTCCTTAAGGATTTGAAGTCTTTCTTCTTTTGACAATTTTGCAGCGTCCTGACGTGCAATTAATGCAATGAGTTCTCCTGCATCCTCATTGAGCTTGTCTAATTCAGAGCTTAAATTTTTAACAGCGGAAGCTGACCACATGCCATCTTTCTTAGATGCTTTTTTGGGATGGTGCATACTTCCGCATACAGGGCATTCCTGCCCGTCTGCTAAGTTATCGCTTATTAAGTATGCAGCTTCTGCAATGTAGCTGTTATACGCTTTTTCATATTCATCTTTCTTTGCACCCGCGGCCTTTTTGTTTTTTTCAAGCTGCTTACTCAGGGAGTCAAGTCTTCCACTTGCTTCATAAAGTTCCATGCTGATTTTCTGAAATTCAGCGTCTTTTTTATCGTGCACCGTGAGTTTCTCGGCTTTTTCCCTCAGCTCCGGAAGCTTCAGGCTGTAGGTGTTGAAAATGTAATCTTTCTGCTGAGTATATTCTTGAAGCTTTTCTTTGGATATTTTATAAAGCTCCTGAGCTTTCTTATTTTCTGCAATGAGTTTCTCGAGAATACGATCTTCTCTTTCAGAATTCTTTTGCGCTTCTTCAATTTCTCTGTAAACCTTAATCAAGTCTTCGGATTTTACCTTATTTTCCTTGATCCTCTCAATATGTTCCGCATTTTTTTTCAAAATTTCCAAAGAACGTTCAAGCTCATCCTTGATGACTAAACAACCTGAATAGTTTTTTTCTTCCATTTCCAGACGTTGGTTCAACTCCTGAAGCTGCTTGTGCAGATTCATAAGTCCTGAATATTTTTGTGATACATTCAGAGCTTTTTTCCCTTTTTCCAACTTTGTTGAAACAGAGTTTATATAATCTTCATTTTCCTTTATTTTTGCAAGCTCTTTTTCTGTTCTGTATTTTTCTTCAAATAAATTATATATATCTTTTTGCAGTAGGTACTTATTTTTTTCGGTTGCAAGGAGCCAGGCATGTTCTTCTTTGTCCTTAAGAATATTTTCAATGGTCAATTTCAATTCTTCTGCCTGAATGCGCAAATCCTCTGCATTTTCCGCATGCTCGGATTTAAGCAGAACATTGATGTTTTCTCTTTTTAATGTGATATCTCTTGATATATTTTTAGCTTGTTCGCATATCCATTCAGCAGCTTCCTGCCACTTTTCAGCATTAAACAATGTAACCAGAATTTCTTCCTTTTCATCGGATTTTGACATAAGAAGCTTTTCAAATTTTCCTTGTGGCAGCATGATAACCTGTATAAACTGCTCATGATTAAGGCCTATTAACTCACATGCTTTTTGCTCAACGTCCTTTATTTTAGGATTTTCAAAAAACGGTACAAAGATGTTTTCTTTATTTAAAAACATTGCATTTTGAGTAACGTTATAATCCTTGCTGCCGTTTCTTTTTGTTCTGATAACGATAGTTCTTGTAAACTTATATGTTTTTTCAGAGATTTTGAATGTAAATTCAACCTCTGTAGGCATTTCTTCCTTTGCAATCTGGCATCTCATGGAAGTGATATCACCGCGCTGGCCGCCGCTGGATTTTCCGTAAAGTGCATATGAAACAGCATCAAGTATGGTGGTTTTTCCAGAGCCGGTAATTCCGTGAATCAGAAAAACACCTGAATCGGAAAATTTATTGAAATCAACCTCCTGCTTTTTTACGTAGGGGCCGAATGCCTGAAATGTTAATTTAATAGGTATCATTGTGCGCACTCCTCATTTCCAACTGCCTCCATGGCTTCTCTGAACAACTGCAGCTGCTCTTCAACCAGGTCACTGCCCGTAACTTCATTGTAGAATCTTTTAAGAATATCGTCAGGGGAAAGGCTGTACAATTCTTCAACAGTGAGGCTTGTTTCCTCCGTCTCGCTTATTTTGCCTGAAATATTCAGCAGGTTGTTATAGTATGTTCTGAAAAGCTCAACCGCTTCCATACCAGCATATCTATCGGAAATTTCAATTTTTATATAATCATCACGCTTCTGGTCGGCTTCCGCAAGTTCAATAATTTCATCATATGTACCTTTGATAACTCTCACATCCCTTGAAGGCGCAACCTCAAGCTCTTCAAAGGTAATTTCATCTCCAATATTAAGTATTGTAACAGATTTATTATGCTCTGCTTCGCTGAAGGAATACTTGAGAGGGGAGCCGCTGTACCTTATGTTATACCCTCTGTCCTGGGGCTTGTGCAAATGTCCCAGAGCCACATAATCAAAGCCGTCAAAGATTTCGGAAGGAACAACAGATGTTCCGCCCACCATTGCAGCTCTGTCGCTTTCGGAAAGAACCGATCCGCTAACAAAGCAGTGGCACATGAGTATATTTCTTTTACCAGGCTTAAAATTGTGTTTTATGGCAGCTAAGGCACAGTTCATTGCGTCTGCGTAGCTGCTTATTTTGTGCTCCGGAAAAAGCGCTTTAACCTCGTCAGCATTGAAATATGGCAGCACATATATATCAACATCGTTTATTTCAACCACGCTTATTTCCTTTGACAGCTTTCCGAAAATGTAAAGCCCCGCTTTCTTCAAAAGCTCGCTGCATGATGCCAGTCGTGCTGCTCCGTCATGATTTCCTGCTGAAATAATTACAGGAATTCCTATTTCATTGCACAATTTCGTTACAGTTTCATTGTACAATGAAATAGCCTCGGCACTTGATACGGAGTGGTCAAAGATATCGCCTGCAATCATTACGGCATCTATATTCTGTTCTTTTATGGCCTTTGCAAGGAAGTCAACAAAGTTTTTTTGCTCCTCCAAAAGTGAAGCATTGTGCAGGCTTATGCCCAGATGCCAGTCAGAAGTGTGGATAATTTTCATTTTTTTCCTCCGGTATGTTTATAAAAAACGGAGCACTATCTGCGCCCCGTAATATTTAAAAGCCTATATTTTCTCCGACAAGTATTACCTTGATTCTATTCTGAGGTTTTGAATATCTCGTAACCAATATCTGGCTGCACAATGTATCCTTTGTTGTACATTCTGAACATTTTCCTGTAACGCTGCAAGGAGTTTGCATGTTTAATCTTATTGCATTAGGTACAGTTGCTTCTGTACGTGCTCTTCCCAGTGCGTCACTTAATTGGGGAACAATTTTGTTAACACCTGCAACCACTATTACGGAATCCGGTCCAAATGTATATGCTGCCAGTCTGTTTCCGTTACCGTCGATGTTCAGTAATTCTCCGTCCATTGTTATTGCGTTGGCACTTGTAAGAAATACATCTGCTGTCAATGCATTCTTCATAATCTGCCATCTTTCTTCAGGTGAGCGGGCGGTATCTCTGTCAATTACAGAAATCTGCTTCTCGGCAATAAGTTTTTTTATGCCAAGCTCCTCGATGGTATAGGAACCTCCCCAAGATACAACATCATCCTGCTTAATGAGAGACATAACTTTTTCTATGGCCTCTTCCTTAGTGTCAACGTAGAAGCCCTCCATATTTCTTCTCTGCAGATTTTTAATGATTGTTTCACATTTTACCCTATAAGACTTTTTCATAAAATCCATTGTATCCCTCCATGTTTTAATCTTCTTAATAATTATATTATATTTTTAATATAAACACAAGGGCTCATTGAAATAACAGTCAGCCAGTGATATAATAACTGTAAAACAGGAGAAAGGAAATATCATGAAAGTACAGGACAGATTTTTAAATTATGTGAAATTTGATACTCAATCAGTGCCGGACCAGGATGTTATACCAAGCAGTGAGAAGCAAAAGGATTTGGCTCTCTATCTGGTTGATGAAATGAAATCCATTGGTATCAACGATGCATTTATGGACGAATACGGGTATGTGTATGGAACGATTCCTTCAAATACAGACAAAAAGATACCGGTTATGGGTTTTATAGCCCATATGGACACATCACCGGATATGCCGGGAAATGATATCAAGCCGAAAATTGTTTACGGTTATGACGGCGGAGATATTGTTTTAAACGAGGATAAAAATATTGTAATGAAGACAGACATGTTTGAGCATATGAAGGAGTACAAGGGTCTGGATCTTATTGTTACAGACGGAACAACGCTTCTGGGCGCTGACAACAAGGCAGGAATAGCTGAAATAATGTCTATGGCTGAGTACTTGCTTAACAACCCGGATGTAAAGCACGGCACAATCAAAATAGGCTTTACTCCTGATGAGGAAGTGGGGAGCGGAGCTGATAAATTTGATGTGGAAAGCTTTGGAGCTGATTTCGCCTACACCGTTGACGGAGGAAAATTAGGTGAAATAGAGTACGAAAATTTCAATGCGGCAAGTGCTAAGGTAGAAATCAACGGAGTTAATATACATCCCGGAATAGCTAAAAACAAGATGAAAAATTCTCTTCTCATAGGCTTTGAATTCAACAGCATGCTTCCGGTGCATGAAGTTCCGGAGGATACGGAGAACTATGAAGGTTTCAATCACCTGAATGATATGAACGGAAATGTGGAAAAAACATATCTCAACTACATAATCAGAGACCACAGCAGCGAGAAATTTAATGAAAAAAAGGAAAGATTCATTAAAATAACGGACTATTTGAATGAAAAATACGGAGAGGGAACAGTGGTAACAGAGCTGAAGGATTCATATTACAATATGAGAGAAAAAATACTCCCTCATATGCATATTGTTGAAGCAGCTGTAAAAGCAATGAGAAATATAGGAGTTGAGCCTGAGGTTGTGCCCATAAGAGGAGGTACAGACGGAGCAAGATTGTCCTATATGGGACTTCCGTGCCCCAACCTTTGTACAGGCGGACACAACTATCACGGCAGATACGAATATATTCCTGTTCAGTCCATGGAAAAAACAGTAGAACTGCTGTTGGAAATAGTCAGATTATATGCAGGATGCGAAGCCGGCCTTCACTAAAGCATCAGCTCCCCTCGGTCGTATACTTTGGGAGTTAGGACATACAAAAATGAAGCATTAACCCAAACGGGTTAATGCTTTACTTTTTTTAAGATCCCAATGTAGTTGTCATCTATAACTGACTTGTTTATCTGATAGATTTTGAATGTTTTTATTATTTCATAATCATTAATGCCTTCCACAAAAGCTCTTTCCTTTTCGTCTATGAAGTTCAGAACATAAAGTCTGTTTAAGGAATACTTCTGAAAAATGTTCTCATATCCCGAAAAGTTTGCAGTTGAAGGCTTTTCACTTTTTTCAATAAGGAGTAGGTTTACAAGCTCCACAACTTTTGAACTGTAATTTACAGGTAGTATCGAACTTGATGTATATCTGTAAAGCGTTGTGTCCTTGTACAGCGAAAAGCTGTAGCTGCCGAAGCTGTAGTTCCTGAAATCAATTATTTCCGAACCTGCCGTCAAGCCCCAGTTTATGTTTAAGAGAGAAGGTATGTTGTTAGATTTTTTCAAATCATCATAAACGAGGGTTCTAAGTATTTCCTTATTGTTGCTTTTAATGTAGTACGCATATCTGAAAAACAGTATGTTTGCTTTTGCGTTGTTATCTGTTGTCAGGCTATCCCATTTTTGAAGGGCTCCCATATACAGATCTTCTTTTACATTATACTTGCTGACAGTTGTAAAAATTTGCATCATCTCTGAATCCTTAAGATCATTTCTTGAAGCGGCATTTGCCAGTATTTCATTGGCATATTGAGATTTTTGCGTATTCGTGTAATTTCCGAATGTAATCATGTAAAAATTAGTGCCTGTTACGTTGTGGTAGCCTGCAGAGCGCAGTGATTCCATTGTCTGGACTGCATTTAAATCGTATAAGTGCGAATCTTCGGGGAAGATATATCCTCCGTATGTGACATATTCCAAGGTATCCTTAGCCTTTATATACCTTTTGTCGGAAGCATCAGCCTTGCTTAAATTGTAGCTGCCGAAGTATGAGTACATATCATCGCCCTTTATGGGGAGGAACTCAAG
>DAMAEI010000016.1:40096-46036 GCA_031997345.1 Sedimentibacter sp. | reverse complement strand
ATACTTGCTGATGTCGCTTGTATTCATGTCATTGTACACTCTTCGTATAATTGCGGCCGCTTCCGCTCTGGTAATATTATTTCCGCCTTTAAAAGACATATCCTCGTAACCTGTTACAATTCCTGCGTTGAAGAGAGTCTTTATTTCATTGTAATACTTGCTTCTGCTGCTTACATCCCTGAAGATTAGATTGTTGTCATAAACAGCATTTTTGCAGAATGCCGCGATTAAAGCAGCAGACTCCTCGCGTGTAATAGGTTTGTCGGGATAAAAATCTGTTCCGGGGAAAATGTCGGTGAACGAATACTCAAGGTTTGTTTTCAAGTGCTCATACATGGAAATAATAAAGGTGTATGACCAATGCTTGTTTGACATGTCATTGTATGACATATTGCTTGAGTAAACCTCGTTCATACGGTTTTGCCGGAGTGCCGTTTTTTGAAGGATAGTTATAAACTCTGCCCTTGTAATATTGCTTTCAGGCTTGAAGGTGAAATCACCATAGCCCTTGAAAACCTTCAGAGTGTTGGAGGCGAAATCTATATCTTTTTCCGCCCAGTGGTTATAAGTATCATAGTATACGGTTTTGGCCAATACCGGCTCAATGGATAACACAAAAAAAGTAATAATTAATAATAATAGCTTGATAAATTTTTTCAACTTGCGTCATCACCCTTTATAAACATATTTATATATTATATTTTTTACCTCCTCTTCGGTTATATTAAACACCTTTTTCAGGAATATTTCAATATTAATTTTTCCTAAATCAGATATATTTTTCTGATTGTTTTCCTGAGGTAAAAATATTTTAGCATAGTTTAATTTATTGGGATAATATTCATATGTATTATTTCCCACCTTTTTTGCGCCACATTTGAAATAAAATTCAAATATGTCTGAATTTAGATATTTTAGAAGGTATCTCAAGGAAAGTTCCTCTGGAAAACCATTCATAAGATATATATCAGCGCTGCAAAAATATTCATTTTCATCGTAATAGAAATTGTTGCCAGAGGACTTGTATGGGAAAACTATTTTCGGGTTTTCAAAGTCGGATTGAACCCGTCCCCATTGAAGCTCATACCACTTTCTATAGCCTCTTATGCATTCTCTTCTGCTCTGAAGTCTGCACTTGTATTCTGAAAGGTATCTGATTGCATTGGGATAATCTTGCTCATTATCTATAATGTTGGAATATATCAGATACAGGTTATTATATTTTATGTAATCTTTTGATATGCTGCTGTTTTTTATCCATTTTTTGAGTAAGGAACTCTCAATACCGTATTTTTCGACGGCAGCCCCATCCACAATGAAGGCCTTATCCAGCCCCGTGATAACTCCCTGCTTAAGGGTGCACACATCCTTAATGTATGCATTTGAAGCATCATGTATTCGATTAAACAGGTTATCGTCTTCGTCTCTCAATATAATCCAGCCCTGGTCTCTTAACTTTTCCTGGGGGAAAACAAAGCTTTCCTTCAAAGAACCTTCATTATATTTGACGTAGGAAAAGTCCTTTTTGTTCCATCCAATATTTGTCAATGTAACGACGGCGGGGCTTACCATTGCGCCCTTGAATACCCTGCCTCCGTCAAAATCAAAGATAGACAGAATGCAGAAATTGTTTTTAATGTGTGCTCTTAGTCTTCTTGCATACAGAGCTTCCATAAAGTACCTGGAGGTTATGAAGGATATGATTCCGGCTTCCCTGAGGCTGTCCATTCCCTTTTTAAAAAAGCAATATGATATATCCCCCTTGTCGTAAAATACTTCGGGGTATTTTTCATACAACACCTTCCTGTACTGAGCAGATGAATTCTTATGTCCAACATATGGAGGGTTGCCCACAATGATGTCGAAGCCGCCCAGATTATTTAAGTCTGTCAGGAAATCAAAGCAATATATATTGAAGCTTAAGCTGCATGAACCTGACACAAAAAGCAGTCCTGCCTTAGTGAGGAAGACAGAGAATTCATCCACATCGATGCCGTACAGCATGTTTTCTGCAATATATCTATCATCCACAGTGTCTCCCAAAGAAGTACGCAATTTTTCAAAAGCCTTGATAAGAAAGTAACCGCCTCCGCAGGAAGGATCAAGAATTTTGATATTTTCGTTAACAGCCTTTAATTCAAATGCCTGGTCAAGCATTTTATCGATAATTTCATAAGGGGTATAAACTTGACCAAGTTCCTTCTTTTCCCTAGGCGTAAGCAGTTTTTCATAAAGCTCTGCAGGTCGGAAGGACTTCGAACTTATTTTGTTCACAGCCGAGGTGAGCAGGTCAGTGATTTTTTTTTCTGCTTCCGCATCTCGGAGATCGAAAAATTCATATTCACTGAATAAATTCGGTTTTATGTGCAAAAAATCCGGGGTAGAGCTCTCATAAATAATTTTTGCGGTTATATATATTACATATTTTACGCCTGTCAGATAGTCATGGTTCAAGGTTTCAACTATCTCTCTCAGCTCTTTCGACAGCGACTTGTTCATAATTCTTTCTCCAATTGGTGTCCTTTCCCTCATGTTATCATTTTAGATAAAATAAATCAATAAAATAAGCGACCAAATGCTATATAGTAGTAGATAGGAAAGGAAGTGATATTATGAACGTTATATCGAATCAGGCAGATTCTGTATTGAAGATTGTCTTCAGCAAAGGATTTGATGAAAATAACAAAGAAGTTCTCAAAACAACCACAATGGCTAAATTAAAAAATACGTCTTCGCATGAAAAGATTTACAATATTGCAAAGTCTTTGCACTCACTGCAGAAACATGAAGTGAAAAAGGTGATGAGACACGAGGAATATGAGCTGTTAGAAGATATGGAGTAAAAATCGAAGTGATTTTGTAATGAAAGGGGTGATAAAATGTCTGATATAACAGAAAGATTATCAATGGTGTTCAACACTGATGAAGGAAAAGCATTCAGGTTTAATCTTGAAGATCCGAGGGCCGATCTTACAGCCGCGGAAGTGCAAAAAACCATGAATACAATCATTGACAGCGATGTCAGCAGTCAATACACTCTGTCAGGAATAAAGTCCGCCGATGTAATAGTGACAACAAAGCAGAAATTGATATAAAAATTGTTTATAACAGTGTATAAAAATTACTGAAGATATGATATAATAACACTATCAGGGGAGGGAAGCCTCCCCTTTTAAGGAGGAAACTATGATTGGTAAGAATGAATTAATACATAGCAAAGATTTGAAAGCAGTATCCCAGCTTAAGGAGGTTCTTTGGCTGAACCCGAAGCTTGTACCTTATGGAGAGGCTGAGAAAAAAATACATATAGACACAGCTGCAATTGATGATGCGGAGAAACGACTTGAAAAATTTGCCCCTCTTATAGAAATTCTGTTTCCCGAAACGAAATCGTCCCGCGGAATAATAGAATCTCCCTTAAAAGAAATAAAAAACATGAAAAATAAGCTTGAGGAAGCGTACGATACTGAAATTTCGGGACAGCTACTTCTTAAAATGGACAGCCATCTTGCCATAGCAGGAAGCATAAAGGCAAGGGGAGGTATATATGAGGTGCTGAAATACGCAGAGAAGCTTGCTCTTGAAAAGAATATGATAACCGAAGAGGATGATTATTCCATACTTGCTCAGCAAAAATACAGGGACTTTTTTCACCAGTACAAAATACAGGTGGGCTCAACGGGAAACCTGGGATTGAGCATAGGCATAACCTCTGCCGCTCTGGGATTTAACGTTATCGTGCATATGTCTGCAGATGCAAAGCAGTGGAAAAAAGATCTCCTGATGTCAAAAGGTGCACAAGTTGTGGAATACGACAGCGATTTCTCCAAAGCGGTGGAGGAAGGCAGGAAGCTTTCAGATATGGACCCAATGAGCTACTTTGTGGACGATGAAAATTCCATGAATTTGTTTTTAGGTTATGCCGTTGCAGCAAGGAGGCTTGAAAAGCAGTTGAATGATATGAACGTGACGGTTGACGAGGAGCATCCTATGTTTGTTTACCTCCCATGTGGTGTAGGCGGGTCTCCGGGAGGAATTACCTATGGATTAAAGTCAGTATACGGGGATAATGTGCATTGCTTCTTTGTGGAGCCAACCCATGCCCCTGCTATGCTTGCGGGAATGGCTACAGGGCTGCATGATGACATATGCGTGCAGGACCTGGGAATTGACGGTAAGACACATGCGGATGGACTTGCAGTAGGCAGACCTTCAAAGCTGGTGGGAAAAATAATGGACTATGTGCTTGGAGGAATTTTTACTGTTGATGATTACAAGCTTTATGACAATATGAGATACCTTTATGCCTCGGAAAATATGTATATTGAGCCCTCGGCATGTGCAGCATTTGAAGGTGTAATAAAGATGGAAGAATCGGATGAAGGAAAAGAATATATAGCTAAATGTGAACTGGGACACAAGATGAAAAATGCTGTCCACGTTGCATGGGCAACGGGAGGCAGTCTCGTACCTGATGAAATAAGAAAGCAGTTTTTGGAAACTCACTTAAAATAGAGTTGATAATAAGCAGTTTATTTGGTAATATTAGAAAAAAGTGAAATTAAGACGAACAGTCATAATCGCGGGACAGGAGGTAGCAATGAAGGCTAATACAAACCCTGCAAAGGGAATGAGAGATATAACGCCTCAGGAGAAGGAAATAAGGGACTATGTTGAAGGTGTTATAGTAAATACATACAAACAGAGCGGTTTTGAGCTTATAGAAACGCCTGTGGTTGAGAATATAGAAAACCTGGTTGGAAGCAAGGGCGGAGAAAATCTGAAGCTTATATTTAAAATTCTGAAAAGAGGAGAAAAGCTTGATTTCTCAAAAGGAGGACTGTCAGAGGAAGACTTGGCTGATTTAGGTCTGAGATATGACCTTACTGTTCCTTTGAGTAGGTTCTACTGCAACAACAAGGCCAATCTCCCGGCCGTTTTCAAAGCGTTGCAAGTAGGCAATGTGTTCAGGGCGGAAAGGGCGCAAAAAGGAAGATACAGAAGCTTCAAGCAATGCGATATAGATATAATCGGTGACGGAACAAAGGCTGCAGAGCTGGAGCTTATAGCAACAACGGCAAAGGCGCTGAATGCTCTTGACGTAAATGATTTTGTGGTAAGATTCAACGACAGGAGAGTTTTAAAGGCAGTTATAACAGGCTGTGGATTTACAGAAGAAGAATTCGACAGCGTGTGCATCGTGGTTGACAAGCTGGACAAAATAGGAATGGAAGGCATCCAAAAAGAGCTCCGGGAAAAACAGTATAATGATGAAGCCATTACGAAATTGATCGATGCACTGAAGAGCATGAATGAAAAAGGAACGGAAAGCCTGAGTGAATACGGTGTGCCAGAGGATGTTGTCAAGGAAGTAAAGGAAATCCTTGAGAGCTCAAGAAAATATGCAGAAGATAAATATGATGTGGAGTTTGACTTCACCCTCATAAGAGGCATGGGCTACTATACTGGCTCCATTTTCGAGGTTGCCTATAAAGATTTAGGATATTCCATAGCCGGAGGCGGAAGATATGATGAAATGGTAGGAAATTTCATCGGAGAAAAGATACCTGCAATAGGATTTTCAATAGGCTTTGAAAGACTTGTAAATCAGCTCATGGAGGAAAAATTCAGAGTACCGGGTCAGGAAAAGGTCGTGCTTCTTTATGAGTCAGGAGACGATTATATAGACGTAATGAAGAAGGCGGATGAGCTCAGAGAACAAGGATACGTTGTATCTCTGTTTGAAAAGGCAAAGAAGCTGTCGAAGCAGTTAAACCAATTTTCAGAATACGGATTTAATAAGTTCGCCGTATACGGCGGGGAAGAAACAGAAATGAAGGATTTGTCTGCTAATTAAAACAGGTCGGATTGGTAATACCAATCCGACCTTAAGTTTATTGAATTTTACTTGAGAGGTCTTCCTTTACAAATCTTGATAAT
>DAMAEI010000016.1:37078-40086 GCA_031997345.1 Sedimentibacter sp. | reverse complement strand
ATGGATACGGCGGAAACTAATCGCACTGCCAGCAGAATAAATATATTTGCTCCAATGGAGCCGAAAAGTATCGAATCTTCAAATATTGCATGACACATGGATAAAAACATGGTAACCAGAAATATGCTCCTTTTGTCTATGTCGTAATCCTTTACACTCTGAATTACTGCACCGGCACCTATGGTGAGACCGAAAGCCACGCCGAATAAGAGAGAAATGCCGGAATTTTCACTTATGGTGAAAAATTTCGTGACAGGCTTGATTGAGCCTGAAAGCTTATTTATAAATTTTGTATCCTTCAATATTTCTATAGCTATCATCAATGGAATCAATATTCTTGCAATTCCCCATATAAATGATACGAGATTACCGATTATATCAACAATTATTTCCATAATGCCCTCCTATCATCCGAATATCCTGTAGTATAAAAATCCCATTATTAAAGAAAATATAATCCTGAGGGAAACACTAATCAGTGTGCTCACTCCCAATTTTTTAACAACCGCGCCCTCAGTTATGAGATTGTGTGCTATGGACAGCATAATTGCCATTGTGGTTACCTGCGCACTGTTGAGCTTAATGGCGGCCAAAGCTCCCAATGCCGCATATATGCCGGAGAACCAGCCAAAAATCAATATGACTGAAGATTCGCCGGGAAGGCCGAACAATGACATAACAGGTTCAAAAAATTCCGCTATTTTATATAAGATTCCCGATATTGAAAGAACCTGGACTCCAACATATACGGGAACCAGTATTTTCATCAGGTCAAGCAGTGTTCTTATGCCATTTTTAAAACCTCTTTTAAAAGTATCCGTTGTAACCATCGTTTTCCTCCTTGAATCGTAAGGAGAATTATATCATAATGTATGGCTTTTACAAAGTGTTTTTTACATTTTTTAGATTAGGCAAATTATTTGACACCACATATTATGTCTGATAAAATTGAAAGTGCGCGGGTATCCCCGAATAATGAACAGGAGATAGAGTATGAATTTCAAGAAAATATTTTTAACAGTCATAGCGCTTATGATTTTAACGTTAAATACGGTGTTTGCGGCAGAGACGGAAAGTACTGCACTTATACCTTATTCAGACGCGTATAACAAATATACAAACAATCCCTACGGATATGAAATAGTGCTTTTAAACAGCTTAAAGCTGAACGAGGACATTGTCAGCGTCAAGAGCCGCTTTGAATCCGATGATCTGGTTGTGGACATTTTATATGACAACTTTTACAGCGGTCTCGACAATCGGGCTACATATATCAGCTACGGGAACAGAGGAATAATGAAAAATCCGGAATTCAAAATAACCGGAGATTACAACCATAATTTCGATGGAATAAACGGTCACATAATGCTTTATGAAAGAGAAAAGGTTTCAGACTCACGAGCTGATCGCAGCTATTATGCTATGATTACATTTTCAAGGTCATACAAGGAACTGATAACTGTTTTTATGAAGTCTTCAAAGCCTTTGTATATTGAGCAGATAATGCCCAGCTTCAAACTTATAAGCAAGACGGGAACAATGAAGTCGGACAGAGTGTTTGAACCCGTTTCAAAGCAGTTTGACGAGAAAACCCTCAGTTTTTACAATAAATATTTCGCGGAAAATGAAAAGGTTGACTTCGGAATATTTGAGCCAACATATCCTCATTATTCATACAGACTTAAGCAAATAGAAACAATGCTTGATTATGAGTTTCCTGTTGTGCTTTTGTATAACTCTTTCCAGCTGCCTTACAAGACAGAAGCTATGAATCTGGCAAAGGAGCAGGGAAAGGTAGTTGAATACGGGCTGTACACTGTGGATATGGTTGACGGAAAGGAAAAGGACGTTACTCTAGAAATACTCAGAGGAGAATATGATGAGTATCTTGAGCAATTGGCGGAAAGCTTCAATGAATATGACTATCCGGTGCTTTTCAGATTAAACAATGAAATGAATGGGGAATGGGTATGGTATTCAGCCCATCTTGTAGGAAAGGACACAGACTTATTTATAGAATGCTGGCGTTATATATATGATAAATTTAAGGAAATGGGTGTTGATAATCTGATTTTCGTGTGGAATCCAAATGAGAAGTCATTCCCAAACTATGCATATAACCATTATCTGAATTATTACCCGGGCAATGAGTATGTTGATATTGTAGGACTTACCGCTTACAATACAGGCAACTATTATCCGGGAGAAATATGGAGAAGCTTCGCCGAGGCATATGACCATTTTTACTATGATTATGTCAGACATTTCAAGCATCCGATGATGATTACGGAATTCAGCGGAGCATCTGCCGGAGGAGATAAGGGCATGTGGTTTGATGATATGTTCAACAGAATTTCGCAATATGACAGAATAAAGCTTGCAGTATTGTGGAACGGCCAGGACTACGATATGTCAAAGCAGGAAAAGACAGTATCAAGAAACTACAGACTGGATCTGGAGCCCGAGGTTATAGAAGCCATAAAGAGAGGTCTTCAGAAATATAAATAAAAAATAAGCTGCCCACTTGGTGGGCAGCAGAATGAACTTTTTTGCTATATGTTACGTCTAAGTTAACGGAGGTGATGCTATGAATATATTAGTATGTGATGACGACAGAGAAATTGTTGAAGCTATTGAGATATATTTGAAAAATGAAGGGTATAATATATTAAAGTGTTATTCGGGCTTTGAGGCTGTTGATACTGTTAAGGACAATGATGTACATCTTATAATAATGGACATAATGATGCCAGAAATGGATGGCATCAAAACAACAATGAAAATCAGAGAAATTAAGAATATTCCTGTTATTATGCTGTCTGCGAAATCCGAGGAGACAGATATAGTGCTTGGGCTCAATATGGGAGCCGACGACTATATTACAAAGCCTTTCAATCCTCTTGAGCTTATTGCAAGAGTCAAGTCGCAGCTCAGGAGATATACAACCTTGGGAAGTGCTGTGGATAGTGAAAAGAGCAATTTTTACCAAACGGGAGATATGGTAATTG
>DAMAEI010000016.1:22346-37068 GCA_031997345.1 Sedimentibacter sp. | reverse complement strand
TTGGAATGAGGTATTAAAGGATTTTGATATTGTAAAAAAAGAAGTTACAGTAGATGGAGAAATAGTGAAGCTTACTCCTGTAGAATATAAAATTTTATTTTTACTTATTTCCAATCAAGGTAAGGTATTTTCAATCGACAATATATATGAAAGTGTTTGGAATGAGCCTTCATTTAACCCTGAAAACACTGTGGCGGTCCATATAAGACGAATAAGGGAAAAAATTGAAATAGATCCTAAGAATCCGAGGTACCTGAAGGTGGTGTGGGGTGTTGGTTACAAAGTGGAAGACATATAGCAGAAAGCCTGTTATAAAGATTTCGATATTTGTCCTGCTGGTGGTATGCTTTTTAATAGGAGTATCTTCAGGGCTTGATATTTATCTGAAGGTTAAGAATTATGAAAGCATAACAGTCAAAAACTATTTGGAAAGTAATACGCTCAGCAATGAGCTCAGATACGCAGCAAATCGATTGGAGTATGTGCTGAGGGTGTATAAAAGCGGAGACTACATATTAAGCGGAGGAACTGTAGGCAACCTGGATATAGAAGACAGCTGGCAGCTGAAAAATTTGTACAGCAATTTTATAGCTGAAAATGAACTTGAAGATAATTTTGATTCAAGAGAACGTTTCTGGGCTGAAAAAAGTCGCGAGGTTGAGGAAGTCAAAAAAATCATAATGAAGACTGACCTCAATAATTATGAGCAAATTATGAACGAGCTGAATAAGCCGGCAGGCCTGGTCTATCACGCAACTGACGGAAAAAACTCCGTAACAAACACGAATAATCCGGATAAGCATTATTATAAAATTCAAAATGTATATATATTAATAGACAGGCAGGGTGTGGAGCTTAACCCAGAGAACGGGTACAGCAGCTACTCCTCATCTCTGCTCGATGCAGTTGAAGACATCGAAGGTGGAAGAACCAAGACTGCGATATATGCTGCAATGACTGATGAAGGCCTTTTGTCAAGGGTGGAAAGATGGAACTCTGACAGAAGCATTCTTATTAAAGGTTCAACTATCATTGTTTTTTGTGGTGTGCTCATGATTATCTGCTTTGTATACCTTGCCGTTGTAACGGGGAAGACGGTGGAGAATGATGAAGTGCATATGACTGCTATTGACAAGTTGTATCCTGATGTGAGCCTCCTGTTGATAACAGGAATAGTGGCTTTGGGAATGATAAGATTTTATGAAGTTCTCGACATAAGGTTTACCAGTGAAATATTAATGATAATTGCTATGCTTTCACTTGCGGCGCTGCTGGCATCAGCTTTTCTTTCACTGTTTTATTCAATTGTAAGGCATATTAAGAATGGAACACTAATAAGGCATTCGATGATATATTTGATTTTATCGAGCACATTGAGAGCAATTATCAAGGTTCTGTCCAGCGGTCCGCTGATGCTTAAATCCATGGCGGCAATAATAGTTTTGGCGACCGCATCATTTTACAGCTATAAAATGCCTGTTATTATAATTCCAGTAGCATTGCTGGCGGCATATTACGTATACTCAAAGGTGCGAAAGTTTCAGACTATACAGGAAGGGCTTCAGGTAGCAAAGACAGGGGATTATGATTTCAAAATAAATATTGACGGTGAAGGAGAATTCAGCAGGCTGGCGGATGATATAAACTCAATCACAAGCGGTCTCAAAACAGCGGTTCAAAGCGAAGTCAAGAGCGAGAAGCTGAAGACAGAATTGATAACAAATGTGTCCCATGACATCAAAACACCTCTTACATCAATAATTTCATATGTGGATCTGCCGAAGAGAGAGGGGCTGAGCTCACCAAATGCATCTAAGTATCTGGATGTGCTTGATAGAAAATCCAACAGGCTCAAGATTCTTACCGAGGATTTGTTTGAGGCGGCAAAGGCAACCAGCGGCAGCATTGAACCTGATTTTGAAAGGGTAAATGTCAATGCCTTGATTTCACAAATATTAGGTGAGCTCGACGAAAAGATTCATGAATCAAAGCTCACGTTCAAGGTCACATCATCTGGAGGAAGGGTGTTTGCAAGAGCGGACGGAAGGCTTCTGAGCCGTGTTATGGAAAATTTGCTCTCGAATATTTTTAAATATGCGCTGCAGGAGTCTAGGGTATACATAGATATATCACAAACAGAAAAAGGCGTATCGATAAGTTTCAAGAATATTTCGGCATACGAGCTTAATATCCCCGTGGATGAGCTTATGGAAAGATTTAAACGCGGTGATGAATCCAGAAGCTCCGAGGGCAACGGTCTTGGTCTTGCAATTGCAAAAAGTCTGATGGAAATACAAGAAGGAACACTGGAATTAAGCATAGACGGTGATTTGTTCAAGGCAGAGATAAGGCTTGCAAGATTCATATAATTTTGAACAATAAAAATATTTCGAAAATTATGAATAAAAGATAAAATTAAGCAAATAATATAAAAAAGAAAAAAGCATGTAACTTTTAAATATAACGTCCCCCTTTATTTTAATCATATGCTTTTTTCTTTTTGTTTTTTGCTATTGAAGTATATTGAATAATCTGTAGGGATATGGCATGTGTCAGGTAGGAGATACGGAGAAAAAAACAATGGGAATTTAATTGAAAAATCTGAAAAAATATGATACCTTAAACTAAGTGATTGAAATAGTTGAATTGCCATTGGTAAATGGTGTTCGAGGTGTGAGGTGAAAACTATGGTAAATCTTATGTTTGATGATATATATGATATGTTGAATGAGGGTATATTGAGTATAAATTCAGAGGGAATAATAGGAAGGTGTAACAAAAAGGCAAAGGAGATATTTGGAATTATAAATGTTGACTATGTCGGGCATGAATCTGGGAGAGTTGAAGAAGGGGATATTGTAATAATAGGAGATACGAGCCTGGGAGAAGATGACGGAGGATTGCTTAATGAGGATTTGAAGCTAATTGGCATTAAGGACAGCGACATGAAGTTTGGAACACCATTTATAGCAATCGGAAGGTTAGGAGATTCAAAAGGCGGAACTTTAAAATTCAAGGATAAATTTGATAATGAGGGCAGATTCTGTTATGAACAGTCAAAGTATGGACATAAAATATCATGTTCCATGGATTTTATATCAAAAACTGTGTGCATATCTGTAGATAATGAAAGTTACGAATGTAAATATATAAAATGCATAGGTCATATTGTGGTCATATGCGGAAAAACAGGTAATGTAAAGTTTTATCAATCTGCCGGATATACAAGCAGAAGAGAGGATTTGAAAAAGATTTTGTGCGGCAGCTATTATAAATCCAAGGGTGACTACAATTCGGACACCAAAATAGAAGGCAGAAATATCTTTGAACTTTATCCTGCGGAAACAAACAGCCACATTGTGGAATTTTTTGATGCTGCCAATAATCGTGCTCCTGAATACAGCAAAAAGCTTAAAATTATCAATGGAATACCTACAAGGTGCTCGTTGAAAAAATATTTTGAGGGAGAAGAAGTAAAGGGCGCCATTCTCATTATTGAAGATATAACTGAGTTGCAAAATGTAATGATTGAAAAGGAATATTTTCAGGAAGCATTAAACAGTGCAAGTTTAAGCATTTTGAAAAATATCACGTGGAAATCTGAAAGTATGGAGAAGGTTGTGAAGCATGCAATAAAGGCTTCGAAAACAAATTCCACAGTGTTGATTTTAGGTGAAAGCGGTACAGGCAAGAGCATGTTGGCAGAATGCATTCACAAGGACAGCGCAAGAAAAAACGGACCGTTTATCTGTGTGAATTGTGCAGCTATTCCTCAAAGCTTAATTGAAAGTGAGCTGTTCGGATACGAGAGGGGATCTTTTACCGGAGCAAATAAGGAAGGAAAAAAAGGGCTCATAGAATCTGCCGACGGCGGAACTTTATTTTTGGATGAAATAGGGGACATGCCACTCTTTGTTCAGGTTAAGCTTTTGAATGTCATACAAACTAAAAAGATTATGAGGATAGGAAGTACTGAGGAAAAAAGCTTAGATATACGAATTATTACAGCCACAAACAAGAACCTTGAAGACTTGGTGGAAAACAAAGAATTCAGGGAGGATCTGTACTACAGAATAAATGTTTTTCCCATACATATACCTCCTATCAGAGAGCGAAGAGAGGATATAATCCCGCTTATTTATAATATTTTACCTAAAATATTCAGCAGAATGTCAGAGAGGACAAAAAAGCTGTCGGATGATGCTTTAAGGGTGTTGATAAATTATGACTGGTTCGGAAATGTGCGAGAGCTTGAGAATGTATTGGAAAGAGCAGTTAACCTATGCGAGGGTGAGGAAATATCCATTGAAAATATATTTATTAACTATAAAAATGAAGGCATAAAGGAAACAAAGATCAAGAAAGTTTACTCATTGCAGGAGGCAGTGGACCATGCTGAAAAAAAAGCCATTGCTGATGCGCTGCTGTATTGTGACGGAAACAAGGCTGAAGCTCAGAAAATGCTTAAGATGGGGAAGACATCATTTTATGAAAAAATGAAAAAACACAATTTATGAAAAAATGAAAAAACACAATATTAAAATTTGAAAAATGCCGTTCGAATATCCGGAAAAATTCCGTTTGTACGAACGGAAATTTTTTCGTTGTTCGAAATTATGGAAAATAGACTGTGATTTGTTTTATAAATGCTGTGAAATTTATGGCATATAAATTGCTATACATTATACAAGGAGGTTAGAAACGGCAGTTTCAACATCGCAATTAATAAAAACATTAGGAGGAAAAAGTAAAATGATTAATTATGTTTGGTTTGGATTATTGTTTATCGGAATAGTAGTGTCAATCGCCACGGGAAATGTACAAGCTGTAACAGATGCAGCCATAGGCAATGCAAAGACTGCAGTGGAGCTGTCCATGGGATTGATAGGAGTTATGGCTCTTTGGCTTGGTATTATGAAAATAGCTGAGGAATCAGGATTAGTAAAGAAATTAAGTATAGCTTTGAAACCGGTTCTTACAAAGCTTTTCCCGGACATACCCGGAGATCATCCTGCAATGGGAGCAATAGTAATGAACATAGCGGCAAACGTATTTGGACTTGGAGATGCTGCCACACCTTTCGGACTTAAAGCAATGCAGGAAATGCAGAAGCTGAATACCACAGACGACACGGCCACAGATTCCATGTGTACATTTTTGGCTATTAATACTTCATCGGTTACACTGGTGCCGGCTTCGGTTATTGCATACAGAGTTGCGGCAGGGTCTACAAATGCAGTTGAGATAATAGGACCTGCAATAATAGCTACAATAATATCAACAACTACCGCTATTATTGCAGTGAAGCTGCTCAGCAAGTCTAAAAAATACAGAACAACTAAGCCGGATATGAAAATGGCTCAAACAAATGAATAATCGGGAGGAAGAATATGTTTATATCAGCAGTTAATACTATATCGTTATATGCAATACCGCTAATACTTTTATCAATAACAACATATGGAGTAATAAAAAAGGTAAAGGTTTACGAAGTGTTTACAGAGGGAGCAAAGGAAGGGTTTAATACTGCAATAAGAGTTATTCCATTTCTTACAGCTATGCTGGTGGCCATAGGAGTATTCAGAGCTTCAGGAGCTATGGATTATTTCGCAAAATTAGTTGCGCCTATTACAAATGCTATCGGAATGCCTTCGGAAGTATTACCGATGGCACTCATGCGTCCGTTGTCAGGAGGAGGAGCAAGCGGCATAATGAACGGCCTCTTTACCGAATTTGGACCGGATTCATTGATAGGAAGAATGGCTTCGGTTATGAACGGATCCACAGATACAACATTCTATGTTCTTGCAGTTTACTTCGGCTCCATAAGCATAAAGAAAACAAGACACGCTTTGTCTGCAGGATTGCTGGCTGATGCGGCAGGATTGCTGGCTGCAGTAATTGTAACTAATATAATGTTTGGTTAAATTAAGCATATAATGTAATATAAAAAAGTCAGGAGTTAAATATGATATTTCCAGAAAAGTTAAAAAAGGGTGACACAGTAGCTATTGTTGCTTCATCATCACCGGTTGCACCGGAAGAGGCAGATTTAAGCAAAAAATTTTTAGAGGATAAAGGGTACAAGGTTAAAATGGCTTCCTGCACATATAAAAGTCTTCACGGATATAAAGCAGGAACGGGTGCTGAAAGAGCTAAAGATATAAATGAAATGTTTGCGGACAAAGAAGTTAAAGCAATATTTTGTATCAGAGGCGGAGATACCAGCAGCCATGTAATAGACAAGATTGATTTGGATGTTGTGAAGAAAAATCCCAAAATATTTGTGGGTTACAGTGATGTTACCAATCTAAACATATACTTCAATCAGAAGGCTGATATGGTTACATTTCACGGCCCGATGGTTAAGTCAAACATGATCGGCGATTTCGACGACTTTTCAAGAGAGAGCTTTGATAGCGCGTTGAACATGGACGATGAGCTGTACCTGAAAAATCCGGAAGGACAGGATTTTAAGGTTATATGTGACGGGAAGGCAGAGGGAACCGTTGTTGGAGGAAATCTTGCCCTCATAACATCAATGATTGGAACACCTTATGAAATAGATACAAAAGGTAAGGTATTGTTTTTTGAAGATATCTATGAAAATGTCACAAGAGTTGACAGAATGCTGTATCAATTGAAATTTTCCAATAAAATAAATGATGCGGCCGCAATAATTATAGGTGATTTTTCAGACTGTGAAAATCCGAGGGATCCGTCCTACGGAATAGATGAGCTTCTTAAGGACTTTTTCGAAGGTCTGGATAAGCCTGTTATGTACAACATAAAATGCGGTCACTGCTTCCCCACTTCCACAATACCCTTAGGTACAGAATGTGAGGTTGATACCTTCAATAAAACAATTAAATTTAAAAGATAGGTATAAAGAGGAAATAATATGTATGATGATTTAGATACATACGCTGTTATTGACCTTGATGCCATCCGTCATAATATCAGAGAGATTAAAAATAAATTTCATAATCTTGACATAATGTTTGTGTTAAAGGCGGATGCATATGGACACAAGGCAACTGAAATATATAAGCTGCTTTTGAGTGAAGGTGCCGACAAATTTGCTGTTGCAAATTTGTCGGAAGCGCTGGAGCTGCGAAAAATAGACGTAACTGCGGAAATTTTGGTATTAGGAAGGATAGCTCCGGCCAATATCAGGACTGCAATTGAAAACGGAATATCCATGACAGTGTATTCAAAAGAGTGTTGGGAGAATATTTTCAGCAGAATATGTCCCGGTGACGAAAATATAAGGCTCCATATTAAGATTAATACAGGATTTAACAGACTTGGATTCAATACCGATCAGGATAGCGTTGAGACAATAAAGAATATGACGGAATGCGGCATGGTGTCTGTAGAGAGTATATATTCGCATTTTGCGCTTGCGGACTATGAGAGAGATCGAGAACAATTTGACAGGTTTAGCAGTTTTATTCGGGAACTGAAAGAGAAGGGCATCAAGGTGCCTAAAATGCATATGGCTGACAGCATCACTGCTGTTGATTATCCGTGGGCAAGAATGGACATGGTCAGAATTGGTGCGCTTATTTATGGTCTCAAGGCAGACAGAGAGTCATATAAGAATTTTGATCTGAGGTATTCCATGAAGTTGTATTCTACAGTGACACAGGTTCGAAGCATAATCCGGGGAGAAGGAGTGAGCTATGATTACTTTTTTAAAGCTGAAAAAGATATGAAGATAGCAGCTCTGGCATTTGGGTATGCGGACGGTTATCCAAGACAATTGTGGAAAAACGGATATGTGCTGATAAATAATAAAAAGGCATATTTTACAGGTCTCATGTGTATGGACCAGTGCATGGTTGATGTAACCGACATAGAAGATGTCAAGCCGGGAGACAAGGTATGCATATACGACACAGACACAGACTCTGAAGTTTCTCTTGCCTCCATAGCAATTATGGCAGGTACGAATAAAAATAATATTATTTCCTCATTGAGCAGGAGGGTTCCGCGGGTTTATTTATCTGACGGGAAAAAATATGTTATAAATCAATTGACAGGAGAGGAAAACTTTTATGAAGCCTATAATAGGTATAACGGTTCGTAAAGAGCCGGACAAGGGAACAGCCTTTCTGAAGGTTGATTCAAATAACACAAATGCCATCGTTCTTAGCGGCGGCATTCCTTTTATGATGGCCCTGACAGACAATGAGGATGTTATTGATGAATATATTAATATGGTGGACGGAATATACTTTACAGGAGGTAACGATATATCTCCGGAAACGTACGGTGAAGAGGTCACAGAGTTAGTTGGAACACTTGTGGCCGAAAGAGATGAATTTGAAATAAAGCTGTATAAAAAGGCAGAAGAATGTAATATGCCAATGCTGGGAGTGTGCAGGGGTCATCAGATTATGAACGTTGCTTCCGGAGGCACGCTTTACCAGGACATATATGCACAGAGAAGCAATACCATGGGGCATTCTCCCGAAAAGTCAATGGGAGAAAACAACACACACACGGTGAGGATTTCAGAAGATTCAAAGCTGCATGGTGCTTTGAATACGAACATACTTGCAACAAACTCAATTCACCATCAGGCAGTAAAGGATGTGGCAGCCGGCTACAAAATATCGGCGATTGCAGAGGATGGAATCATCGAGGGAATTGAGTCGGAAGAACTGGCATTTGCTTTGGGAGTGCAGTGGCATCCCGAAGATATGCTTGAATTGTGCAGTGAGTCAAAAATGATATATAAGGCGTTGATAGATGCCGCTGTGATGTATAAAAAAGGCAAAATCAACAAGGGAAAAAAATGATAAAATATACTAAAGTAAACGGAAATGGAAATAACTTTTTGGTGCTTAACAACCGGGACAATGAGTATGATGATGTTCAGCTCAGAACAATGGCTCTTGAGCACTGCAATGTTAAGACATCCATAGGAGCAGACGGTATACTGGTTGTGGAGAAGTCTGATATTGCTGATATAAAGATGAGAATTATAAACAGAAACGGCTTAGAGGGTGAAATGTGCGGCAATGGAGCAAGATGTGCCGCAAGATATGCATACAACAAGAATATGGCGCCTGAAAAAATGGCAATGGAGACCATGGCGGGTATTGTAAAGGCTGAGGTCTTTAAAGACACCGTAAAGCTGGATCTGGGATATGTAAATATGAAGGATGCCATCCTGGATGGTACTGCAGAGTATAAGGGTAAGACGATAATATACCACTACCTTTACGTGGGTGTGCCTCATGCCGTTGTCTACTTGCATCAGAATGAAATTGCCTCAATTGCGGAGATGAAGGATATAGGAGAATATCTTGATAAAAATAGGGAAATATTCAGTGAAGGCGTCAATGTTAATTTTGTAAGGCTTTTAGATTCTGAAAGCATTGATGTGACCACATATGAACGGGGAGTGGATGATTTCACAGACTCCTGCGGTACAGGCTCATGTGCCAGTGCAGTTATAACCGCATTGAAATTCGGCATTCAAAGTCCCGTTACGGTTCAGAATCCCGGAGGAATAAACAAGGTAAGCTTTAAATTCGAACGGAACAATGAAGAGTGCATGGTTGAGCTCGAAGGTAAAGCCGTATGCAGCGCAGAAATAGAAATGATTGATTAAAAATAAATTGCCGGAGTAGATTTTTCTCCGGTGCTTTATTTTATTGTAAATTTTCCGTAATAAAAAGTTGAAAAATTTACAATTGAAATGTTAAACAAATAGTGTTATTATGTACAAGGCTATTTGATTACTTTATTAATTATTGAAAAATAATTGATTTACAATACATAATTCAGGTTGTAGGGAGAAAGATGGAAAAAATATTGGTCGAAAAAAGCTTGAGACTCGAGGGAAGCATAAGAGTTGACGGCTCGAAGAATTCAATTCTGCCGATACTGGCAGCTACGTTGTTGTGCGATGAAGAATGCATAATTCATGATATTCCCAATTTGCAGGATGTTAAGGTTATGTGCAGGCTTTTAGAGGTTTTAGGAGCAAAGGTAGAAAAACACGGAAAAAATACACTGAAAATTTCGGCAGAAAAAATAAATACCTGCGAAGCACCGTATGAATTAATAAGTAAAATGAGGGCTTCATTTCTTGTTATGGGGCCACTTCTTGCAAGATGTCAAAATGCAAAGGTGTATATGCCGGGAGGCTGTGCAATAGGAATGAGACCCATAGACTTGCATTTAAAAGGATTTAAGTACCTTGGTGCCGAAATCAAATCGGAAAGCGGATATGTAAATGCAAGAGCGGAAAAGCTTACTGGGAACTATATTTATTTGGATTTCCCAAGCGTAGGAGCTACCGAAAATATTATTATGGCTTCCGCTCTGGCAGAGGGAGAAACAATTTTAGAGAATGCCGCTGAAGAACCGGAAATAGTTGACTTGGCCAATTTTATCAACAGCATGGGCGGAAATATAGTGGGTGCAGGTACAAAGACAATCAGAATAAAGGGAGTTAAAAAACTCCATAAAACCGAGCATACGGTAATCCCGGACAGAATAGAGGCCGGAACATACATGGTAGCCGCAGCAGCAACAGGTGGGGATTTATTAATTGAAAATGTCGTATCAAGTCATTTGCAGCCGGTTATTGCAAAGCTGAGGGAGGCCGGAGCAAGGGTTGAGGAATATGATGATAAACTAAGGGTTATATCTGACGGAAAGCTTAATCCCGTAGATATAAAGACACTTCCGTATCCAGGATTTCCTACGGATATGCAGGCGCAGTTTATGGCTATGCTCTCAATAGCCGGAGGCACAAGCATAATCCATGAAACTATTTTTGAAAACAGGTTCATGCATGCAAACGAGCTGTCAAGAATGGGTGTGGATGTGAAGATTGAAGGAAGCAACGCAATACTGAAGGGCAGCAGCAAGCTCAGCGGAGCAAAGGTGAAGGCAACAGACCTGAGAGCCGGAGCGGCATTGATTATTGCAGGCCTCTTAGCTGACGGAGAAACTGAAATAACAGATGTTTACCATATAAAAAGAGGATATTCGGATATAGTTGAGAAGCTTCAGGCTGTTGGAGCGGATATCCGGTACGCGAAATAAGGAGCAAAAATGTATTCTATGCCTTTATACAGACCGCCCAGTGAAGCGGCGAGTCTTATTATACAAGTTACAGAGGGGTGCTCCCACAACAGGTGCAGGTTTTGTACCATGTACAAGTGCAAACAGTTCAGATTAAAGTCCAAGGAAGAACTGGATGAGCATATGAAGTGGCTGAAAGCACATTACCTTGAGCCGGAAAGAATATTTCTTGCTGACGGGAATGTTTTATGCCTTCAGACAGAGAAGCTGTTTCAGCTGCTGGAGCGTGTGAAAAGAGAATTTCCTACAGTCAAGAGAATAAGCTCATATTCGGGGCCTATGGATTTGATGAGGAAGACTGATGATGAATTGAAGGCCATACGCGAGGCAGGACTGGATTTTCTTTACATGGGAGTCGAAAGCGGCTCTGACAGAGTTCTTTCAATGATGCAGAAGGGAGCTAATCAGCAGCAGATGATTGAAGCCGGCCAGAAAGCGGTGAGGGCTGGATTCCGTTTTTCATGCATGATTATTTCCGGTCTCGGAGGTACAGAGCTTATGGAGGAGCATGCACTGGAATCTGCTAAAGTCATATCTGCCATCAACCCTCATTATTTTTCATTGCTGAGGCTGGTGGTAGAGGATGGATCAGAGCTTGCAGCAGATATAGAGCAGGGAAAATTCAAGCTTCTCACTCCTCTTCAAATTCTGGATGAAAATATAATTATGCTTGAAAACATGGAACTAAATGATTGCATATTCAGAGCAAACCACGTGTCTAACTATGTGAATCAGGCAGGAACTCTGAACAGAGACAGAGACGAGCTGGTGGCCAGACTTAAAAAATTCAGAGACAGCAATAAATTTATCCCTATGGGAAGCGATAGATTATAAAAAATAAAGGCGTTATGGCAATATGGGAATCCATATGTACCATAACGTCTTTTGTGCTTATATTGTCTGAAAAAAGCTTATTCCCAGCCTGATTCCGTAGTATATGATTATGAGGCCGCAGATGATGTTTATTATTTTCAATATTTTCTCGCTGAATGCCTTTTTAAATATGCTGACAACTGTTCCAAGAGACAGGAACCATGTGGCGGAAGCCAAGGCAGAGCCCACTATAAAATATTTCGCCATGTCTGCTGGGAGAGATGCACGAAAACCTCCAAACAGCATTGTTCCGTCAATCAATGCCTGAGGATTGGCCCAAGTCACGAGGAAGCATGAAATCACAACCTGTATAAGGGTTTTCTTTGTTTCAACCGTATTGTCCAGCTTCGGAGCAGAGCGTACGAGACCTATGCCTATCCATATTATGGCTGCTGAGCCTAGTCCCAGAAGCAGCACCTTTACCAGGGGAACAGCTTCAATAAGCGCACCCATTCCGAAAAAGCATGCAAGTGCCAGTGAGATATCGAAGAAAATTGTAATTAGCGCAACCATGTACAGGCGTGACCTGCGTTGTGTCATCGCCGTGTTAATCACATACATATTCTGCATGCCTATTGGAGCAACGTATGCAATTCCAATAGTGAATCCTTTAATTAGTGTTTCAATCATAATAACCTCTCAAATAAATTTTTTCGCCTGATAAAATCATATAGATTAAGGGTGCATTTGTCAATACTCTGTTGACTCTTCATGCTGCCGTGTTATAATACAATAAATAAAACATGAGAGGTACCAATGAAAATAAGAATTGACAAAATGCTGTCAGGCGTGGGACTTGGGTCAAGAAAGGAAATTAAGCAGGATGCCAGAAAAGGAAATGTAAAGATTAACGGCATCGTAGAAAAAGACAGCTCAAGGATTGTTGATACAGATACAGATGAAGTGAAATATAAAAATGAAACAGTCAAGTATGTGCAGCACATCTACTTGATGATGAACAAACCGGCAGGCGTGGTTTCAGCTACGGAAGATAATTATGACCGTACGGTTGTGGATTTATTGAAGGAGGAAGACAGATTTTATGCTCCGTTCCCGGTAGGACGGCTTGACAAGGATACGGAGGGACTGCTCTTGCTTACAAATGACGGCCAGCTGACCCACAATCTTCTTTCACCTAAAAAGCACGTTGATAAACTTTATTATGCTGAGGTGGAGGAAGAGGTTACCGAGAAGGATGTCAAAGCTTTTCAGGAAGGAATATTGCTTACAAATGAAAACTATAAAACACTTCCGGCCAGGCTTGAAATAATAGAAGCGGGAAATCCTTCAAAATGCTTGGTGACAATCAAGGAAGGAAAGTTCCACCAGGTAAAAAGAATGTTTAATGCTTTAAATAATGAGGTAATATATCTAAAGAGAATATCAATGGGCCCCATAAAGCTTGACGATAAGCTGGAGCTCGGAGAATACAGGCATCTGACTGAGGAGGAACTGGAGCTTCTGGCGGATTAGACCTGAGGCAAAGTGAAAGGGGGAAAATTATGAAAATAGGAATGCCTGCACTTGTAGAATACAACACATTGGACCAGCTCATAAATTTGTGCATGGAGCTGAAGCTGAACTTTATAGAGCTTAATATGAACCTACCTTATAATTTTATAGGAAAATTAAATCCAGGGCTGTTGAAAAAAACAACGGAGGAAACGGGAATTGAGTTCACCATGCATATGCCTGATGAAGCCGATTTAGGTGTTTTTTATGAAAGCGTGAGAAGAGGATATGAGGAGCTGTTTTCAGAAACCATTGAATGGGCGGGACTTGCAGGGATAAAGCTTTTGAACATGCACATAATAGAGGGAGCAAAAATGACGCTCCCTGATAAAAAGGTGTATATTTATCAGGAATATTCCCGTGAGTTTAAAAATAATTTCATTAAATCTATAAAAACACTTTCTGAAAAAGCAGTAAAGAGCAATGTTGCTCTTGCCGTGGAAAACAGCGCTAATTTTGGGAAAGCTTATATTCAGGATGCGCTGAATGAGGCGGTATTGTACCCAAATGTGGGGCTCACATGGGATACAGGACATGATGCGGTAAGCGGATTTACGGACCGTGAATTTCTTATGCTTCATGAAAAAGAAATTGTCCATATGCATGTTCATGATGTCATGGGAAAAAAGGACCATCAGATTTTATTCAGAGGGGACCTGGATATACGGTCATTGATTGAATTTGCAGGTAAGAAAAATATTGGTGTTCTGGCAGAAGTAAAAACTGCCGAGGCACTGAAGGAATCCATATATGAATTGAGAACAAGAAAATTAATTTAGCGTTGCGAGGAGGAATTTTGAAGAAAAAGATATTTAGCCTACTGCTGGTTGTGATATTGGCGGCGGTTTCCATTGTGGGATGTATGATGCCGCAGGCTGTTGAAAATAATGAAACAAATGGGGCGGCAGATGAAAAAGAACAAGCAATAAATGAGGATGGGAAATATACATCAGCTGAAGAGGTCGCACTGTACATACGTGCTTACGAAAGGCTGCCTTCAAACTTCATAACAAAAAAAGAAGCCATGGCTCTGGGTTGGAACAGCGAAAAGGGAAATTTGTGGGATGTGACAGACAGGATGAGCATAGGTGGTGATTCCTTTGGAAACAGGGAGGGCGCTCTTCCTAAAAAGGAAGGCAGGAAATGGTTTGAATGCGATATAAACTATGAGGGAGGCTACCGGGGGGCAGAAAGAATAGTTTATTCAAATGACGGACTTATCTACTAC
>DAMAEI010000016.1:21178-22336 GCA_031997345.1 Sedimentibacter sp. | reverse complement strand
GACCATTACAAGACATTTGTTCAATTATACTAGGAGACTAAGAAAAAGATGATTGAAATAATTTTAGACGGCAGCAAAATGACTTCAAAAGATGCCGCACACAAATATATAAAGAAATGCATGAATTTTTCTGAATATTACGGTGAAAATCTGGATGCTTTGTGGGATTTACTCAGCACATGGGCAGTTGAAACAACAGTTTATTTGTTAAATGAAGAGAAAATGCATGAAAACATGGGAGAATACGGCGAGCTGCTAAAAGGCGTGTTTCGGGAAGCGGCCTACGAAAATGACAATATATGCTTTGTGATATCTGGGGACGAAGATAAAATCATGAAAGGAATATGAAATGAAAATAGTTTGCTTGGGAGACAGTCTGACATACGGACTTGGAATAAGAAGATCAAAGGTGTGGACTAGGCTGTCTCAGGATAGATTGGGTATTGAAATAATAAATGAGGGTATATCAGGAGACACAACCGGAGGTATGCTCAGCAGATACAACAGTTCTGTATGCGACAGAAGGCCGGAGGCTGTCTTAATAATGGGCGGAGTAAATGACTTTATTGTGGGAGCTGATTTGGGAACCGTAAAATCAAATATAATGGCAATGGCCCACCAGTCGGTTGCAAAATACATAGACCCTGTCATAGGCATACCCGCAAAATTTGATGTTGAAAATGTGAGGCAGGACTGGGCGCAGTTTTCGGATTTCAATGAGGTCGCAAAAAAGCTTAAGGAATATCAACAGTGGATTAAGCTGTTCTGCAAAACATTTAATTTAAAGTATATTGATTTTTACTCTGAGATGGAGAGTGAAGCTGGGGATGAGCTTAAGAATTTGTACACAGATGGCCTCCATTTCAATGAGAGAGGAAATGAAATTCTTTCGGAAATATTCTGCAGGTCGGTGGAATCCTTTAGGAAGAAATAATATAAGGAGCGGCTGAAGGGACATATTATGTTAACCTTCAGCCGCTCTTATTATTATTTAAAGTCTTCAAACATAATAACGCTGTTTACTTCTTTTACAATACTTAATTTCTGTATTTCTTCAATGGTTGATACAATGCTGCCATGCTCAGACGCACATGTAACAACTGTAAGAGAAGCAAGACCGCCGTCTTTTTTTTCCAATGCAGATGAAGCAAGACCTAT
>DAMAEI010000016.1:0-21168 GCA_031997345.1 Sedimentibacter sp. | reverse complement strand
CGCCTGTTGCATCATCTGTTGTAAGGCGAATATAGTAGGAGGCAAATCCCCTGTTAACAACAGTCAATTTCTTTCTTCCGTTTGCTTTCAATTTTGAGAAATCACCGTTCTTAATAATTGATATTATATCTTCCAATACTGCGCTTCCTGTAGGAAGTGAGCCTGCACCCTTGCCGTACAGCATGAGTTCTCCGACTGCATTTCCCTTTAAAAACACGGCGTTAAACTCGTTTTTTACTGTTGCCAGAGGATGTGACAGAGGTACAAAAGCGGGATGAACTCTAACTTCAAATTCATCGCCGGTTTTTACTGCTGAAGCAAGCAGCTTAATGCAGTATCCGCTTTTCTTTGCATAAATCATGTCTTCCTTGGAAATTTTCGTTATCCCCTCTTTTAATACATCTTTAGTATTTATCTTTTGTCCAAAGGCTATATCGGATAAAATAGATATTTTATATACGGCATCATCTCCGTCAACGTCGGATGAGGGGTCTGCTTCAGCAAAGCCGAGCTCCTGGGCCTGCTTTACAGCCTGCTGGTATTCCAATTCGTTTTCAGACATTTGTGTCAGGATGTAATTTGTTGTACCGTTTATAATGCCCGTGATTCTTTCAAATTCATTGGCTGAAAGGTTTTCGGAAATAGTGTTTATAACTGGTATGCCTCCTGCAACGCTGGCTTCATACATGAGTCTGACGCCATTTTCTGACGCAAGGCTTTCCAGTTCTTCGCCGTGAGTTGCAATAAGCGCCTTGTTTGCGGTAACAACATGCTTTTTGTTTTCGAGGGCTGCCTTGACATACTCGTAGGCCGGATGTATTCCTCCGATTAACTCAACCAAAATTTCAATATCAGCATCATTTATCACATCATAGGCATCTGTGGTGTACACTTCATCTGCCAGATTAACATTTCTTTTTTTGTCCGGATTTTTTACAAGAACTTTGCTCACCTGCAGGTTTTTGTTCAGGCCTTCTGATATTTTTGCATTGTTAAATTCAATAATATTTATCATACCGGAAGCCACGGTACCCATTCCTAAAATTCCTAACTTTACTGTTTTCATAATGTTCCTCCATGTTGTTCTTGATATAAATACATATGTGCATGAAATAAATACTATATCAATATAACACAGCAGAGGCATAAGTTCAAGAATATTTTATTAATAAAAATTAACTTGTGGGTAGTTTGTGAAATTGATATAATCATAAATAATATATAGAAAAAGAGGTACGGTATGAGCTTAACTAAGGAAGATTTACAAGCGATTTCTGACCTGATGGATTCAAGGCTGCAAGAGTATGATGTAAAGATTCAGAAGAGGTTTGACGAACAGAGCGAAAATATCAATAAACGATTTGATGAGCAGGATGCAAAATTCAATAAACGATTTGACGAACAGGACGCAAAATTTAATAAACGATTTGACGAGCAGGACGCAAAATTTAGTAAACGATTTGATGAGCAAGATGCAAAAATTAGTGATTTAGAAACAAAGTTTAGTAAGCGGTTTGATAAACAGGATACAAAAATTAGTGGTCTGGACGCAAAAGTTGATAATCTGATAGAAGAATTCAATAATATAATTGCTGACAATAATCTCCTTATTGCAGAACATGTACAGAGAATTGTTTCTGAGTCGGAAGAAAGGCTTGTAAAGGAAATCAACGAAATCAAAAAAGTCACTGCTGATAACTGCTACAACATAGCTACAATTAAGCATAAAATATCATGACATTGAAATAAACAGAAATAAACAGCACCCAATTTTCTTTTCAATTCGAAAATCGGGTGCTATTTATTTGGGTTTTCTATTTCGAAGCCTGTTGGAATCACCTCTTTCTCATCCCTATTCAACTGTTTAACGATTCATACAAGTCTATTTTTTCATTTGCTGATGCTATCCTGCGGGTTGAGCCTAATATATGCTCCTATTTTCAATACTGTGGCAGTGTATCTTTTTCAAATTACTTATAGATTTTGTGTTTCTGTATGTTTCAGTTAACTTAAGTTGTATTACATATATACCCCCAAGTTTTATCTTTAAACATGAATTACGATAATTTGCGATAAATAAAAATCCGGTATTCCCGGATTTTTATTTTATGTATTATTTCATTCTGCCGAATTTCATCTCAATGCCGCTTTTATCAAATTTTTTTCTCTTTCCTGTGATATGTTCTATAGTTACCTTTACGACATTGGTTATCTTAATGCTCGAACTTACATACGCATCAAAATACGGCATATCATCGGGGGTGTATTTCAGGCTTATGAGTCTGAGAGCAAGCAGCTTTTCATCATCATCCTCTACCTCGGACGCTGTTCCGAAAACAACAGCAGATTCGTACTCGGTTGTAAATCTTGTGTCAGAAACTCTTCCGTTTCCTTCGATGTGGGAGTTGGCGTTAAATTCAACGGGAACGTGAACATCGCCCACAAAGGACATGCAAACATTAGAGTTGTTTTTTATATTATCGATTTTTGTTCCAATTTTTGCGCAGTGGAAATAGATTGTATCATCCTTTCTTACAGCCGATATGGGAATACAGTAGGGGTTTCCGTCTTTGTCGGTTGTTGCAAGAGTTCCGAACTGCGACTTGTCAATTACATCGTATGCGAAATCAATGCTCATTTCGCGGTCTTTTCTTCTCATAGGATTCATAACACACCTCATAATAGTTATACTTCAAATTTATATCCCATGCTGCGGATTGTCAATATTAATTGTCTGTATTTTCCTAAATTATTCCTTAGCATCTCTTGCACCGAACGGGAAATAATTGAAGAACCGGTCGTGTTTTCATGGAATTGTAATTGGTGGAGTAAATTATTAGCATAGATAATCTGCCTTTAAATTTTTGTTTAAAGATGTAATTTGTGGGTAATAAGATTATAATGAGACGAAAGCTATGATGTACTTGTGTATAGCATAGCGGTTAGCTTTGCTTTTTAGTAGCAAGGGTTTTTGGGTTTAAACTGGTAATTGGGCGATGAAGTCAGAACATTATAGCACAAGGAGCACTTATGAATAAAAAGCTTTGGGAATTTTTAAGAGCTATGGAGAATAAACACTATCATATTTTATGGCTTACGGTAATTGTTTCGCTGATGGTATTTATTACGGCCATAGTTTATTTTACCGGGGGTACAAGCTCTACGGTGCAGCTTTTATATGTGCCGATTTTTATTGCGGTGTTTGTATATGGCATCAAAGGTGGAATTATAGCGGCGATATTTGCCGGGCTTGCTGTCGGACCGTTTATGCCCGCCGCCGCAACAGGTGAAATGCAGCCACCCGCTATATGGATGCTGCGAATATTGACGTCTGTTTTCATAGTGTTGGTTGTGGGCAAGCTGTATGAGCATGTTAAGAAGATGGACGACTTGGAGAAAAAAAGAGCCTACGAGGATGTGGCAACAGGATATTTCAATTCAAACAAATTTAATATAGACTGGACAGATTCAATTAATGCAGGGACATACGGAAGTATTACGACCATACTTTTCAGGTTTGAAAATATGGATATGATTAAAAGATATGTGGATTTTGAAACAAGCATGAAGTCATATATAAGACTTCTTGAAATGGCTGAAGAGTTTTTTTACATGGGAACGGTGTATACGATTTCAGACAATAAGATTGCCGTGTTGCTTCCCGGTATGGATATAGACAGAGCAAATAACCTTACAAAGGGATTTATTTCAATATCAAAAAGCCCAATGTACATAGAAAATCTCCCGATTTCCCCTGTCATTAAGTGCGGAATAGTCAATTATCCCAATCACGGAACTGAAGCGTGCAAATTGACGCTGATGCTGGATAAGGCATTGGAGCAAACCTCCAGGCTGCACAGCACCATAGGAATTTACAATGATATAATCGAGAAAGAGCATGAAAGGTATTACAGCGACCTTGTATCTCTTTACCATGCCTTAAAAAATGATATGTTTACACTGGCGTTCCAGCCCATAATTGATGTGCGTAAAAATAGGATATCGTCTGTTGAAGCGCTGCTCAGATGGAACGACTCAAGACACATAAACATGTCAATTGCAGAGCTTATCAAGAGGGCTGAGGATGCGGGCTTCATAAATGAAATAACAAAATGGCTTTTTGCAAGCGTTGCAGAACAGATAAAGCTCTGGAAGGAAAAAGGAATTGAAATACCCGTCTCAATGAACCTCTCGGCATTAGACCTGTCGGATGCTGAATTTATCTCGTATGTAACTGACTACATCAAGGAAAATGATATCAACACCAGACTCATAGAATTCGAACTGACTGAAAGATCCATAATTCATAACGAGGAAATTATGTCAGAGCAATTGATGAAGCTTAAAAAATTAGGCATAAGGCTGTCTCTTGATGATTACGGCACGGGACATAATTCGCTGAAAAACCTGATGAACTTTGCGGGCAAGTTCGATTATCTGAAAATAGACAAGGTATTCATCGACAAAATCCTGAAGGACGAAAAGCTCATAATGGTTGACTGTATTATCAGGGCAGCCCATCGAATGGGAATGAAGGTGGTAGCAGAAGGCGTGGAAATACACGAGCAGGTTGAAATTCTAAGGACCGTGGACTGCGATATGATACAGGGCTTCTATTACAGCATGCCTTTACCGCCGGAAGAATTAGAACAATATGTTTTATGTCCCCTTAAGTATGATAGACGTGGCAGTAAAATTGCCAGTATGTAAAATAATGTTGAATTTTACAACACAATATGTTAGATTTATAAATAATAAGCGTTGGACAAAAATATCAAGTTACACGGTTCAAAATCATCTTATAACGGAGACATAAATGTTTTTACTAAACGAATTTAAAGTAATGCTTACTGCTGCACTTCCCATAGTGGAAGTAAAAGGAGCAATACCGGTGGGTATAGCCTTGGGTATGTCACCCATTCATGCGACCATACTTGCTTTTCTTGGAAGCATTCTTCCGGTACCGATAATTTTATTCACAATCAGGCCTATTTTCAATTATTTAAAAGAAACAAGGACATTCAAAGAAATCATACATAAACTCATACACAGATCTTTAAGCAAGAGCGGCAATGTTAAGAAGTATGGATATTGGGGACTGTTTATTTTTGTCGCCATACCCCTGCCGGGCACAGGAGTATGGACCGGAAGCCTCATCGCCTCACTGCTTGACATGCGGTTTAAATACGCTTTTCCAACAATTATAATCGGAAATCTCGTTGCTTCCATATGCATAATGATTTTAAGCTTTGGAGCTGTAAATATATTTGGATTGTAAATGCATTTCTTAAGACTTTCTTAACTATAAGCATGCACCCCATTTTTTTGTATTGAAATTAACGAACTCAATATTATTGAGTTTTTTTAATTTCGCAATAGTCAATTATTTATTAATTGATTATATAAATACAACAAAAGGAGGATATTGGATGCTAAAAAGAAGAACAGCATTAGCCCTGACGCTTGCTATGCTGCTGACACTTCTGACACCAAGCTTTGCCTTTGGTGCCGATTATTCCGGTCACTGGGCTGAAACAACAATACAGAAGTGGTTCGACGGCAATAAGCTGAAAGGGTATGAGGACGGTTCATTTAGACCGGATTCACAAATCACAAGAGCAGAGTTCATTACAATGGTGAACAACGCACTCGGGTACACAGAAAAAGCTGAAATAAAATTCAGCGATGTTAAATCAGATGACTGGTATTATTCTGAGGTTCAAAAAGCTGTACAAGCCGGCTATTTAAAGGGTTATGAAGATAACACTGCAAGACCTGGAATCAAAATCAGCAGACAGGAAGCTTCTCTGATAATTGCAAGAATAAAAAATCTCAGTGATTATGCTTCCGGAGCTAACATCTTCAACGACGTAAACGATATAGCGACCTGGGCAAAAGGCGGAGTAGGAGCAGCAGCCCGTGAAAAACTCATGATAGGCTATGAGGACAACACCTTCAGACCGCTGAGGTATATTTCAAGAGCAGAAGCGCTGGTTACAATTGACAGAACCCAGAAAGAAACCACACCCGGCACAGAAGAACCCGGACCGACTAATCCGGGCGGCGGAGGCTCCGGTGGTGGAGGCGGAAATGGCGGCTCAGTTACAACACAAGCTGCAATCCTTACATCGCTGACAATAGCGGACGCTACTACGTCAGCAGCATTTACAGCTTCTCAAGTTACAACCGGACCGGCAATATTCACAACAACCTCATCGGCAATTACCATAAGTGCCATAACTTCACCTGTCGATGCAGATATAGCGGTTAAGGTGACTTCACAATCAGGTGCAGTAACTACTATGTCAGCAGTTAATGGTGCAGTAAATATTGCTTTAAATGATTTGGGTGATTATACTATTGAGCTTGTGGTATCAAGGGCAAACACATCAAGTATACATTATACTGATACAAGGTATACATTCATCTTAAAAAAGACAAATTAAATGAGCTTAAAGTACGGTCAGACGAAAAATCTGACCGGTTTTTTGTATTGTAAGCCGTAACGAGTTGCAACGAAATGAGCTGATAAATTGGTGAACGAGGCTGTGATCACATACATGTTGACAGTTATTGTTAATTGGCAAAAAGTATTTGTATAATTAGTTGTGCGATAATATAATAATATAATGACAAAAAATAATGCGAAGAGAGATATACACATGCACAAGCTAAAGAATTATTCACTGCAATCAAAAATATTTATCGTTGCCATTGCAGCGGTTGCAATTATATTAATAATAAGCTGTAAGAAAAAACCGTCTGATATGAAAAGCATACCTGACACTCCTATACCTGAAGCACTCGATGCCACAGAAAACAAGCAAATTCAGTATAGCGACACGGAGGTACATAATGAGGACCCCCTCACAGACAAGAATATAGTAAATATTCTTCTGATAGGTCAGGACAAAAGGTCAGGAGAAGAAGAAAATTCACGATCAGACTCCATGATTATAGCAACAGTCAGCAAAAAGAACAATTCTGTAAAACTGATATCACTTATGAGGGACATGTATGTCAATATACCAGATTACGGCTACAATAAAATCAATGCCGCCTACGCCTGCGGAGGCATGGACCTACTAGACAAAACTGTTGAAAATAACTTTTTAGTAAACATAGACGGCTGCGTTGAGGTTGATTTTTCTGGCTTCGAAAAAATAATAGACAAAATAGGCGGAGTAGACATTGAATTAAACAAAGACGAAGCATACTACCTCAGCAAGGTCAGCGGACTGAAACTAACCGAAGGGAAAAACCGGCTAAACGGTGAAATAGCACTGGAATACGCCAGAATCCGATATATAGGTAATAACGACTACGAACGCACAGAGCGACAAAGAAACGTGCTGGTATCAGTATTCAACGAAGCCAAGGCTTCAAATTTAAAAACCCTGCTAGAACTAGCGAATGATATTATGCCGCTTATAACGACCAACCTTACAAATACACAAATACTTGGTCTTGTAACAAGAGTGATTCTCATGGACGTTTCGGATATAGGGACCTACCGCATACCTGCAGACGGAACGTTCACCCCTGACACAATATACGACATGTCTGTACTGGTGCCAGATCTGACGGCAAACAGGGAGCTGCTTAAGGAATATATGGGATATTAACAATTGTTGCAAGATATACAATATTTATATCAAAATATATATTTAAGAAAAAGTAAATTGTAATGCAGTAAAAATACTGATATTCTATATATTATAAGATGAGTATACGTCATCCTGAAGATACTCAAACTAATTAAATCATTACTAGAGAGGAAAAGTTCATGGAAATAATTATTAAAAGTAATTATCGGGAAGTTAGCGAATCAGCATCGGAGTACTTATTAAACATAGTAAAAAACAAACCCAATGCAGTGTTAGGTCTGCCGACAGGCAGCTCACCAATAGGTATGTACAAAATTATTGCAGATGAATATAAAAAGGGAAAGGTCTCATTTGAAAATGTAAAAACATTTAATTTGGACGAATATATAGGGTTAGACAGAAGTAACGATCAAAGCTACTATTATTTTATGAATGAAAATCTTTACTCACATGTTAATTTAAAACCTGAAAATATAAATATACCAAACGGTATGGCTGAAGATATAAGTCAAGAGTCAATAAGGTATGAAAATAAATTAAAAACAGAAGGACCGATGGACATATTGTTCTTAGGTATCGGCAACAATGGACATATTGGCTTCAATGAGGCGGGCGAATACTTTGAACCACACACACATGAAGTTAAATTAAGTCAGAGTACAATAGTAACCAATGCAAGATTCTTCGATAAAATAGAAGATGTGCCAACAACAGCTGTAACAATGGGCATTAAATCAATTTTTTTAGCTAAAAAAATAGTTTTAGTTGCAACAGGTGCGGCAAAGGCAGACGCAATATCTAAAGCAGTTAATGGCAAAATAACTCCGCAGGTACCTGCATCAATATTACAAATTCACGATGATGTAACTATTATTATAGATAAGGAAGCAGCAAGTAAACTATAAGGTTAAACTAAACGCTGGGAGCTATTTAATTTAAAAGAACTTAGTTGACTATGCCGATAAATTCGACTATTTAAAAATAGATAAAGTTTTCATAGACATAATAATAAATGACGAAAAATTAATGATAGTTGATTGCATAATCACTTATATTATTAACCGGTAGGTGAAATGAAAGAGAAAACCCGTATTTAAATGAAACTACGATGTCAGATACCAGAAAAGCTGGCTACGTAATAAATGACGATTGCAGGAACCGGGTGTCTTTGCCATTGCTGCTCCTGTATTTAACTCCAAGGGGGTCAATGTTGCAGCCATAGCTGTCACAGGTCCCAGCTACAGGATAAATGAAACCATGAGAAGAGAGCTGACGGAATCCATAACAATGTACAGCAGATTGATTTCAAAAGCGCTCGGGTTTGACGAGATTATGTAGATTTCTGCAAAGGAATTGTGCCTAAAAAATTTTATATTTATAGAATGAACTGTTGCAAAACACATGAGTTATAAAATAGGGCAACAGTTCTTTCTTATTAATAATTTGATTTATACTCATTCTTTCATTGACATTTTATTTCAAATAATGTAACATATTATTGAAATAAAATGTCATATATTTATTATTGAGGTATAAAATGATACTGAATAAAAACAAAAAATTAGCAATCGGACTTATGTCAGGCACATCCCTGGATGGGATTGATGCTTGCTTGGTAGAAATTGAAGGTAACTACATTGATACAAAAATAAAAGTTATTGATTTCCTGACATTGGAATACACAAAAGAAGAAAAGAAAAGAATTTTAAATTTGTGCAATGTAAACACTTCAAGGGTTGACGAAATTTGTTACATGAATACATATCTAGGCAATAAGATGGGACAGGCAGCTTTGTCAGTATGCGATAAGGCAAGGGTAGATATTAAAGAAGTTGATTTTATCAGTTCACACGGGCAAACGATTTATCATATGCCTGATGAAAACAGTACATTTCAAATCGGTGAATTAGCAAATATAGCAGCTGTAACAAATTGTATAACCGTAGGAGATTTCAGACCTTCAGATATGGCATATGGCGGTCAAGGAGCGCCTTTAGTGCCATATGTTGACTTCATATTGTTTTCAAGCAAGGAAAAAGGGCGTGTTTTACTTAACTTAGGTGGAATAGCAAATATAACCGTTTTAAAAAAATCAGGCATAGAAGATGATATTCTTGCTTTTGATACCGGACCGGCAAATGTTTTAATAGACGAAATTGTAAAAATTATAACTGACGGCAGACAGTTCTTTGATGATGGGGGTGAAATGGCGCTTAAAGGAAAAATAGATGAAAAGTGGCTTGATGAAATGATTTCAAATGATGCATATCTATTGAAAAAGCCTCCCAAGAGTACCGGCAGAGAATATTATACTAAAGAATTTGCAGAAGAATTATATCGACACGGAGCCAACAGAGGATTAGACAAACTTGACATTTTGGCAACTGTAACTGCTTTTACCGCAAAATCAATTCAACATCAGTTGCAGCTGTTTGTATTAAACAAATACCAAGTAGATGAGTTATATGTAAGTGGCGGTGGAGCTCATAATCAAATGATTATGAAGCTTTTGGCAAAATATATCAAGGCCGATGTGAAGGACTTAAGGAATTTAGAGTTTTCTGGAGATGCCAAAGAAGCAATAGCCTTTGCAATACTCGGTAATGAGTTTCTTTGCGGCAAATCAAATAATATTCCTAATTCAACCGGCTCGGACAGAAATGTTATAATGGGCAAGTTGTCACTGCCAAGCGCATAATTATTGTGGAGGGTTTATGATTAAAGTAAGGCATATAAAGTCAGATGATGCAGAAAAATATATGAAGCTTTACAGCAAGCTTGATGAAGAAACAATATTTAGATTATACGAACCTAATGAGAGAAATATTTCTCTTTCAGAGCAGATAAAAGAAATTGAGAATTTGATTAATAATGATGACTCTACAATTATAGTTGCAGAAGAAAGTGGCGAATTAGTAGGATATTTAGGTGCCTTTGGCAGAAGCCAGAATAGGGTAAAGCATATAGTTACTATTGGAATAGCCATATTGCAAAGCCATGTAGGAAAAGGCATAGGAACAATGCTTTTTAAAGAATTGGAAGCTTGGGCAAAGAAGCATAATAAGCACAGATTGGAGCTTACTGTAATGGAGAACAATCCCGGCGCTTATGCATTATACAGAAAAATGGGATTTGAGGTTGAAGGTGTAAAGAAAGATTCTCTTCTTGTAAATGGAGAGTATATAAATGATATTTATATGAGTAAATTGATTTAGAGGTATGGGACACATTAGAGGTATGGGGACACGCCTTCAATGGAGGGATAGTCTATATGGGTAAGCATTGAAGGAATGTCCCCGAGGAGGAGAAATGGAATCTACGATTGATAGCATCATAAGCAAATATATGGGAGAAAATTATTTTCCATCAGCTGTTTGCAAGATATTCAGCACTGAAAAAACTTATTATAACAAAGCATTCGGCAATGTCCAGGTTGATACAGTATATGATGTGGCATCTTTAAGTAAAGTTATTACTTCAACTGAAATACTTATGCTTATCAAAGATGGAAAAATAAGCTTAGACGGTAAAATTAACAGCTATTTGCCAATTGTTAGCGAGTTCGAGGTATTGAACGAGAGGCTGAAAGGTGTTACCATTGAACAATTGCTGACCCATAATTCAGGTTTAATAGACTGGTATCCTTTTTATTCGGAGGAAGGAACAGTTTTTGAGGTTATGAACAAAGCAGTCGGCAAGTATGAAAAATTTAGCGGTACTCTTTACAGTGATTTGAATTTTATGTTGTTAGCAGAAATTATAAAAAGTGTAACCGAGCTATCTTTGGAAGAAAGCCTTGATAAATATATAAAACAAAGGTTAAATATCAAAAATATATATTATTGTCCTAACCACAAATCAAATATTGCCCCTACCTCCTATGGTAATGGCATTGAAGAAAAAATGTGCAAGGATAGAAATATTGAATTCAACAATTGGAGGAGTCATGACAAAGCACTTGTCGGAGAAGTAAATGATGGTAATGCACACTACTTCTTTAACGGAGTATCCGGTCATGCAGGTATATTTGCAGATGTTAATGCTTATGCTGACTTGTGCCTTTATTACATGGCATCAGCCGATGAACTTATTAAGTCATCAATGAAGGAGCATAGAGAAGGCAGAGGATTAGGATGGCAAATATCCGAATCATTTCCATCAGGATGCGGTCATACGGGCTTTACTGGAACATCCATTTATATTTGCAAGGATAAGAATATTGCAGCGGTTACATTTACAAACAGGCTTCATACCAAAGGAGAAGCAAAAGATCTATTTAGTTTCAGAAAAGAATTACATAATTGTATTCTTAATACTATTTAAAAAGAGAGGAATTAAAATGAAATCAAGAAAAATATTATCACTTGTTTCACTGCTGTTGGTAATGGTTATCGCATTAACAGCATGCGGCGAGAAGGAACAGCCAACACAGGGTAAACAGCCCGAGCAGTCAGAAGGACAATCAGAAAAGAATCCTTCAGAAGGACCGGCACCGGCACAAATATTAAAATATGCTACGGAATCTGAGCCTATAGGATTAGACCCACATACGATTACCGCAGCAGCTTCAATTAGAATATTCAGACAAATTTACAACACCTTAGTGGATGTTGATGGTGACATGAATTTTATACCTGAGCTTGCTGAGTCTTGGGAGCAGCCTGATGACTTGACGTACATATTTAAATTAAAAGAAGGCGTTAAGTTCCACAATGGAAGAGAAATGGTCGCAGAGGATGTTAAATATAGCTTTGAAAGAGTATTAGACCCTGAAGTTGCTGCAATAGGAAAATCATATTACAATATGATTGACAATATAGAAATTGTTGATACTTATACAATAAAGTTTACTTTAAATGAACCGTTTGCTCCATTTTTAACTAATTTAACAAGTCTCTACGGTGCGATAGTACCAAAGGAAGTAATTGAGGAAAATGGGAACCTAATGCAAGTTGCATGCGGTACGGGACCATTTATGCTTAAAGAATGGATTCCTGACAACAAGGTTATATTAGAAAAAAACCCCGATTATTATGAAGCAGGATTGCCTAAATTAGATGGAATCGAATATTATGTTATGACTGACGAATCAACAAGAATAGCTGCAATTCGTACAGGCAACGTGCATTTAATAAAGCTTCCTGCACAAAGTATTTCATTGCTTGAAGGAAATAAGGATGTTGCTATAAAACCATATCAGTCAAATGAATACAGCTATTTAGGATTTAATTTGGACTTAGATAAATTTAAAGATGTAAGAGTAAGACAAGCAATAAGCCTTGCGGTTAACAGGCAGGAAATTATTGATTTAGTATATAACGGAGAAGCAACTGTTGCAGGATTTGTAACTCCTGCAATGGGAAGATGGAAAATTGACTATGCCAATGAAGATTTATATCAGCAAAATATAGAAAAAGCAAAACAATTAATGGCTGAAGCAGGATATCCAGATGGATTTGAAACTAAAATAGCTGTTGGTTTATACGATGATATTAGGGCTACAGGAGAAATACTTCAAAAACAATTAGAACAAATAGGCATAAAAGCATCTATTGAAAACCTTGAATCAGGACAATATGTTGACGCTTGGAGCAACAGAACTCATGAAATGATGGCAGGAAGAAACGGTGCAGGTACAGACCCTAACAGAGCAGTAGCATTTTTCTTCTCTACAAAAGGTTCAGCCAATGTTTGGGGATATTCAAACCGTGAAGTAGATGCATTGTGTGATGAAGGAAAGGTTACGGTTAATGAAACAGAAAGAGAAGAAATTTACAAAAAAGCTCAAAAAATTGTATTAAATGACAGTCCTAACATTTTTATGGCATCGCCAATGGAATATTTTTTCCAAAGGACTAACATTGAAGGTTTTGAACCATCAACATTTAATGCTGAAAATTTTGATAATGTAGTAATAAAATAGTTGTTAGTTGTTAATAGAAGGGGAATAGAATAAGCACAGCTATAGCCGGTTTTATTCCCTTTTCATATTTATTAAGGAAGTGATGAAATGGGGTCATATATAATTAGAAGATTATTAGCATTAATTCCTGTATTAATAGGAATAAGCCTATGTATTTTCTTAATTTTACAGTTAATACCTGGTGATGTTATATCAGGTTTGTTAGGTATAGAAGAAAATCCTGAGCTGAGAGCCCAGTTAGAAAAGAAATTTGGATTAGACCAGCCGTTGTACAAGCAGTATTGGGATTGGATTTCTAAGGTGTTGAAAGGAGATTTTGGCAGGTCGTTCAGAACTGATAAAGAAATATTCCCCGAAATAATGTCTCGTTTTAAAATTACAGCTCAGTTAACATTTATGGCAGCTTTTATATCTTGCTTAATAGGCATTCCGTTAGGTATACTGTCTGCTTTAAAAAGGAATACATTCACAGACGGCATCGTCAGGGTAATAGCTTTGTTGGGTGTTTCAGTGCCAAGCTTTGCCTCTGCCACATTGCTGATTTTGTTTTTATCCTTGGGTTTCGGATATTATTCTCCTGTGGGTTATGTAAGTTTTTTTGAAAATGCATCCGTAAATATTGAAATTATGATTTTACCTGCTTTAATACTTGGTACAAGCATGTCCGGTTCAATAATGAGAATGACCCGTTCATCTGTTTTGGAAGTTTTAAGACAGGATTTTATTAAAACTATACGAGCAAAGGGTGCAGCAGAGAAGGTTGTTATATTTAAACATGCTTTAAAAAACGGTCTTATACCTATTATAACCTTAGTCGGAATGCAAATAGGATCTTTGTTAGGCGGCGCAGTTGTTGCAGAGCAGATTTTTTCAATACCGGGATTAGGACTGATGACACTTACTGCCATAAATCAGAGAGACTATCCGGTGGTACAAGGATGTGTATTGTTTATTGCATTCATATACGTAATGGTAAACTTAATAGTAGATATCCTCTACACATATGTAGATCCTCGTATAACTTACAAATAGGCAGGTGAGAAAATGAAAACAATCATCGAAATTTTAAAAGGTATAGGCAATATTATTAAGGAATTATTTAAGGACCCAATAGGAAGAATCGGACTTATAGGAGTAATAATAATTATTTTACTGAGTTTATTCGCCGACAAAATAGCGCCTTATGACATAACTGAAATGTTTACAAAAAATAAATTAGCATCACCTGACAGCAAGTTTATTTTCGGGACCGATAATTTTGGTAGAGATGTATTTAGCCGTATAATTTTCGGGGCAAGAGTTTCACTTAAAGTAGGAATCATTTCGGTTGGTATAGCAGCAAGCTTTGGACTTCTATTTGGTGTTGTTGCAGGTTATTTTGAAGGAAGGGTCGACAGTGTAATAATGAGATTTATGGATATTTTGTTTGCTTTCCCATCCATATTGTTAGCATTGTTTATAGTGTCTGCATTAGGCCCAAACTTAACAAACACTATGATTGCCATAGGAATTGTCAACACGCCTGTGTTCACCAGGACTGTCAGAGCGTCTGTAATATCAGTTAAATCTATGGAATATGTAACAAGCGCAAAAAGTATAGGTTTAAAATCTGTAAATATAATTTTAAAACATTTAATACCTAACATTTTAGCTCCTTTTACAGTACAAATTACATTGGCATTGTCAGGTGCAATTTTGACAGAAGCATCATTGAGCTTCTTGGGATTAGGTATACAGCCACCGGATCCTTCTTGGGGTTCAATGTTGAATGAAAGCAGAAAATATATGGAAATAGCCCCATGGCTGACAGTTTTTCCTGCAATATTTATAATATGCACCATATTGTCCTTTAACATATTAGGGGACAGTCTAAGAGATGTGCTTGACCCAAAATTAAAGGTGTAGGAGGCTAGCTGTGAGTGATTTACTGAGTATAAAAAATCTTGATATTGAATTAACTACAAAGAGCAGCACTAAGAAATTAGTTGACAATGTAAGCTTTAACGTAGGAAAAAAACAAAGCTACGGAATTGTGGGAGAATCCGGTTGCGGCAAGAGTATAACTGCACTTTCAATTATGCAGCTCTTATCATATCCGTTGAGAACAAGCAATGGAAAGATATTATTCCAATCAGAAACGGAAAACATAGACTTGTTAAAGCTTAAAAATAATGAAATCAGAAAATTAAGAGGGAAAGAAATATCTATGATATTTCAAGAACCAATGACGGCATTGGACCCAATCTTTACTATAGAGCAGCAAATAATAGAAACATTAAAATTTCATACCGATTTAAACAAAGCTCAAATGAGAGATGTCGTTGAACATGCTTAAAAAGGTAGGCATACCAAGAGCAGAACAAATAATGAAGGAGTATCCTCACCAGCTGTCGGGAGGCATGCTGCAGCGTATTATGATAGCCATAGCATTAATATGCAAACCAAAGTTATTGATTGCAGATGAACCTACAACAGCATTGGACGTGACCATTCAGGCTCAAATATTGGACTTAATGAATGAATTAAAAGAATCATATGACACATCAATTATAATGATTACCCATGATTTGGGGGTGATTGCCGAAACATGCGAAAAGGTAGCTGTATTTTATGCCGGACAAATAGTGGAAGAAACAGATGTTGTAAGTTTGTTTCACAACACTGCACATCCATATTCCGCAGGGCTTCTGAAGGCAGTAACATCTCTTGGAGATAAAAGTAAAACTCTTTATACTATCCCGGGCATGGTTCCCGCGGGAGGTTATGTCCCAGTAGGGTGCAGATTTGAAGAAAGATGTGATAAGGCAATGGAAATATGCAGAAAAAGAGCCCCGGAATTAATAGAAATAGAAGATGGGCATAAATGCAGATGCTGGCTATACGGTGAAAGTGGTGAGAACAATGAGTAAAGAATTGTTGAGTGTAGAAAATTTAAAAACATACTTCCCTGTTAAATCCGGTATTTTTAAACAAACAAAAGAGTTTGTACATGCAGTGGATGATATAAGTTTTAAAGTAAATGAGCAGGAAACATTCGCCCTTGTAGGTGAATCCGGCTGCGGAAAGTCAACAACAGGCAGAAGCATACTTAGAATAATTGAGCCAACATCAGGTAAAGTAACTTTTAACGATAGAGATATATTAAAGCTTTCTAAGGAAGAAATGAGAAAAAGCAGAAAGGATATGCAGCTGATTTTTCAGAATCCTTACAGCTCATTAAATCCCCGGATGACAGTAAAAAAGCTGTTGGAAGAGCCGCTTAAAACACATTTCACAATGACTCAGAATGAATTGGACGAACAAGTATTATGGGTTATGGAAAAAGTGGGGTTATCTAAGGAACAGCTTGAGAGATATCCGCATCAGTTCAGCGGCGGGCAAAGACAGAGAATAAGCATAGCAAGAGCAATTATAAGCAAACCAAAATTTGTAGTGGCAGATGAGCCTGTATCAGCTCTTGATGTTTCAATACAATCCCAAATATTAAATTTGATGATTGAGCTCCAGAAAGATTTGAAATTAACATATATATTTATTTCTCATGATTTAAATGTAGTAAGACATATAAGCAACTCAGTTGCGGTTATGTACTTAGGACGCATAGTGGAAACCGGTAAGACGGAAGAAATATTCGAAAATCCAATGCATCCATATACGCAGGCATTGTTATCAGCAGTACCTTCAAAGGATCCGCTTCAAAAGAAGAAAAGGATAATACTTCAAGGTGACGTTCCAAGTCCTGTTAATCCACCAAAAGGATGCCCGTTATACGCAAGATGCAGTAAGGCTATGGATATATGCAAGGAAAACAGACCGATTCTAAAAACTATAAATGGTACCCATCAAACAGCGTGCCATTTATAACGAAAAAAATGAGGCAAATATGAAAGAGATAAAGATGTTACAAACGGAAAACAGAAATCCGTCAACAATAAATATAGACAGTGTTTCAACCGTAGAAATGCTTCAAATGATAAATAATGAAGATAAGAAGGTAGCATTAGCAGTAGAAAAGGAAATTAAAAATATTTCAAAAGCAGTCGATATAATAGTTGAAAAATTACATAGCGGCGGAAGATTGATTTATATAGGCGCCGGTACCAGTGGCAGAATAGCAATATTAGATGCTTCCGAATGCCCTCCCACCTATGGTACGGATCCTGATTTAGTTCAGGCATTCATCGCAGGCGGTGAAAAAGCAATAGTCAGATCCATAGAAGGCGCTGAGGACGATTCAGAACTAGGGGCCAATGAATTAAAAGCTATAAATTTTAATTATAAAGATGTATTGGTCGGAATAGCCGCAAGCGGCAGAACCCCATACGTATTAGGAGCTGTTGATTACGCCGTGAGCGTAGGCGCAGTCACTATAGGTATAAGCAATAATCCTGATTCTATCCTTGATAAAGCCTGTGATATCTCAATATGCCCTGTAACGGGTCCGGAAGCAGTTACAGGTTCTACCCGAATGAAAGCCGGCACTTCACAGAAATTAGTGCTTAATATGATTTCAACAGGAGTAATGATTAAGTATGGCAAAGTATATGAAAACTTAATGGTAGATGTAAAAGCTTCAAATGATAAATTATATGAAAGAAGTAAAAACATTGTAGTGGAGGCTACAGGAACATCTGTATCTGAAGCAGAAGAAGTGCTGAAAGAAACAAATTTTAATTGTAAATTAGCAATATTTATGATAATTTCAAAATTAAATATCGACGCAGCAAAAAGAATTTTAGATGAAAACAAAGGCTACATAAGAGAAGCGCTTAAAAACATCGGGGTCTAAGCCCAACTTACCAATTTAATGAGGAGGTTTATATGTCTATACAATCCGGCGGATTGACTATGATAAAAAATGCACTGAATGATTTACCCGAATCAGAAATGAAAACAGCAAATTATATACTTAAATATCCCAATAAGGTTGTTTCGATGACTGCATCTGAACTTGGAGAAGCGAGCGAAACAAGCAGTTCAGCCGTTATCAGATTATGTAAATCTCTTAATTTAAGCGGTTATCAAGAACTGAAAATGAGTATCGTGGGAGACTTAAATTCCTCGTATGATGCATCGTATTCAGATATAAGAAAGAATGACACCATAAAATCATTAATACAAAGCTTAAGAAATAATGCAGTAAAATCCATAGATGAAACAATGCAGTTATTAAATGAAGAAACTTTAGCAAACAGCATTAAGTTAATAGATGATGCCGATACAATTATTTTTTACGGAATGGGAGCTTCATTTATAGCAGCAAAGGATGCACAGCAAAAATTTATACGTATCAATAAAAACTGTCACGCTATCGAAGATACTCATTTGAATGCAACAATGATAGCAAATTTAAAACAAAATGATTTGGTAATAGGTATATCCTCATCAGGAGAAACAAAAGAAACAGTAAAACTGATTGATATAGCAAACAGTAGAGGTATAAATACCATAGGAATTACAAGATATGGGAAAACATCATTGGGTAAAATAACAAAGTATAATCTTTATACTCCATCAAGCATCGAAACACCATTTAGAAGTTCCGCTACATCTTCGCGCATGTCACAGCTTTACATTATAGATGTCTTATTTATGAGTTATGCAACATCCAAATATGACAGCATCATAAGATGTCTTGAAAATACAGTTAATGCAGTAAATGATTTTAAATAAACGGGGAACGTCATGAAAACAACTACATTAATCAAAAACATCAAAATAATAACCCCCTTTGAAGTTCTGCACAACTATGGGGTTATTATTATTGATGGAAAAATTGAAGCAATAGAATCAGAACAATCCATAAATGTAAAATCTATAGAAAAAGTTATTGATGGTAAAGGTCAATATTTATCTCCCGGTTTTATTGATATTCACAATCACGGCAACTCGGGATATGACTTCATGGATGCTACAGAAGAAGCAATAGATAAAATAGGACAATACCATTTGAAGAACGGTGTTACATCCTATTTAGGGACGATTATTACTCAGTCCTATGAAAATATGCTCAGGGCTGCGAAAAATATTGCTGATTATAAAAATAAAAGTAATTCAGCTTCAATAGTAGGCATCCACTTGGAAGGACCATTCTTTTCAATTGATAAAAAGGGTGCACAACCGGAAGAATATATTATAGATCCGTATTTAGATTTTGTTAAGGACGTAATAAATATATCCGGCAATAAATTAAAAATGGTATCATTAGCACCTGAAAAAGATGGTGCTGCGAGAATAATATCATTTTTAAAACGAAACGATATAACAGCAGCTATGGCACACAGCAATGCAACCTATGATGAAGCCATAAACGGTATCAATAACGGTATAACAGTTGCAACCCACTTATACAACGGTATGAGGGAGCTCAATCATCGGGAGCCGGGAATAATTGGGGCTTCACTTAATGACGACAGAGTTTACTGCGAATTAATATATGATAGGATACATCTCCACGATGCAGCCGTAAAAATAGCTTTAAAAATGAAAGGAACCGACAAGATTATTTTAGTATCGGATGCTATGAGAGCTGCCGGTTTAAAAGACGACATCTATGAATTAGGCGGCCAAAAGGTTACGGTCAAGAATGGTGCAGCACGCTTAGATAACGGAAGCTTGGCAGGTTCTACCTTAAATATTAAAACCGCAGTTTACAACATGGTTAAATATTTAAATGTTCCAATACATGAAGCAGTAAAAATGGCATCCTTAAACCCTGCTAAAGCAATTTGTATAGATAAACATAAGGGAAGCATAGAAACAGGCAAAGGCGCCGATTTGATTTTGATTGATGATGAATTTAATATCACGCATATTGTATAATGTCACCCTAAGCGCTTATGTCATTTTAAGCGCTTTTGTCATTCAGAGCGATGAATGTTCATAAGTTGAATTTATCATGCAATTAACTTACCAATTGTGTTGTAACGCTTTGTTTCCAAATCTATTCGGTGGAAGAAATTTGCAAACTGGTAAGCAAGACTGCAACTCCCGTTTGACAGTTATTGTTAATTGGCGAAAAATATTTGTATAATTAGCCGTGCAAGAATATAATAATATAATGACAAAAAAATAATGCAAAGAGAGATATACACATGCACAAGCTAAAGAATTTTTCACTGCAATCAAAAATATTTACCGTTGCCATCGCAGCGGTTGCAATTATATTAATAATAAGCTGTCAAAAAAAACCGGCTGATATGGAAAACATACCTGACACTCCTATACCTGAAGTGCCTGATACTGCAGAAAACGAGCAAATTCAGTACAGCGACACGGAGGAACTTAATGAGGACCCTCTCACAGACAAAAATATAGTAAACATTATGCTTATAGGTCAGGACAAAAGGTCTGGAGAAGAAGAAAATTCACGATCAGATTCCATGATTATAGCAACAGTCAACAAAAAGAACAATTCCGTAAAACTGATATCCCTCATGAGGGATATGTATGTCAATATACCAGATTACGGCTACAATAAAATCAATGCCGCCTACGCCTGCGGAGGCATGGACCTACTAGACAAAACTGTTGAAAATAACTTTTTAGTAAACATAGACGGCTGCGTTGAGGTTGATTTTTCTGGCTTCGAAAAAATAATAGACAAAATAGGCGGAGTAGACATTGAATTAAACAAAG
>DAMAEI010000015.1:38149-57124 GCA_031997345.1 Sedimentibacter sp. | reverse complement strand
GTGTGTAACATATGTTTGACAAACCAACATTTCAACCTATAAATATATTTTTATTATATATCATTGCGCAATATAAAGTCACTATTAGTCGATACTTGAATAATATAAGTATAGGAATTGATTTACAATATTTATAGAAAGGGATGAAAATTTTGCATATGCAATATAACGATCATTATATACCAATGGTTCCATACATGCCGGAGGACCCACTGCCGGGATATGGCTATGTCCCATATCAAATTAATCCGATGTATTTCAACAATATAAGCGATGCGTTTTTTCACGGAACAATGTTTCCTGAACTGACTACTCCTTATGCAAACTCTGCTCAAAGGAGGATTCTGCCATGATCAGCAATGAATACAATTCTCTCAATGAAGAGCAGCATATGCTGTTAGATATTCAGAAATTGGAGTTTGCTCTTTATGATCTTGCCCTTTATCTGGACACCCATCCAAATGATCCCATAGCCCTGTATAAGCACCAGGTATTGGCTGATCAGCACATGCAGGTTCAACGTGCGTATGAAGCAAAGTACGGAATAATGTCTGTAATGTCCCGTGAAACAGGTAATACCTGGAGATATATCAACGCCCCATGGCCATGGGAAAGATAGAATATAAGAAAGGAATGATTACAATATGTTTATATACGAAAAAAAATTACAGTATCCTGTAAGAGTTTCAAACAAAGACGTAAGAATGGCCAAGGCAGTATTAAACCAATACGGCGGGGCTGACGGCGAAGCAAGCGCAAGCATGAACTATCTGACCCAGAGATTCAGTATGCCCCTTAATGAAACAAAGGGACTGCTTACAGATATAGGAACTGAGGAACTAGGTCACATGGAGATGGTCGCGACACTGTTTAAAAAGTTGATACAAGGTGCAACAAGGGATGAATTAATTGCTGCCGGGATGGGCGGTTACTACGCAAATCATGATGAATGCCCTTTCCTGCTTGATTCGGACGGTGTTCCATGGAGCGCAAAGTATACTCAGGCGAAAGGAGATCCTATAGCAGATTTATACAACGATATGGCAGCAGAACAAAAAGCCCGGGCCACATACGAGGGGCTTATGGCCTTAACCGATGACCCTCTTGTTAAAGATACATTGAGATGGCTTCGCGAAAGAGAGATTGTGCATTTCCAGAGATTCGGAGAAGGCCTGAGACTCGTTGAGGAATATACCTCAAGCAAAAAGTTTTTCTAAATGCTGATTATATAACACCTGCGTCTGATTTCAGCTGATGTGACCCCAAAAAGTTAGACTTTATGGCGTAGAAGTTTTTTTAGACTACTACGCTATTTTTTTATGCAGCTGAGAGGCTAAGCCTATATTCTACAGGACTCATCCATCCAAGCTTCTGTTTAATCCTTTGCTCGTTGTAGTACTTTATATATTTCTCTATTGCATCTTTAAGTTTATCATAGCTGTAATAAACCACACCATAATACATTCCCTGTTTCATAATTCCAAAGAAGTTTTCCATAGGTGAATTATCTATGCAGTTTCCTTTACGTGACATACTCTGAAATATTCTGTTTATTTTAAGATAACGAACATATGCCTTCATCCGGTACGCCCAGCCTTGATCAGAGTGGAAAGTTCTCCTGTATTTACAATCCGATGTAATCTCTATTGCCTCATTTAAGGCTCTCATTATATTCTCAGCTGATGGTCTTGGAGAAATACCATAGCTTAAGATTTCTCTATTACATAAGTCCATAAATGGATCCAGATAGAGTTTCTTGATATTCATATTTCCTTTTTCATCAACCTCATAATATTTGAATTCAGATGTATCGGTTGTAATCTTTTGGTGAGGAATACTCGTATCAAAACGTCTATTAATTCTGTTAAACGTAATTTTACCTACTTTCCCTTTGTATGAACTATATTTACGGCTCTTACGTGTAAAAGAAGTTACCTGAAGATTAAGTTTTTGTACAATACGTTGAATTTTCTTCTTATTGATAACCATCCCTTGTTTTTTCAATTCACCGTGGATTCTACGATATCCAAAGTCTTTATGCTTCTTACGGATATCAAGTATCTTCTGTTCTAATTCATGATTTGGATTTTCTCTTTCAAAACGCTTTTGCCAATACATATATGTTGATTTAGGAAAACCTGTTATTGCGAGAATATCTTTTAATTTGAAGGATCCTCGGAGGCTGTGGATGATTCTCGCTTTTTGTTCAGAGCTGTTTGCTCTAAACGCAACCTCCTCAGTTCTTTTAAATATGCGTTCTCTATTCGTAGTTTAAGATTTTCTTCTTCAAGTTGTTTAAGGTACTCAAAATTATCATTATTCTCTGATTTAGTATTAGATTTAATATCCTTTGGCTTATCCACTTTTGGTCGCCGTCCCTTCTGTTTTGGCTTCAAGGCATCAGGACCAGCGATTCGATAATCATTTACCCATTTTGTAATTAGTGGTGGATTATTTATTCCAACCGACAGTGCCAATTCCTGATAAGAAACCTCTGTAGTTAGATACAACTCTACCACATTGAGCTTAAATTCTAAAGAGTAAGTTTGATTTTTTCGTTTTCTTATTAATCCATCCGCTCCAAACTCATTGTATACGGCAATCCATTTTCGCAAGTCTCTTTTAGAAGGAATACTATATTTTTTTGATAGAAAAGCAACTCCTCCCTCTCCAGATAGGTATTCTTGCACAACTTTCATCTTAAATTCAAAATTATATTTTGCCATTTAAAAACCGACCTCCCAAAAGTTAGATTCTTGGTCTAACTTTTGGGGGTCGGTTCAAGCATGCAGGTGTTGTTTTTATTATTATATATTTGCGGTAATAATAGTATATACTTCTTTCAGATCAGTTATAACATCACGTAGATACCTCAGAGATTTTACTAAAAACAAGTATCAAAGATGATATAATATTGTTAAATCAGTTAAAAACCGCAACAGAACTAACAGGACTTTTAATATAAATTTTGATACAATGTTTTTAAGATGAAGGAGGTAACAAATGAATGTTTTAGCACAGCTTAATGAGGCAATGGATTATATAGAAAAAAACTTAATGAATGATGTTGATCTAAATCATGCTTACCGCATAGCAGGATGCTCTGAATACCACTTTCGCAGAATGTTCTCTTTTCTTGCCGGAATACCTCTGGGCGAATATATCCGCCGGCGCAGATTATCTGTGGCAGGCATGCTTTTACAGTCAGAAAAGCTAAAAATAATTGACATAGCCTTTGAACTTGGTTATGAATCCCCGGAAGCCTTCAGCAAGGCCTTTCAGGCTATGCACGGAATCACACCCTCACAGGCCAGAAGAAAGAGTGCCGTGCTAAAATCCTTCCAGCCCCTTACATTTCAATTGACTATACGAGGAGGAATAGAAATGAATTATAGAATTGTTGAAAAAAGCAGCTTTAATATTGTTGGATTTAAAAAACGTATTACACTGCAGTTTGAAGGAGTTAATCCGCAAATGAAAACACTGGCTGAAAAGCTAACCCCGGAGGTAATATCAGAACTGAAGTCTCTCTGCAACACAGAGCCCGCAGGCATTCTCAGCATCTCAGCAAATTTTTCCGAGCGTACAACCGATGGAACCGAGCTTGACCAATACATGGGTGTGGCAACAACAACAAAGACCTCATCCGGTAATTACGACATGCTTCATGTGGAGCCCTCTGTCTGGGCAGTATTTGAAGTGATGGGTCCGTTTCCAACGGCCTTGCAGGATACATGGGCGAGAATTTATGCTGAATGGCTTCCTGCATCGGGATACCAGCTGACCGGAGGTCCTGAAATTCTTTGGAACGAAAGCCCTGATACGACAAAAATAGATTATAAAAGTGAAATCTGGATACCTGTCAGTAAGAAAGCCATCTAAGGATAATAATAAAAATGCCTATATCTCATAGGCATTTTTATTATTACGCATTTATTGATGCTTTCTTTAAAAATCTGTTTATTGCATAAATCAATGAAGGAATAAATATCAACTGGATTATTATTCCCGGCAGCCCTGTTACTACAGCACCTGTTACAAACATTACAGGATTCATCTTAACTCCGAAAAGCTGAACCAGTACTGCGACCGTCAATCCTGCCGCAATTCTTCCCACAACCATTGAAATAATCAAAGCAGGTATTACAGGCAGATTAAACTTTCTTGTAGCGAGAGACGCGGTGAATCCGTAGAAACCAAGCTCAAATGCCATTATTACTGCCATGGGGAACATTACGGGCATTCCTGTCAGAATACCGCTTGCCAACGGAGTAATAATGCCCAGAGGCAGCGCTAATTGAGGCGGAAGCAAAAATCCCCCTATTAATACAGGTATATGCATGGGCAGCGCAATCGGACCTGTCATGCCAAACATGTGGAAAAACATAGGAAGCAATATTCCTGATGCTAAAAGCAGACCACTTATTACAATTTCTTTTGTTTCAATTTTTTTGTTCATGTTTCCTCCTGATTTTCAGAAAAAAATAACCACAAAAGTTTCATACCTGTTAAAACCTTCATGGTTATTTTTCTTCTATTATTCTTTTAATTGTTTTCGTGAGTTCATTAAATATAGTTTTGAATTGAAGACTTTCAAGCCCTATTACCTCAATATTGCACTTGCTTACGGGGAGCAGAAGCTTCTTTGCAGGACTTCCGGCTATTGCCTCAGACATTTTAGGACTTATTTCTCCCATCATCGAGTTCGCTGCAATAATTGCCATCGGCCCTATTATTATATCAACCTTTTGACACATCCAAGAAATTGCATTTTCTCCGGTTGCTCCTTCATGGGCTCCGGATTTCAGCATATTGGCAGTTGCCTGGGAGTTCGTTCCCAGAGCAATGATTTCAATATCATTGTTGTTTAAAGACTTCAGTCTCTCTACCGCCTGACTTCCTATTCCACCGCCCATGCCATCTATAACGGCTATTTTCAATTTAATTAACCTCTCTTTATCTTTTCAAAAAAGCAGAAATGCCATTTAAAAGCTCGTTTATATCATCTGTTTTCAATGATATTGTTTCAATAGGACACATTCCCGTTCGGTCCCTGTTTTCTATAAATGGAGTACGTTCATCGTACTCATATTCAATGTTTGATCCCTTTAATACATTAATCGCATTATCCGATATAAGATTTGTTTTTAATGCCTTAATTCCTGCATGTAAACAAATCATGGCTGCAGCTTTACCTGTTACTCTGTCTGCAACGCTTGAGCCCTCAAGTTCAGCTTCATGCTCCTTAAGAGCCTTGTACAGCGGACTTATACCTTTGTCAGTGCTTCTGAAAACAATCTTTTCGTCTTTAACTATTGCCAATGCTAGATTTTCTTCTTTCAGAAGCTCCACTGCCTTTTCTATGTCTTTCATAAATCGGCTCCTTTGCTATAGCTTATGATTGTCATCACCAGTATCGCACTACTTATTCAAGGACGATATTGATTATGTCAAGCATTATTCGTTAAATTATATTATAAACACACATAAAAGTAAAGATGCAATATTTCTGCTCTTTCATAGTTTTATCGCAGCAATACACTATGCTACAATCAAAAAAAGCAAGCCAAATGGCAATCCATATGACTTGCTTAGACAGTCTTACCTGCAGAATCAGAATGTAGCGGCAGCCTTAAACTCAGTTATATCTTTAAGTGTAAATTGACTTGCAAGGTCGCTGAGCATCTTCGCCTGTGCGGATAATTCCTCACTTGCGGCGGCACTTTGCTCCGCAGTTGCAGAATTAGACTGGACTACTGCAGCAATTTTATCTACACTTTTATTTATGTGTGAAATGGAAACACTCTGCTCCTGTGATGCCGACTGGATTTCTCCAATACCAATAGCAATCTCCCTGGCATCCATAAGTACAGTATTCAGTGTATGTGCCATTTCATCGGATAAATCCTTTCCTGCCTCAACAGATTTTACTGAAACATCAATCAGTTCAGCAGTATTTTTTGCTGCAAGCGCACTCTTTGCCGCCAGATTCCTTACCTCGTCAGCCACTACGGCAAAGCCCTTTCCTGCTGCACCGGCTCTGGCTGCTTCAACTGCGGCATTCAGCGCCAGAATATTTGTTTGAAATGCGATATCTTCAATAGTTTTATTTATTTTTATGATTTCTTCCGAGTTGTTTCGTATATCGTCCATCGCGTTTAACAAAAGATGCATCTGGCGTTCGCTTTCATCAAGGCTTGTACCCATTTTTTGCGCCTTCCCATTAAAAATACTTGCATTTTCTGTTGTGTAATCTATTTTTGATACGATTCCTTCCACTGCAAGAAACAGGTTTTCTATAGCGGCACTTTGTTCTACGGCCCCTTCAGACAAAAGCTGTGAACTTGACGCAACATGGTCGGCACCTGCCGAAACCTGTTCAGACATCTGATTCAGCTGACCAAGAGTATCCGAAATTTTTGTTGAGAACTTTTCAATAGAAAGCCCTATACTTGTGAAATCGCCAATATACTGTTGAACCGGAATGTCAAAATTGCCTTGCTCCATTTGTTCCATTGACTGACCTATGCGGGAAACATAGTCGGAAAGCGTGTTAATGGATGTTCGCATACTATCAGCAAGCATTCCCAGCTCATTTTTAGAAGTGTACTCTATGTCATTATGTAAATCACCCTGCGAAAGATACTCCATTCCTTCTTCCAGGATTTTCACAGGCATCAGAATCTTTCTTCTTATAATTCTTAGAATAAAAACAATAGAAATTAGGTTAATTACTAAGGTAACTACACTCACAACCTTAAGCTTGATTATGCCCTGAGCTGAATATCTTTCAGCTTGTGAAACCGCTGCATTGCTTTTAGTAAAAAGCTCCTCGCTGTTTTCCAGTAATTTCGCATAGGAAGCCGAACCTCCGCTCATAAGAGGAAGCACCTGTTCCTTCCAGTAAGAACGAATCTGCTCCATCTGTGATACCAGCTCTTTATCTCTCGGAATTGGAAGACCAAGCTCTTCACTGCCAAAAATGATGCCATCCATTGACTTTTCCACCTTGGCGATCTGCTCCTCCACAGGCTGATCAAGCAGATAAAGCTTTATGACCCTCTGTGTCGCTCCCCTGACAACTCCGCAATAATTCACAATCGTGCCGTTGCTTTGATTTTGATCAAGAAACGAAAACATTAACCCTGTGCTTAAAACGCTCAATAGAGCCAAGCAGGCCATCGTACTATAAATAATTCTTTTAATGCTCATGTTATCTCCTTTAGGTCTACGTTATGTAATGTATTGCGTACCGCTAAAACAAATAAAATCAATTAAAACAAAATGCAATACGCTTGATATTTACCGATGATACCTTATACCCCAAAGTAAATCTTCTTACACAAATATTTTGAATAAAAAAATTAAGAACTTTATATAGATGGTCCTATAAAAGTCTGAACGTAAGACAGGTACTTTTATTTTGTCCATATTTTATGTAAAAGGTAAATTCAATGGACGCAAAGGTTTATAGATGTCCTTACTCAGTTAATACTGCCTTATCCGTAAATATTTATAATACCATATTGACTTTATCATTAACATATGTTATTATTAACATATGTTATGAAGGAGTTGTTTAATATGTCAATAAATTACGCAATTTTAGGAATGTTAAGTTTTAAGCCGCTAACAGGATATGACCTAAAAAAAATAATGCAGGATTCGTCATTCATGTATTGGTCTGGAAATAACAATCAAATATACAAAACATTGCTTGAATTAGAGAATGGAAATCTTGTAAAAAATGAAGTTTATCACCAAAGTGGTTCTCCCTCAAAAAAAGTATATACGATTACGGATATGGGATTGGCCGAACTGAAGAAATGGACGCAATCCATACCAGAGGCATTTGAAATCAAAAATTCATTTCTTATTCAGCTCGCATGGTCAGATCTGTTAAGCAACGAAGAATTGGAGCAGCTTTTAAACCAATACGAACAAGAGATAGAAGGACGGCTTTTTATTGAAAAGAAAAAAGCCGAGACCAGCTTTTTTAAGCATGGCAGAACCTCCCGGGAAAATGCACTATGGAAGCTAATAAACGAAAACATCCTTATGTCGTATCAGTCGGAATTGGAATGGGTCCGCAAAGTAAAAGAAACTTTGACCAACGATGCTGACAAAGTCCATAAAGGTTTAGCTAATACAGCATCAATTTCAGCAAAGGAGAATGAAAAAATGACATACCAGATAGTTGAAAAGAATAATCAGAAATATATATTGCTAGGTTCGACCGGAAAGCCCATCCAAACTGAGCAGGACGCCATGGAATTGCTCACCGTTTGTTTTGAAAACAGAATTCATCTTCTGTTAATTCAGGGCGAGAGGCTGTCAGATGATTTCCTCAACTTGAAAACTGGCATAGCCGGATCTGTATTGCAGAAATTCACAATGTACAGCATTAAAGCTGCAGCCATGCTTGATGAAAAAAGGACAAAAGGAAGATTCAAAGAATTTTTAATTGAAAGTAACAAAGGCAATGTTTTCAGAAGCTTCAGCAATTCAGATGACGCCGAGAACTGGCTGCTTACGAATAATAAACTATAAAATTGGTGTGGACTATTTATATTTTTACTTTGTCCCGCCGGTATCGGCAGCCAGAATCATGAATTCAAGGATATCGCTTTATCCTTGCTGTAAAAAAACGGCTGTAAAAGAAAACTCTTTCAACCGTATAATTTTTGCCTTAAGCGATGGTTTTTGAATCCATAAACTGCTGATACCGCCCATATTCACCTGCATTAAGAAAATACTCATGCATTCATTTTTAAATTTCAGACACTTTTATATAAACGGATTTTCAATCCGATAATTAAGGAATTTCTTTTTCCAATCCCGCTACAGCGTCCACAGGAATGGAAATGACAACAGCCTGAGCATCGCTGTGAAGGCCGTACTTTTCTCCAATGGATTTCATGATCGCAATCTTTTTCTCCCGTTCAATCAAAATAAAAATAATTTCCTTTTCAGCTTGAATACTGATACCCCACCTTTTCAAGGGTTCTTCCGATCCAAGACGCCGCGCATGGAGCACCGTCCCTCCGGCTGCTCCCTCTTTCCTAGCCTCTTCCATGACTTCTTCGCTATATCCCTGATTAATTGTTATCATCAAGAAACTGTGAGTAAATTCACTTGTCATTCTGTTTTCGCTCCTTTCCAAATGTTCAATAATTTTTTGCTGAACTTCTTCATTTAAAAGTTTCATGATAATCGTATTAACTCCCGATATCGGAAACGTAAAAGCAATTCCTTTGCCGAGTTTATTAAAATTCAACTCTTTCTCAAATACATCGAATAAATCTGTTATCTGGTTTTTTAATACCATGCATAACAAAACAGCCTTATTTGTTGCTCCAAGCCCTAAGTATTCCATTAACTCATTGGATGCAGTTCCTTCACCCCTGAAAAGATATTGAACAGGATTTCTACATCTTTCCAGTACGGCAGCCGCCTTTTGCGCATCCTTATATTCAGTAATCAACAGCATCATTCTTAGCTCAGGTCTTTCCTTCATACTATTCATATTGTACATCCTCCTCTAAGTCCAAAATTTCATCCGCTTCTTCCGCATGCAGACTGCCGGTAAGTTCACTCTTCCTGGATTTTAGCTTATACACTATCCCCATTATCTGAATGGCAATTAACGGTGTCATAGCTACCAAAGCAACGACTCCAAACGCATCTGTCATAATATTGCCGCCTGACGCTTCACTGACTCCTATGCAAAGCGGCAATAAAAAGGTACTGGTCATAGGGCCACTGGCTACCCCACCCGAATCAAAAGCGATGCCTACGAATATTTTCGGAACCATGCGCGAGAGTGCAAGCGCGATAACATATCCCGGTATAATAATCCAGTAAATACTTATTCCTGTTATGGAGCGCAGCATGGAAAGTCCGACGCTGGCCGCCACTCCTACGGAAAGACAAATATTCATGGAGGATGCTGATATGGAACCGTTTGTTACACTCTCGACCTGACTGTTCAAAACCTGAATTGCCGGCTCAGCCTTTACGATGTAATAACCGATCAGCATACCTATCGGGATAAACATCCACTTAAAGCTGCTTGCCGCAAGCTCTCCTCCCAGCAGACTGCCGACAGGTGCAAACCCAACATTGACGCCGGTCAGAAAAAGAACAAGACCGATGTATGTATAAACAAACCCCACAGCAATACGAATGCGCTGTTTACGCCGATACCGGTGGCTGAATAGTTGAAATATGAGAAATATTGCAATAATCGGCAGTATGGAGACAAGTACCTCCTTGGCAAAGTGAGGCAAAGAGCTCATAAACTCACGGACTACGTCCTGAGTCGTCACAACAGAAGCAATTGCAGTCGACGTGTAAGAAGCACCTTGCGGATTATAAAAGATACCGAGCAACATAACCGCCAAAATAGGACCGATGCTGGCAAGTCCCACCAATCCAAAGCTGTCGTCACTTGCATCCTTGTCGCTTCTGATTGATGCAAGTCCAACGCCCATCATCATGATAAACGGAACTGTGATTGGTCCTGTCGTCACACCGCCGGAATCAAAAGCAACTGATAAGAAACTGTCCGGAGTAAAAAATGAGATAAGAATGACAATCCCATATAAAACCATCAGCATAACAGATAGGTTGGTTTTGAAAAAGATTCGCAGTATTGCGGCTACAAGACAAGCACCTACGCCGGCTGCCACCGTCCAAATGAGAATATTGTTAGGGATTGATTGCACCTGTCCCGCCAACACCTGTAAATCCGGTTCGGCGATTGTGATGGTAGCTCCTATAATAAAAACAACAAGTATAATGACAGGAATACGCCTGCCTTTCGATATTTGCACGCCTATGCCTTCGCCCAGCGGCATCATTGCCATTTCCGCACCAAGCTGGAAAAAGCCCATTCCTATAATAAGCATTATGGCGCCGAAAATAAACATGGCTACGATGCCAATCTCCATCGGAACAATAACAGTACTTAGGATTAAGACAATTAACGTTATAGGAAGAACAGCGGATAAAGATTCCCGCGTCTTTTCCTTTAATTTTTGATTCATGCCGTGTCACCTTCCCTCTGATCTACGATGCGTCATGTTCATTCACCCAAGCGCTCTCTGATATAATTGCCTATTTTTTTGATTCGGTAAAATAGAATTATATTGTCAATACCGTGTGAAATCAAAATCAGAGCCAGCGAAAATGATATCACAACCCCGGAAAGAATCGGAGAAAACAAAAGCAGAAATCCGAAAACAGTTCCCAAAATACCGAATGTCAACATCCATCCCCATAAGAATGAACCTTCTGATTTAAGGTATCCGGAACCGACAACCCTCAGAATACCGGATGATAAAACCCATGCAGCAAAGATGAAAGGTAAAAAGGCAGCCAGAGCTTCCGTTCCGTGCCCGAATACCGTCCAGGCACCGAACAGAACAGACAGAATTCCGCTTGCCAGCATCCAGCTGGAACGATACCTCTTTTTTTCACCGCAAAAAGATACAATTTCAGAAACTCCTGATATCACCATCAAAATACCGATAAAGAATGCAAGAGTGACCAGATTGTCCAGCGGTGAAAACAGCATTGTTATACCAAGTATCACAATCAATATTCCGGATATAAGCAACATCCACCGCATTAAATTAATTATCTTTTTCATAATAAGCGCCTCTTTTCATTATTTTTTAAATTTTAACTCCTGTTATTTTTTCTTCCTATAATCGTTACCATGTGCAGAAGCTGCGTTACAGCAGAAATTAAGGCAGCAACATAGGTCATTGCCGCAGCGTTCAGCACCCTTTTTACGCCTTCCTGCTCAGCCTCGGTAATATTCATATCTGAGAGCGTCACAACGGCGCGATTGCTGGCATTAAATTCTACCGGAAGGGTAACCAGTTGAAACAGCGCAATGAGCGCATATCCGATCAGGCCTATATAAGCAAGAGAATACCAGCTTAGCAGCAGTCCGGCTAAAATTAAAGGTACAGCTAGTTTTGAGCCAAAATTGGTAACCGGTATGATAGTTCCTCTGATTTTCATAGGTACATATCGTGTTGCGTATTGAAGTGCATGACCGCACTCGTGAGCAGCTACTCCGATTGCCGCAACAGAGCTGGAATCATAAACACCCTCTGACAATCGTACAACATTGGCGTTCGGGTCATAATGATCGGTCAGATTTCCCCTTATTTTTTCAATCCGCACGTCTTGCAGACCGTTTTTATCCAATATCATCCGTGCGGTTCGGTAGCCGGTGTATCCGTTTGAACATACAATGCCGCTATACCTCTTATAGGTAGATGCAACCTTAGTTTGAGCCCATATTCCAATTAGCATAGGGATAATTACAAGAATAAAATAATAAAAATCAAAAAACATAAACATTTCCTCCTTCTGAACTTTTATCAAATTTACCTCTTTTGTCAATCTTGTACCAATAATACTCCTGCAAATTAAACTAAACTTCAACTTAAGTGGCAATTTTGTTGAAGTTCAGTTGAAGTTTCTCTCATAGTGCGGTCAGCCACAGTGCAATGACAGCATAAGTTGTTGTCGTACTGCTTCATATGTGATAAACTTTCAATATAAAATAAGCTTTATAAATCTCTCCTTTATGCTTATACGCTGAATTGTTGAGCTGTTCGGAGATAAGGAGGTCAGCATTATGTTTAATATCCTTGTAGTAGAAGATGATACAAATACCAGAAAGCTGATGGAAGCGGTTTTGTTAGAAGAAAGGTACACACCGATCTTGGCTTCAAACGCGCAGGAGGCTTTGGACATATTGGATCGTCAGCACATTGACTTAATGATTACCGATATTATGATGCCTGGATTGGATGGCTACGGCTTGACTGAGCAGCTGCGGGAAGCTGGATATGACTTCCCCATTCTGATGGTTACGGCAAAAGAAACAATTAAGGATAAACGAAAGGGCTTTATTGTAGGGACAGATGATTATATGGTCAAACCTATTGAAAATGAAGAATTAGTTCTTAGGATTAAGGCACTTTTGCGGCGTGCTAAAATTGTCCATGAACGAAAGTTAACAATTGGCAAAGTAACCCTGCATTACGACTCAATGACCGTTAGCCGTGAAACAGAACGTATAACGCTGCCGCAAAAGGAATTCTTGCTGCTGTACAAGCTGCTTAGTTATCCGGATATTATTTTTACCCGGATGCAATTGATGGATGAAATATGGGGATATGATTCTCAAACGGACGAGCATACAGTCAGCGTCCATATCGGCAGACTGCGCGAGCGGTTTGGCGCATGGCCGGAATTTGATATTGTAACCGTCCGCGGACTGGGCTATAAGGCGGTGAGGCGTGATGAATAATAACTCCCGAAACATGAATACAAATTCCAAACGAAGACTGACCACACTAATATTGCTTGTATCCTTTGTGTTTGTTATTTTGTTTATCAGTATCGTGATCTCGGGCGGCATCTCATATTTTCTTATGGAAATAGGTATCCTTCCCCCCTTGCTGGTGAACCGGTTTCCTGTCATCTTAGTATTCATGATTTTAGTTAATCTAGTTATCGGAACCACCTTAGCCATAATCGGAGGAGATCTTTTTTTACGGCCTCTTCGCAGGCTGACAGATGCCACTATGGAGGTAGCGGTAGGAAATTTCGATGTAAAGGTTGAAGTTGGCGGATCCATCGAAATAAGCCGCCTTGCCATGAGCTTTAATGAAATGACAAAACAGCTTTCAAGCATCGAAACACTCCGCAGTAATTTCGTAAAAAATATTTCTCACGAGTTCAAAACACCGGTTGTATCTATCAAGGGATTTGCCAAACTCCTAAAAAAGAGTGATCTGACAGAACAACAGCGAAACGAGTACTTAAATATCATTATTGACGAAACTGAGAGATTGACCAACCTGTCAAGCAATGTTCTTCTGTTATCAAAGCTTGACAGCACTAATAAAATTACAGATAAGGAGCAATACTCCCTTGATGAGCAAATACGTAGGTGCATACTCCTTTTGGAGCCACAGCTAAAGAAGAAGCAGCTTGAACTGGATATCAGCCTTGAGCCAATACAGTTCACGGGAAATGCGGAAATCCTGCAGCCGCTCTGGATAAATCTATTGGGAAATGCTATCAAATTCAGCTCCCAAGGGGGAACGATAGGTGTTAAGCTTCGATTGGATAAGGAAGAAGCAGTTGCCTCTGTCTCCGATACAGGTTTAGGTATGGATGATGAAGTAAAAAGGCATATTTTTGATAAATTCTATCAAGGAGATCAATCAAGGTCAACAGAAGGAAACGGTCTGGGCTTATCTCTTGTAAAAAGAATTCTAGAAATCTGCGGAGGCAGTATATCCGTTGAAAGTGTGCCTAACAAAGGTACCACCTTCACTGTTTATTTACCGTTAAATGAATAATGACATTCTCTATAAAAAAGATTCGATAACACCCTGCAGTATTGGACGGCAGGTGCACGGCCTGGGACAGACACTTTTTTTCGTCGGATGAACCGGAAGTTTACAATCGGTTTAAAACAAAATTATAATTATTGACATATGCCAGATAAGGTATATAATAGTTATTGACATATGTTGATAATAAAACAAGGCAAAGTGAGGTGAGACGATGCCAAGACCCCGAAAACACCGGCGCGTATGCTCACGCCCACGGTGTACAAGTTTCAAACCATGCGGTGAGAACGGACAAATAATCACAATGACTCTTGACGAATATGAGGTCATACGTCTGATTGATTTGGAAGGTATGACACAGGAGCAATGCTCAAAACAAATGGAGGTCGCCCGCACCACGGCGCAGGCTATTTATGCAAATGCCAGAAAAAAGCTGGCGCAATGCATCGTGCAGGGACGTCCTCTGCAAATTGGCGGTGGGGATGTGCGTTTTTGCGAGCATCACAACTCATCCTGTGGCAACGGTTGTTGTCGTTGGAGAAATAGTCTAAGCAAAAAAGTGGAGGTAAAAGATGAGAATAGCAGTAACATATAAAGATGGCAATGTGTTTCAACACTTTGGACACACAGAACAATTTAAGGTATATGACATAGAGAACAACAATATTCATTCAGCTTCTGTCATTGATACAAATGGCAGCGGGCATGGTGCATTGGCTGAAATTCTTAAAAAGAATGGTGTTAGTACGTTAATTTGCGGCGGTATTGGCGGTGGCGCAAAACGTGCCCTGTCTGAAGCAGGTATTGAACTGTATGGCGGAGTTACGGGAGACGCAGATAAGGCCGCAATGGATTTACTTTCTGGTAAATTGAATTATAATCCTGATGTTGAATGTAATCATCACGGCGAACATCATCATGGTGAAGGACATACTTGCGGCAGCCATGGCGAACACCATCATGGTGACGGACACGTTTGTGGCGGTCACGGCGAGCATCATTAACAAAAATGAGCTTCCATCGAAAATGGAAGCTCCAAAAATTTCTTTTTAATCCTTACAAATATTATCGCATATTCCCGCCCTATCCATAATACTTCTTATATGGGGTTTGACCCTTACAAAAGAGAAGTTAATTTTCATACCCTCCCCCGTCTGTATCAATTTATCCAAGGCGTTCAGACCTGTGGCATCAATTAGTATTACTTTATTGAAGTCAAGTATAACCAATTCTGACTGGGCGTTCAATTTCTTTTCCAGAGCCTTTATATTATGAGCGAATCCAAAGAATAAGGGACCGTCAATTTCGTATGCAATAGCAGCAGTCTCTTCCTTTTTTACAAACTCATGCTCTCCCATGTCCTGAAGGCTGCTTAACCTAATCATGCGGGCGGTAAAAAGCAATGAGGCCAAAAGTACACTGGATATTATCGCCGTCGAAAGATCAAGAATAACCGTAAGGACGAAAGTTGTAACCATGATCAATACATCTGTCTTTGGTGCCCTTATCATTTTTTTTATACTTTTCCATTCCACCATGTTAAAGCAAACTATAAAAAGTACGGCGGACAGCGCAGTCATAGGAACCATGCTCAAAAATGGCATTAAAACCAAGTTGCAAAGTATAACAACCATAGAATGAACTAATCCGGAAATAGGGGTTCTTGCCCCGCTTCTTACATTTGCTGCCGTTCTGGCAATAACCCCTGTTATCGGAAGTCCTCCTATGAGAGAGCTCACCAGGTTCCCACCGCCTTGGGCTATAAGCTCCATTCCAGGATCATGACTCTCCCCCGTTGCTCCATCTGCCACCACCGCTGAAAGCAATGTTTCAAGAGCTGAAATAAAAGCAATAGTGAATGCGGGAAATAACAAAAATCTAATTTTGTCAAACTCCAACGCAGGTAAAATAATCGGAGGCAGTGAAGCAGAAACATTACCAAACCTTGTACCGATAGTCTCTACCGGCCATGCAGTCACATGTGCCAGTATAGTGGCAAATAATAAAGCAATTAAATATCCGGGTATTTTCTTGTTCCGCTTGTTCCATGCCACTATGACAATAACAGACAGAGTTCCGATTATAAAGGCATAAATATTCAGGCTTTGCATTGCCTGAATGTATGCAACAATTCTTCCTATGGATTGTACCGGTGGATTATGCAGAGTAAGACCCAGATAATCCCCTAACTGCCCAACAGCCAATACAAATGCTACTCCCGAAGTAAATCCCACAATAATGGGATAGGGCATATACCTTATTGTTTTGCCTAAATTAAGAAGGCCAAGAATAATAAGGAATATACCTGCCAAGAAAGTGGCGGTCAAAAGACCCCCAAAGCCGTATAATGAAATTGTGCTGTATGAAATTACCACCAATGTGGCAGAGGGTCCGCTTATTTGCTGCGGACAGCCTGAAAAAAAGGCTGCAACAAAGCCGGCAAGGGCAGAAGTCCAGAGACCTGCCTCATGCGTGGAGCCGGAAGCAATAGCAAGTGCTATGGAAAGCGGTATGGCAATGATTCCTACGCTTATTCCTGCAGTTATATCTGTAAGCAATGTTGCTTTATTAAATGTTTTTTTCCAATTAAACAATGCCGGCTTAATTTTCATGATATTTACCTCTATGTCACGATTAACTCAACTTATATCCAGTAAGATGGGTAGCTTCTCTTTTTATCAAGGTTATTGACAACAAGTGCCACAAATATCAATATAACAGTACCGAGTGCGACCGGATTCAGAATCCATAGGAAGCTTCCTTTGGATGCAGTTACACCAATGAAGGCAGTGGCGCCTGCGGGTGGATGAATAGCGTTTAACTTAACCATCAGTGAAATGGCAAGAGCAACCCCCACCGCTATAGCGAAGTACGATGTACCCAGAAGATTATTAACAATAACACCTACTAATGCGGCAATCATATGACCGCCAAAAACGTTACGTGGTTGCGAAAATGGAGCTGCAGGCGCTCCGAATAACAGAACGGACGATGCTCCGAACGGTGCGAAAAGACTGAGAAGCTTAACTTCTTGTGCCAGATATGCCACTATAAACAGAGCACAAAATCCGCCAATAAATGACCACACGACCTGGTCAAATCCAACTTTAGGAAGCTTTGCTTTAAATGTTTGACCCTTCCATTTTTCAAAATAGGTAGGTGTCTTTTTTTCAGCATTCACAGATTCACTCATAAATGAATCCTCCTCTCATTTTCCTTTTAAAGACTGAAAATATCGGCTTTCACCGATATTTTCGACATTCTGATAAATTAATTTTACCAGGGATATTTTCCTTTATGGCTGTATGGTAAGAATTTGCCATCAAAAGTAATAATAACTCTATCACTTGTTGGGTCTTCAACCTTCTCAACACTTACAGCAAAATCGATAGCACTCATGATTCCGTTGCCCATGCTTGGGAATTTCTCATGGATGAGTTCCTTTATTGTTGGTCCATATGTATCAAACATTTCGTGCAAACGATAAAGAACTGGGTCTACATTTCCCTTGTACGGATGTGTGGAAAGTGTAGCAACTTCATCATTAGACAGATCCAACAGCTTTGCAAGCTTCTCTGCATACACAGGCGGCACGAACTGTTGTCCCATGAAAGCGCTCGCTATCCAAACAGGACTAACTTCTAAAGCCTCTGCAATCTGATCATAAGTAAGACCCTTCTTAGCTTTTGCGGCCTTAATTACTTCCAGTTCATTCTCACGATAACTCCATAAATACTCTTTGTTATTAATTGGTGTTGCTGACATAATGACCATCCTCTCTTGTTCTAAAATTTTGGTTAACAACCATTTGTTACACTTTAGCATAAATAAGGACTTGAGCATATTCACTGAAAGTAACATTCTAAGTACTAATTTTTTATTGGCTAATAGTTAAAATAGTGTGCTACTTAATGTAAAAATAGTTAAAAGTATAGTACTTTCGGACTATTGAAAAGCAGTGACAGAAGCGATATAGTATGGTAAACTTATAGGCAATTGACTTTGGAACGAAAGGAGATTCAATCATTGAAATTAAATCTTGAAAGGAAATCGGCAATACAAGCAGGCCTCTCTGTACAAGATTTTTTTGATGCAGTTCAAGCTGTTTCTTGCAGCTTCCTGTATGTAAGCAATCTATCTTTAAACGCACAAGGGAGGTGTTCATGATGTTTGTAGCTTTAGAACAGCGATTGAAGTCGGTACTTAATTCAGTTGATGATGCTATCTTAATGATAAACCGCGAGCTTAAGGTAGTAATGTGCAATAAGCAGTTTGAAAGCTTTTTTGGATTGCCTGCATCAACAATTCTTTATCAGGATAAGCGCAGAGCAATAACAGAGCAAATCAAATGGAGAGTGCGCTATCCTGATGAGTTTGAAAAAAGATTGTTTTGGCTGTATGATCATCCCGAGGTTGTTTCAAATGATGAAGTCGAGGTCGTCATGCCCAGGAGACGTATACTCAAACGCTTCAGCGGACCGGTTTATGGTGACGCCGGGGAGCTTTTGGGTCGGGTGGAGGTATATTCGGACATCACAAATGAAGTTGATCTTAAGCGTGGCCTAGAAGAAAAAAACGCACATCT
>DAMAEI010000015.1:36104-38139 GCA_031997345.1 Sedimentibacter sp. | reverse complement strand
TTTTACTCTGCAAAGCTTCTGTGATACCTTTTTAAGGCGGCTGTCACAAGCGCTTGAGGTTCAATTAGGGCTTCTTTACGTTAAAACAAATAAAGATAATTTTTCACTGTTCTCCCAAATCGGACTTAATCCAGAGTCCGCAGATATACCAGAACAGCTTAACGTCCACCTGCCGCAAAAGCTTTATTGGGGTCACAACTCAGAAAAATCAGAATTTAACTTCCTTCACAGTATTATTGGCAGCGGATATTTTCTGGCCTTCCATTCTTATGATAATCAAGGCATACCCAGCGGCCTTTGCATACTGGTCTGGCACAATATCGATGAAATGCTGCTGAACAAATCATTGTTTGATAGCATCAGCATTCAGCTGGGTATAGGAATAAACAATGCGATTCTTTATAGTGAAGCTATGAGAAGTGCCGTCCTTCAGGAACGTGACCGCATAGCTATGGAAATGCATGATGGACTTGCACAAACCCTCAGTTATATAGGTTTGGGACTCGATTCAGCAAATGTCAGGTTGAGCAATGGAAATTATGAGGACTGCGCACAGGTTTTAGACGAACTTCGCGAAGTGGTGGACAACTCTTACCTGAATGTTCGTGAGGCTATTATCGGCCTGCGTGTAGATGTGACTCATGAGGGGCGGCTCATTGACAGCATTAAACTATATATTAAGGAATTTAACAAGCTTTCCAGCGTCCATGTTTCTCTTAATACCGAGGGGGTATGGCCCGTTATAAAGCTTGAGAACCAGCTTCATATACTCAGAATTGTTCAGGAAACCCTTACAAATGTGCGCCGTCATGCCAAGGCTACCCAAGCCGATGTCAATATTGTCTTTGTCAATGGAGAACTGACCATCACAATCTCAGACAACGGCCAAGGGTTTGATAAGGATGAGGTAAGCCATAACTCTATTCTTCATCAGGGCATACGCATCATGAACCAAAGGGCAAATGCACTTGGCGGACAGCTGGATATTCAAACACAAAAGGGACACGGAACCACTACATGCCTGAAACTGCCGCTTCGCTGCTAAGGAGTATCGTAATGAATAAAGAATTAGAACAATTGACAAAACTTAACTTTTTGATAGTAGATGATCATAGTCTTTTCAGGGAAGGGCTCAGGCGCATTTTAGAGGATTATAATATCACCAATATTATGGAGGCCTCCAGCGGCGAGGAGGTTCTTATGATGAATCTTTCACCCAAGCCCGATGTAATTCTTATGGACCTTTATATGAAGGAGCTAAACGGAATCGAAACAACCCTCCGCTTATTGAAAAGGTATCCTGCTCTTACAATTGTTATACTGACTGTCAGTGATGATGATGAGATTATAGCAGAAGCTTTGCGAGCCGGTGCACAGGGTTTTCTCAATAAAAATATGCATTCAAAAGAGATTATACAAGCTCTCATTCAGCTGCTTGCAGGAAAAATCCCCCTTTCCAAGCCTATCAGCAGAGTCTTGCTCAATAGCCTTACAGCCCCCGAGCAAAATCTCGAACGTTACAACCAGCCAAACTCATCGATGAGTAAGATTTTAAAACTTTCTCCACGAGAAAAAGAAATCCTACGCAATCTTGGCTTGGGAAAGAGCAACAGAGAAATTGGACAGCAATTATTTATCAGTGAAAGTACTGTAAAAAATCATGTGAGGAACATCTTCAAAAAGCTTAATGTTAATAACCGCACTCAGGCTATTACCACTGCCATAGACTTAGGACTAATCTCCCTTGCTAATGGCAGGGAATAAGACATAATAAATAACACCTGCATATCGAATTCAAATGCAGATGTTATTTTTTTCACTTACAGTACACTTGATTGGCGCCAATGGTATGTTGGTGCTTCTGTTTAAGCCGTCTTTGCATTTTCAGATTCTGCCCAAAATGTTGGGAAACTGTCTGACAATGCCCTGTGTCATTGTATCTGCCATAAGCAATGCCTGTTGCTCAATATTGTCAAAGTCATTAATACTTTCATCATATTTTTGAGTCAGCATATTGACAGCTTCGTTTTTCGTC
>DAMAEI010000015.1:28273-36094 GCA_031997345.1 Sedimentibacter sp. | reverse complement strand
AAAATTCTGCAATCTGATCCGCATTTGCATACCATCGCTTTTCAGCATCAGCAACCGCAGCACTATCGCCTGCTTTTGCAGCTTTAACAAGCTCAGCGGCAATTGTAAGATGTTGTGTGAATAACTTTTCAAAATGTGAAGCAACGTCATCTCCATAAAACAACCGCAATACCGCCGCAAAATCCTTGGGATTGCGAAGAAGGCGATTTGTAACAAATTCCGCATCAGGCAATCCAAAAACTATGCTGATAATGAGCATCCTTGTCCAATAGACATGTTGTTCCCACAATAATCGAAACCGATTGCTCAAAGCCTGTTCCGACTGGCTAATACTGTTGGAAAAACACTGTGGACTAATTGGATTATATCTTCCATACATCTATTTTTATCCTCCTTTTTAACTAAATATTACTATATCCATTATATGACTTCCAAAAGAGGATGTGAGATTTTAAAATTATCTCTGCTTAATAAATGCGATTTTCGATTATAACAAAAAACCGCCTGCGGTTGCAGACGGTTCGTTGCGGTAATGATTGTTATTTTTTCTTGATGGGGTAGCAAACTTCGGTCACCAGTTCATCGGGATTCTGCGTTTGTGCCGGACTGACATGATAAATGCAAAACATCGCGCCATTAAATTCATAGCCATTGTCATTTACCCAATTGGCTACCGCATGGTTCACAGCGGTAAGCTGCTCATAGCTGCCTTTGTAAGTGGCCGAGGCAATTTCAACCACGGGCATAGTTTTAAACGCAACGTGCTCTGTGTTCTTGTATGCCCCCTGCACGTTTATCTGGATTTCCACATCCACATCGCTTTCCTTGTATCCCTCATCGTGGAAAATGGCAAGACTGTAACAGTTGTCGGCAGGCTGCATTTTAAAATGAGCCGTTTCGTTCATCATCATGTTCCAAAGAGTACCCTCTTGGTCGTAGGCGGGAATAACCTTGCGTACACTGGCTACATACCGCTCCGGCAAAGTCTTTAATGATACACTATAATTCATAGCAGTTTCGTCCTTTCTCAGCCTCTCTACGGCTGTATCAAGGAGCAGTAAGCGACGTCTGATTTCTTCGGCTTCTGCTTGCATCTCCGCTTGCTTCACCGTCAGAAATTCAGCCAGCGCCTGTGGATTGTTGTAGATTTTCAGGATTTCACCAATAGCGGCAAGGCCAAAGCCCATATCCTTAAGCGCTGTGATTCTGCCTGCAACCGGCAGCTGATCCTCGCCATAATACCGATAGCTTGTAAAGCTATCGGTGCTTTTAGGCACCAACAAACCTATTTCATCGTAATGGCGCAGCATCCGTATACTGATCCTTGACAGTTTTGAAAAATCACCTATTTTCAGCATCTTTATTGTCCTCACATATATGTGTTTTTTGAGCTCATCCTTAGTATAGAGTATACCATAATGTGAGAGTCAATAGGGTTTTCTGAAACTAAAATGTATCTCTTGTCTGATTTTACTGACACGGCAACCTTTAATCTTTTATCAGATTCATTCTGTCTTGCAGGAATAGTAGTAATTTGTTTACTCATTTCACGCAAAAATGCAGCACCTACTTGGGTACTGCAAGCTTCAAATACTATTCTAGATATGAAAAAAGCTACATCCTCATTAGTTTATTACCAACAGAAATGTAGCTTATAACTTGTGGATATGGTGGAAAAAAGGTTTTTGAATGCGAGTGGTACATTGGATTTTTTGGCTTTACTCAATCTGTTCAAAGGCTTATGCGATATTCTTCATGTGCAGTCTCATTCTTTTCAAATATACGGTTAAGTGTGCCACCATTCGCAATAATCGTTTTCGTGGATGCTTCGTTATCTTTCCTACAGGTTAAAAAAACTTCTGTTAAGCCCTGACCTTTAGCAAACCTTAGTATTTGCCTAAGCATCTCAGTAGCATATCCCTTTTTTCTTTCTGATGGCCTAACGCTATAGCCTATATGCCCCGAGTCTTTGTAGAAATCCGTAATTGTGTGCCTAAAATTAACGATGCCCACAATTTCATCATCATGATTGACCGCAAAAAAAGTGTGTGAAAACCCAAATTTTGGATTTACTGTATTCTCGTCAAGGTTATCTCTGATTATTTGAAGCCAACCTGAATAGGTGTATCTATCCATATCGAATTTATAACTTCCATATATGGTTTTTTCGCCGCTATCATAAAATTCTTTTTTGAAGCCTAATGCCTTTGATTCCATTTCTTCACTTGGAAAGACCAAAGTTAAATTACTCATATGCAGTTGCCTCCATTAATTAAGGTACTCTTTGCTCAATGATTGTCCATTCAATTTAATAAGCCTTGAATCTATAGTATCACGAGCTACTGCATAAATAAAGGCATAATATCCCCTTGGCGGGATGTTATGTCTTTTTGTATCATTAGGTCAAAATAGATGCAGGCTTTTTAAGTATCCAAAATGGAAAATCCCTCACTTTAATAAATAAATGAAATTTTTCAGTATAAGCATAATGTACAACTCTGATTAGGTTTGTAATGGTGAATTATAAATTCAAGCAAAAATGCAGCACCCGCTTAGGTACTGCAAATTTTAAATATGAAAAAACTACATCTTCATTGGTTTACTACCAACAAAAATGTAGCTTATAACTTGCGAGTCCCGCTGCATTAAGATGTCATGCTGTTTTTAACTTAGGATTTGAACTATTACGCCTCATGGATTATTCTCATTTGACTCGTTAAGAACATCAATCAAACAAAATAGGCAATAATTTTTATACTATTACATTCCTGTCAAAACAACCTTTTTCCGTCTGAAATATTTATACCAAGCTCTTTCGCCATACTTGTTTGCTTAAATGGATTTACTTTTTCCACTACTCCATCACGTTTAAAAAGTGAGCCTGTATTTTTGAACCAAAATGTTACATTTGCTTTTACGCATTGTTCGCGGATATTAAGTACCCAATCATAATCACATTCACAAGCCTCTCGCCCCGTTTCACCGCCAACCGTAACATGGTCTACCCCATAGAGATACGGTGTTAAATCTATCGCCTCTAAAAGTGGGGAACAAGCGATAAAACGCCGCTTTATCGGATAGGATAAAAAGAGCGGAAGCCTGTAATCAGCTAATTTTTGATTTTCGACAGTACAGCCGATATTCACATTGTCATAGCCTGCACACCAATCGGATGGAAGAGATACAAGAAAACGGTCAATTCGTTTTGTCAAAATTAAAAAATTAATGTCTGTTCTTTCCTTGATGATAGCCCAAATCTCTTTACGCCATTCATCCGCTTCAGGCAGGAAAAAGTCAGTTGCAAAGCAGGTCGCAAGAATTTTGTTTCCTTTAATGTTGTATTCACCTTTTGAATTTTTTCTTACAGGCCAATCAAATTTATCTGTTTTTTGTATGGTGCTTTGACCATAGCGTTTCGCATGTGGCCCATAAAAATAGCAATTTGTGCAGCCATCACTTATTTTGTAACAGCCTGTCCACGGCTCCCAATTCATAGGTGCCCTCCTTTGTTCAGAGTAAAATAGCGGCTTTAATTTACCAAAGCCATTATTTGTCATATATCAAAGCACGACGCATACTGTTTTATGACTTCAAGGGGAAACATAGTGCGCTTGGAAACTTCTTCTGCTGACATGCCCTGACTAAAAAAGCGTTTGATAACCGTATTCATATCCTCTGCAATCTCTACGATATGCTTATCGGGATCATATACTCGAATGTCACGCTGCCCCCACGGATATTCTTTGATTTCATGTACCCATTGCAGGCCAGATATGCTTTTCAGTTCGGCGTACACTTTGTCTAAATTTTCCACTTCAAAATAGACTTGAAAGTTGTGCGATTGCTCTTTCACGCTATCGACTGATATGCCAACGAGTTCGGCATATCCTTGTTGCAGAGAAAACCCCTCAAAGGTCACATGTACGCCAATATCCATTACAGCGTTTTGATGAAGCACCTTTTCATAAAAGTGCTTAGAAGCGGATATATTCTTAACCGCTAAAAGACAACCTTGATATTTCATTTTTCAATCCTCCTTTGAGGATATTGTATCGAATATCTCTGTTCCGTCATAGTAAAAATCTGACATTGTTTTCAGATACTTTTGAGGGGTAACACCACTGATAGCCTTGAAATCTTTATCAAAATGGGCTTGGTCGAAATATCCGGCTTGTTGCGACAATGCCGCAAAAAAGCAAGGCGATTTTTGAATATGCTTTAATACATAATTAAAGCGAGTTAAGCGTATAAAGTCCTTAACATTCATTCCAATTTGCACAAGAAACAAGCGGTTTAGCTGTCGCTCACTATAATGGGATTCTCTGGCAACTTCTTTCACTTGTATTTGTCCATAATTATCAGAAATCACTTTGGTTGCCAACAGCAAAGAGTCCGAAACAACATGCTTTTCCATGCGTTGGTATAAAATTTTCTCACAAGTATTTACCAAATCGGATACAGTTTTTGATGCTACAAAAGCCTGATGCAGCGAATGAAACAGCTCATTGTCAATATCCGCAAGCGAAAGTCGTTTATCTGCAAACTTCGCTTGGCTTTGACGTGTGATTTGATACAAACCATAGGGCGAAAGCTGAATAAGCAGTAGGACCTGATAACTATTTGGTTCCATTCCTAACAAAACAGGGGTTAAAGATGCTCCCCACAGTTCGGCAATGACTGCGTTTCCATCAAAAGCAAGCGATAGTGTTCCACAAGCGTTAGGCATAAGTGTATAGTGCGCTGTAAACGTATCATTCGACGGAAATACAATATTGTAATATTGAACATATTTTCTCAGCCCCACATGGGAAGGAAATATATTAAATTGCTTGTCGTTTTTGATAATCAAATTGTCCCCTCTTGCTTTTAAAATTAAATTTTTATTAGTCTTATCCATTTAATGCGAATCAAGCAAATATAAATAATATGTATTCACCTTAGTCTATCATGGAAAATCAAAAAAGTCATGTATGAGTTCAAATACGCATACATGACTTTAATTTGTGTCATTAGGTCAAAATAGATGCAGGCTTTATGCAGAAAATAATTTAATTAAAGCCGTTACTAATGAAATCACTGGAGCGCTCCCTGCACACAAGGTTTTTAAAGCGGATAAAAAGCCCTTCTTTGGTTTTCTATTCACACACAAATCTTCTTCGATTTGTTTCAAAATGTCCGTAATATCTTCTTTCTCACTTATATTGCTCTCTTGCAAGCTTTCTTTGATTGCTGAAATGAGTTCTGTAGCATTATTTTTTATGCTGTCATTTATAGTTACCTGTGTTGAGACACTTCCGTCAACGCTGCTTCCGACAACAACGGTAGAATAATTAGCTGTGATTCCACTATGTGCAGTAGGTTTAGATTTTTCTTCTTCTCTAATGGCTTTTTCATAACACTGGCGCAAATATTCACTGATATAGTCGATTAGAGGATCTATAATATGTTCTATAAATTTCTGCATTTCGTCATTAGTAGTAGACTTATAACTTGTATACCAATGCGTTCCATAAAGCCGAGTAAAGTCCCCATCAAACTTATCTATAGCATATGCAAGCAACTGATATTCAAATGATATTTCTTCGCAAACGTCAGGACTAACCTCAAATGGAGCTAACCGATCACGGGTATTAATGATTTCTTCAACATCGTATCTGTGCATGTTTTTCTTTAAGATAAAATCTTCTATGATTTTATTGGATGTTATCGTCAACATAAAACGCTTTAAATTTGCATCGCACTGCGCATAATCTGTACGACTCAATCTGCGTGCAATGTTTCTAAATTCAGAGGAAATATATTGAATTTCATCACTTGTGTAGCTCATTTGACAATCCTCCCACAATAAGGACAATAAAAGCCAGCAGTAATGTCGGCAGGCATAAGTCCAATTTCTTTTTGGCAGCAACTAACCTTAACCACCTGCATATCATAATCTCGATTTTTAAATGTTATATCAGTATCAATTCTGTGCACGGGATTAGACTTTACCTTGAAATGTTTAGAATTTAACCCCTTGAACATATCTTCTATCATTTGCTCTGCTTCTACTAAAGCGATTTTCTTTGCTTCCTCGACTACTTCTTCTGGCCAAAAGGTGCTTAATGATTCCGATATTCCACATACAGGGCAACAAATATCGCCCTGCAATTCATCATTTAAATAAGCACACTCCATCTTAAATCTTGATTTACACCTATCACATTGCAATGTTACTAGCCCATTTTCATCAGATTGCAACGTTGCCTTTCCTATGGTGCTCATAATTAACCTCCTGCTATCCTCTTACAGGTTTTTTATTCTATTGTACAAATCTAAAAGTTCTATAACATCCATGTCTAAAAGTGGCTCATACATAAATGAGTTTAAGTGAATATTCTCTGGTGTCATAATGCTAACTTCATTAAGAACAGCAATCGAATCAGGCTCTCCAAACTGCTTATATCCATTTAACAATTCTCTGGTTTGATTGGTCATACTTGCTACCGCTGTCAAAAAATCAGAACTGGTTCCAGAATAATTTTGTCGTCGAATTTTCCAAGAAATTCTTCCATGAAATTGATTGATTTGTTGTAGCATATATTCTTCAGCTCTATGTCGTATCGCCATAGCAAGAACAATCTTATTTTCAAGCAACGTATCTGCAACTGTTAGCTCATCACAAACAGAATACAGTGAATCTAACACAGAATCTGCCAACTGTACTTCTGGCTGAAACGTAGTTATCCCATTATAAACTTGGTATAAAGGAAGTATCTGTCCAAAAGTAATTAATTGTGAATTTAGTTTTTTATGAAGCAGAGCAGTTAGAAATAGAAAGTCGCTACCGGTTTGGGAAACATCCTGATCCCGTCCAAACTCAATAAGATTCCTTACAAAAGGAATTAGTGCCAGTACATTCTTAGTCTTTGGATTCTGTTTCCATTGTTCAAATGGTTGATTCTGATAGTGTTCCTGCGCAATTGCAATTATTGTTCCATCTGTATTGGCTGTCAGTTTATTCTCTCGCTTCAAATTTAATCTACTTGATATCGTTCGATAAAAGTCAAAGTTGTGCGAAAGAATTAGTAGATAGAACTGATTTTCCTGCGCTAATTCATAGAGATACTCTATAATGGCATATTTATTCTTATAATCGAATGAATCAGCAATATCATCAATAATCAGTAACTTTTCTCTACCTGCCGCCCTAATTTGTTCGATATCAAATATAATATTTAACAAATATAAGGCCCTCTTCTCTCCCTGACTTAATGTATCCAATTCATCCAATTTCGCACGATCAATACTTACGGTTCTATCCCCCTTTTTGAATGAAAACTTAATTTGAGGAATGCTTTCACCAATAATAGCACCTTTTAGATTGGAAATTTCCATAGAATAAGGTACTGTAAAACGCTTATCAAAAATATCAAGTGCTTGCTTCCATGGAGTATCATCTAAAGCCACAGTAGCAATCTCATGTGAAAGGGCACAATATTTATCGTATAAGTCATCGAACAGTCTTTGATTATCACTAATATATGAAAGCCATAATGCCTTACGAAACACAGGCAACTGATCAAGTGACAGAAATTCAACGATTTCCGGGTGAGTTTCAATAACATCTTTCAAGGACATCCCTTTTGCATCACTTAGCAAGTTTTCAATTGCCTGTAGTTCTGGTATCTGCCGGATAGCCGACTCAATTTCAGAAATTTTGTTTTCAAGTGCATCCGTATTACTTACAATATCTGCTCCTGCTAATACCAACTGATTATTGCGCACAAAGAAACAATCTTTTTCAAGTGACTTTCGGATATCTTTTAATTTAGGCAACGT
>DAMAEI010000015.1:17829-28263 GCA_031997345.1 Sedimentibacter sp. | reverse complement strand
CATAAACACGATCACTACTTAAAATAAAAGCCTGAATTTGTGATTGAAATTCTTGTGAATTTATTTTTTTCAGCACAGTTGTATCAAATATAACTGAGTACGGAATATTTCCACAATATAATGTTCTTTCTGCTTCAATAAGCGCATCAAGATTCAATAATAAACTAGTCTCAGTAAAACCAAAATCCTCAATGATTGTTTTCTCAAGCTCATAAGTTACTTTTCCGCCTGTGGTTTTCTTTATTTTCAATCCAGATGATTTTTCAAGGACTTTAAGTAATTTGTCACGTGCCTTAAGAACGTCACTTAACCGTTCTTTGACTGCATCCTTTACTAAAAGGGATGTAATATCCGACTCATAAGAATTTTCAAATGATTTAATAACAAATACATCATCGCTTGTAATATCTCTGCCATCGATCTTGGTGACCATACTGCCCTCATCTCCAAAAATGACGTCACAAACATCACACGTTTTGTTAGCCTGTATCTTTTGAAATGTTTTAGCAAATGAGGTTTTCATCAATCCATTTCTTGCATATATGGCTATTACATTATCCCTGTGAAAATCAAATTCATGACACATTTGTTGAATACCAAAACAATTTTGTAAATCAACTTCTATTTTATCCATCTACACCGACAAACTCCTTTCTTTTCCCATACAGCTCTAAAGGCTTGTCCACCGCAATAAACTCTGATATTTAGCTCTTCGTTCCTGAATCCGACGTAAAGTGAGTACCCATTTTTAGTTGCTTCTTTCGCTGTCATATAGCCCATTAAAACCATGGATTTCTGAATAAATATTGTGTATATTATACATCGCATCGACGAATAAAGCAATCATATTAGTGTAAAATATGGAAATATTGACAATATTATGGTGAAATCAATTGAAAAATAGCAGGAATTCTGCTTTAGAAACAGATTCTTTTTATATTTATCTCTTTGTTCTTAATGTTTACTTTTAAATTCTGTACATCATCAAATATCTCTTGACTAATAATCGCTTGGTGAGAATTTTCAATGATAATTGTATCAATTTGCCCTTGGTTTTCTTTTTGCTTACCTGTGAGAAAATTAGGAGTATGAGTTTTGGGAGTAATATTACAGCCAATATATTTTTCATTAGATAAGATTCGATCAATGGTTGATGTGCTCCATTGATCTTTACCAGTGACCGTTTTTATACCATGATCTTCAAGAGATTTCTTGATCCTGCGACAGCCGCAACCTTGCAGAAACAAATCATAAATAAGCTGTACAATTTCAGCTTCTTCTTCAATTATTACAAGGTTTCCATGGTCATCTTTGCCGTAGCCAAGAAACTGTGAGTGATTTAGCTTTATATGTCCATGGAGACTGCTCTGCCGGATACCCCACTTAATCGCTTCGCTTTTTTGCCTGCTTTCTTCCTGATAAGCAGCTGCTGCCATAGTAATGTACTTTCTTACTCGAGGATCATTAGACCAGATATTCTCAGTTTCAAAGTAGGCAACCACATTTAATCTTGATAATTCATTAAGCATAAGCAGGACGTCCAACGTATTGCGTCCAAAACGGCTAAGGGATTTCATCAAAATCAAATCTACTTTTCCATTTCTGCAATCATTCATTAAGCGCTGAATCTCATCTCTATTATCTACTCTTGTACCGGATTCCTTTTCAGCATAAATACCGGCAAAATCCCAATCATGGTTATCACAGATTTTTTGCATATAGTAAACTACTTGTGATTTTAGACTCTGTCTTTGTTCCTCATGTTCTGTGCTGACACGGCAATAGGCAGCAACCTTTAATTTTTTATCCAATGGATCTTGTCTTGCTGGGATAGTAGTAATTTGCTTACTCATATCAAAACCTCCTTAACGCAAAAATGCAGCACCCACTTGGGCACTGCAAATTTATAATACCATTTCAAATATGAAAAAAGCTACATTTCTATTGGTTTACTACCAACAAAAATGTAGCTTATAATTTGGCGGAGGCGGTGAGATTCGAACTCACGTGTCCGTGAGGACAACCTGATTTCGAGTTATTTGAGGGCAAGTTTCGATGAGATTATCAAGGTAACTTTGAGTCACCATAGTATCGAGCAAACCCGCATGAATCAAGGATTTTCGGGCACAAACCATGAATTTGCCACGCTTTGGTTCAATCCCCGAATTTAACGGTTTTCAGAGCAAAGTGTAGAAAAAACGTAGAAAAACGACCAGCGAAATAACCTTAAGATACTTTAAGACCCAATGATTTTATAGCACACAAACCACAGCGTAGCCTACCATTGACATACAATTAAATCCAACCGATTGGAACAGGAGTTCTTTTCTTCTGTTCTTGTGTTGCCAATGGAGGTACTTATGAAAACAGACTACTCATACTTGCTGGAGGAATACCCCGAAATCATCAGCATGGATCAACTATATAAAATCTGCCATATCAGCAAGAGAAAAGGAAAATGGCTTTTGGAGCATGGAGTTATACCCTGCAAGGACAGTGGGAAAAAAACAAGGCGGTTCACTATTAAAACTATGGATGTGATTAAGTTCCTCGAAAAACAGGAAGCTGGAAAGATTAAGAATATGCCGCCACTCGGTATTTTTGCATCGAAAAAACCAAGTAGGAAAACCAACTATGTGAAAGTAAGTCCCTCGGCTTTTGTTACTCTGCTCAATGAACAATGGCTACTTAAACCAGATGTCTTGAACACAAAGCAGGTCAGCGAATTGTTGGGATACACAACCACCACTGTGGCCAAGTGGATCAAAGCTGGAAAGCTCAAAGCAGTTCAATATCAGCGAGGCTATCTAATCCCAAAGAAATGGCTGATACACTACCTCGCTGAAACGGTGAATGACGGCAGGGCTTCCAAGTCGGAAAAACACATGAGATTGATTAAGAAATGCCAGAACAACTAAATATGCACTATGCTGCATTATAGCAAATAAGGACAGGCTGACATGACTGAATCTATGCGACCTGTCTTCATTTTATATTATAATCTTTCAAAAAACACTTGATAAAATTTTTAATTTCGGCTAAAATATGATTATATTCTATAATCGCCGAAAGGAGCGTTTGATATGGAGTATATCAAGAGGTTTATGGAGGACGTATTTCTAAAGCTCAATGAGCAATACCCCGCCATTTTAATAACCGGCCCAAGACAGGTCGGAAAGACCACCATGCTGCAAAAGCTCACAGAGCTTGAGGGTCGGAATCGGCACTACGTATCCCTAGATGATTTAAATGTAAGAGCATTGGCCAAATCTGATCCTGCTATGTTTTTTCAAATTCATCAGCCCCCGGTGTTCATTGACGAGGTGCAGTATGCACCGGAGCTATTTACCTATATTAAAATAAGTGTGGATCAGAACCACCGCCCCGGCGATTTCTGGATGACTAGCTCACAGCTATTTAAACTGATGCATGGTGTACAGGAGTCTCTGGCAGGGCGAGTGGCGCTATTGCATCTATCACCGCTGTCACAGCATGAGATTTATAGGGGGCAGCCGGGAGAATTCAGCTTGGACTTAGCAACTCTACAGAAAAGGCAGGCCGCTATTCCTGCCGCAACCACGCCTCAAATCTTTGAGCGTATCTTTGCAGGGGGAATGCCAGCACTCGTCAGCAAAAAATATGATGATCGGGATTTTTTCTACTCCAGCTATTTAAGCACTTATTTGGAGCGTGACGTCAGGGAACTGTCCGGCTCCATAAACTCGCTTAAGTTTTTGACTTTCGTTACTGCTGTGGCGGCAAGAACGTCTCAGATGGTGAATTACAAAGGAATTGCCGATGACTGCGATATTGATCAGGTAACGGCAAAAAGTTGGCTTAGAATTTTGGAAACATTAGGGATTGTTTTTTATTTGCATCCCTATTCAAATAACGTGCTCAAAAGAACTATCAAAACACCAAAGCTGTACTTTTATGATACCGGGTTGGTATGTTACCTCACCAAATGGAGTAGCGCAGAAACCACAATGAACGGTGCCATGAATGGTGCACTTCTTGAAAACTATGTGGTAAGCGAAATACAGAAAAGCTATCAAAATGTTGGTAAGGAAGCCTATCTCTATTATTATCGAGATAAGGATGCAAAGGAAATTGATCTGTTGATGGAGGGTGATGGTCAGCTTTACCCCATTGAGATCAAGAAAACAGCTACACCTGAAAAGAAAATGATGACCAATTTCTCTGTGATAGAAAAGTCTCCTTTAAAACGGGGAACAGGCGCCATTATCTGCACAGCGGAGAAGCTCGGCGCATTTGACCGTGACAACCTTATTGTTCCAGTCAGTTTATTATAAAATGGCTTGTATGACCAAATGGCCTAAAAGAAATGAGGGCTTAAAATGAAAAACATTTTAGAGAATTTGTTTGAGTCGCTTGATATAAATGAGAATAATGGTCTTATGCATGGAAATAGCGATACAAGTTTAGGTAATTTCCAGCAGCTATTCTACAATCAAGCAAAAGAAAAAATAGGAGTCGATGCTGTATACTTTTTGAGAGATACTGATGGGATTGCAAAAATTCCTCTTATATACTTTTCTATGATGGAAACATATAATCCCAATATGGCAGCGAGATTACACCAGCTGTCTTGGAATATGGGCGAAGCTCCCCTGCTTTTTGTTGTTACTCCAACTGAACTAAAAATATTTAATAATTACAAGACACCTCAAAATGTAGATGGTTCGCTTAATCCTAATGCGGGATTAATAGATACGATCAGTTTGATTACGGATTTGGAAACCCAACGACAAAAGCTACAACCGTATAATCGTTCACTACTGGAAAGTGGCGAATACTGGAGAAGATGTAAAGAGCGATTTGATGTTGGCACACGTATTGACACTACTCTAATGAACAATTTAAAAGCAATGCGCAGAAAACTCATAAATATGATAAAATTGCGTATACCTGAAGATTCTTGGGGTTCTGTGAATTACGTATCTATTGTGCATAGCTTGCTTAGTCGCTCTATTTTAATAAAATATTTAGAAGAGCGCAAAGATGCCAATGGCCAATCAATATTTCCAGATAATTTTTACAATCAGTTTTCCACAAGCAACACAGCGTATAAAAGTTATACAGATGTGTTGGGTGATAAGGAAGCGACTTATAAACTTTTTGCAGTTCTGGAGAAAAAGTTTAATGGCGATATGTTTCCATTAGTTGAAAACGAATATGAAACTGTAACTGACCTCGACTTGCAAGAGCTGAAAGCCTTTCTTTTGGGCGATTCCGATCTAGAAAATCAGCAACTAGTATTATGGCCTTTATATGATTTTAACGTAATTCCAATTCAAATAATTAGCAGTATTTACGAGTTATTTTTTCATTTGGCCGACAATGAAGATGATGATAAGGGTACTTATTACACACCGCTTCATCTGGTAGATACTTTATTAGATGAAGTTTATTCTTGGGATGGCAAATATGAACCTATTAAAATAATAGATCCATCTTGTGGATCTGGTATATTTCTAGTAGAAATATACCGGCGCATGGTTTGCCGCTGGATGAACACACACTATACATCAAATATCAATGCTGCTCAATTAATAAAACTATTAAAAGACAATATTTATGGAGTGGATATAAATGAGGAGGCTATTCGAGTTGCTTCATTTAGTTTAAGTTTAGCACTCTGTGACTTCCTAGATCCAAGGAGCATTTGGGATACCTTGGTGTTTCCTAAAATGATTGGCTCCAATTTAATTATAAGTGACTTTTTTTCTAATACAGAAAAGTTTAACAAAATTAAATATGATGTGATTATTGGGAATCCGCCTTGGCAGAGCCAACTAACTGATTTAGCCTTACAATATTTGAGAGAAAATGAAAAGGTGGTTGGAGATAAGCAAATTGCTCAGGCATTTTCGATAAAATGTAGTCAACTATGTAAGGAAAATGGCTGGGTGTGTTTGTTGATGCCAAGTAAAGGATTCTTATTTAACAGGTCATTAAAAAGTCGTCAATATAGACAAGATTTTTTTGTAAGCAATACAGTATCAGTAATTATTAATTTTTCAATTTATCGAAAGTTCTTATTTGAACATGCAAGCGGCCCTTCAGCGGGTGTAATTTACTCTCCAATAAAAAATGACAAAACACAACCAATTTTCTATTGTACTCCGAAGCCTCAATTTACAATGCAAGATCATAAAAAGTTTTCAATTGAACCAAATGATATTTGCAAAATACCCTACGAAATTATTCGAGATGATAGAATATGGAAGATTGCGATGTGGGGCGGTCCGCGTGATTTGGAGTTGATTGACAAATTACAAAGTACTTATTCACCATTAAGCAAGTTTTTAGATGAACATGAAATGGTAAGTGCTGAAGGATTTAAAAGGGGAAATCGCAAAAAAGTATGTAATGACTTTTGGGATATGCCTTGCATAGAGGCAAAATCTTTTGTACCGTACTATTCACCAGAGGACAATGAATCAAGAGTGGACTATACAGACTTTGAATGTATTGTCTTGAAAAAACGAGAGATATTTAAGGCTCCTCATCTAGTAATTAAACAAAGTCACAAAAAGGCTAGATTTTTAGCCTCAGTATTAGATTATGATGCAGTTTTTAACCATAGTTTGTTAGGAGTTCATGGCGATATCAATTATTTAAAATACTTATGCCTGATCATAAATTCAAAACTATTTTCTTACTATCATTTAATGACCAATCGAAAATGGCTGGTTGAACGTGATGAACTTGAAGCGGGTGATATTTGGAACACACCAATTCCGAAAGTAGATTCCAATCAACTTAAAGATGCGGTAGCATTATTTGATGATCTAAAGGAAAGAAAAAACAGCGAGGGAGATCTCCAAAAATTTATTTATCAAATGTATCATCTGCAATCTTATGAAGTCGAATTGCTTAATGATGCTCTGGACTATACCTATGATTATTTTTCTCAAAAAGGCAGTTCTGTGACGTTTAAGCAGCCAGCAAACGCAACATATGAATCATATTTTAAAACGCTTAGAGATATATTAAAAAATTCATTTGGTAAAGAAATTATATGTAACGGCCAACTCATTACTGGAGATTCCCCTCTAACCGTATTATGTTTATGTTTAGAGGGGAAATATTCTGAGGATCTGTGGATTAATTATGGCACGGACAATATTCACACAATGCTTCAAACTTTGGACACTATGCTGACGGAAAGTAGACAAAATATATTTATACGCCGCAATGTTCGAATCTATGGGCAAGATGCAATTTACGTTATAAAACCAAATCAAAAAAAATATTGGAATTATTCGGCTGCTTGTCGTGATGCAGACGAAATTTTTGCTGATTTTGCAAAGTCACAGGAGGTGTAAAGATGAGTAGCATCAAAAGAATTGCAGCATCTACTGCTGTACCGCCAGATTTAGCTCGAAAAATTGGTGTCAGTGGCGTAAACGAAATAATTTCAGTTTTATGGCAAGGGTATCACGTTTTAAAAAGTGATACTACCTTTCGAATTACTTGCAGCACTGAAGAAGATGATATTACTCAATGTTGGTTTGAAAAAATACAGGTGATATGGGATTCCAGAAACAGGGCAACAGCTCTAACTTTAAATGGGCTCATTCCTCATCATCAATACGCAGATAGTACGATGAAAAAAGCTAAAGGTAAAAAATCACCAACGATTGATTTTTGTTTCAAGGACTGGTCAACATCAAATAGCTATTTTGGTGCCGAAGCAAAAAACTTATATCAAAATAAACCTCAAAAAATTACTAGGTATATTAGTACGGGTGTGCAAAATTTTACAAACGGACGTTATGGGGCTCAATCATCCGAGTCATCAATTGTCGGGTATGTTTTGTCTGGTGATATACCTGATATTGTTGAAGAACTGAAGAAAGAAATCCAAAAGGAACCACCATGTAGCAATTTGACTAGAACAATGTCCTCACTTGATCCTCAGTATCACACAAAACATATTCGAGTTACAGATAACCAAGAAATTACATTACATCATCTCTTTTTTAATTTTGTTGCATAGGTTAACCTCCTTTTATTGACTTAAAAGTGACTGCTTAATGTTTTCCATCACTCCCTGTTCTTCGTTTAATGAAGAACAGGGAGTTTTTTGTTTATATACCACTTACGAAAGGATAGATGCACCATGAAACATGAACTGACTACCCTCCGTTTATGGAACCCCCTCTTCCCTCACATCTACCTCCGGAACGAATGGGGAGATGTGGAGAACGATTCGGTAGATTTAACCGCTGGGGAAATTTTAGAATATGAGGATAAAATCCTCGATCTCATTGAAAAGGAAAAGCTGTCCGATGAGGGCGAGCGTGGTCTTGCCGTTTACCTCGATGATGACCTCAGCCGAAAGATACACAGCATCAACCCTTCCGTAGAGGAATGGAATGGGGAGCTGTGGGGCGTTACCGAGGTGCAAACCTACGGCGACCTTTCTCCTTCTGACCTTTCGGAACTGACCGACTGGCTCTCCGGGCAATTCAGCGATGGCTGGGGCGAGGGGCTGGAGCAAAGGGAAATCCGAGTGGATGACGGCGAGCTGTGTGTCAGCTTTTGGGATAGCAGCGACCGTTTCTTCATTAAGCCGGAGGATGAACTGAAAAGCAGTCAGTCCTCCGGCTTTGGCATGACGATGGGAGGAATGAACTGATGCCAAATCATGTAACCAATATTTTAAGAGTGTCCGGCGATCCGGAATGAATACGGCGGCTTGGAATTGACAGCGGAGGCGGCGAGATTTTACACCTCTGGGCGGGCCAGATTTACACCTCCGGGCGGCCATATTTTACAGTAGATACCGCTGTAGTAGAATTTGGCTAACGCATCGCAGATGCGAATACACCAAAGGAGGGTCATAGAAATGACCAACTACAGAGAGATCCTACGATTGAGGAGTCTGGGCCTCAACCACAGCAGGATAGCAGAGAGCATGGGGATTTCCCGTCCAACAGTAATTGCAGCCCTACAGCGAGCTCAGACTCAGGAGCTAAACTGGCAGGCAGCAGAATCTCTATCGGATATAGATTTGGCTCAGAGGCTTAATCCAACCGTTAGAGGCAAGCCCAACTACAAACTTCCAGATTATGAGTATATTCATCGTGAGTTGGCCAAACCCGGTATGACGCAGCAACTGCTGTGGTTCGAGTACAGCGACCAATGCCGAGCTTCAGGCGAGCTGCCATACCAGCTGACTCAGTTTAAAACCCACTACCGCGAGTACGTTACGAAAACCAAGGCCACAATGCATATCCAGCGCAAGCCCGGCGAGCTGATGGAGGTGGACTGGGCGGGACAGACTGCGCATCTGGTCGACGCCGATACCGGCGAACTCCTCGATGCATACATCTTCGTCGCGGCATTGCCGTACAGCGGCTACGCCTATGCGGAAGCCTTTGGAAGCCAAGATCAGGAAGCGTGGATCACTGCTCATGTCAATGCTTACAGCTTCTTTGGCGGCGTCACCCGCATCCTGACACCGGACAACCTGAAAACGGGTGTCATCAAGAATACGCGCTCAGAACTTGTCCTGAATAAAAGCTACCAGGAGCTGGCTGAGCATTACAGCACGGCTATTATCCCAGCCCGTGTAAGGTCTCCGAAGGACAAGGCGACCGTAGAAGGCACTGTTGGTAACATCTCATCGTTCATTCTGGCATCAATTCGAAACCAGACATTCTTCAGCCTGAAAGAGCTGAACAACGTAATCCGCGAGAAGTTACACGCATTCAACCACAAGCCGTTTCAGAAGAAGGACGGCAGCCGGGCGACATGGTTTGCTGAGGAACGTTCCTTTTTGCTTCCCTTGCCGCGCAACCCATATGAGCTTTCCGTCTGGAAGACAGCAACGGTTTCCTTCAACTACCACATTGCAGTGGATGAGCAATATTATTCCGTTCCTTTAGAATATATCAAGCGCAAGGTCGATGTTCGCGTGACCCGAAATACAGTCGAGATATTCTCTGATGGTTGCAGGATCTGCTCTCATGTTCGTCTGCATGGCCGTCGTGGTCAATATAGCACCGTTGAGGAACATATGCCCCCGCAGCACCAGCAGTATATCCAGTGGAACGGAGAACGCTTCCGAAAATGGGCTTCTCAAATTGGGGCAAATACCGCCACCGTGGTTGACGCAATTCTTACAGGCTACAAGGTGGAGCAGCAGGGCTATCGAGCCTGTATGGCGCTGCTGAAGCTCTCTGAGCAATATACAAAGGATCGATTGGAGGCTGCCTGCGCCAAAGCGTTGTTCTACACGCCACGCCCCAGTTACAAATCCATCCAAACCATTCTGAAATCCGGCCAGGACAGGAAAGCAGATGGCGAGTCACCCACATCTTCCCAATACGGCTTTACCCGCGGTGCCGATTACTACAAGGGAGGGCGTGACTGATGCTGAACAACACAACGGTCTCCAAG
>DAMAEI010000015.1:9218-17754 GCA_031997345.1 Sedimentibacter sp. | reverse complement strand
ATTCTCGGCGCCACTGGTAGTGGCAAAACCTACATTGCCAACGCCTTGGGCGTGACCGCCGGACGTAACTTCTACCCCGTGCGCTATGTACGGCTGCCAGATCTGCTCGCCGAACTGTCTATAGCGAGAGCTGAGGGTAATTACCGAAAAGTCATGAAGGGATACCGGCAGGCCAGACTTTTGATTCTGGATGAATGGTTGCTCTACCCGCTCAAGGACAGTGAGGCCAGAGATCTGCTCGAGCTGACGGAGTCTCGCTACAAAAAGGCCTCAACTATATTCTGTTCCCAGTTTGACGTTGGAGGCTGGCACCAAAAGATTGGTGAGCCGACCCTCGCTGATGCCATCTGTGACCGCATCGTCCACGACTCCTATCGCATCGTCATCGGTGGCGAAGATTCTATGCGGAAACGCAAAGGCATTTCCGAAACGACCTAAGCGCCGATGAAGCGCCTGCGGCGGCACTGTCCAATCCTGCCGCCGCAGGTGTCAAATTTCTCCGCCTCAACTGTAAAACGCTTCCGCCGCCGGGTGTAAAATGCGGCCGACATATTCACCGGAAAGGGTCAGCGCCATGTTTGAGGCTGTTAAGGACGATCAAATCGGTCTCGGCAGCCTTGACTTTAACAAAGTGATTCCAAAGCCGGAGGCCTTGAACATTGAGTGGGGCAGCCGATCACATCGAGCCATGAAGCTATACAAAGCATTCGTGGAAGAAAGCACCATGCTTGCCACCATGAATGTGTTGGCTCCCCAGCCCGATGCGGTATATAGCAAACAGGTTGAAGAACTACTGACGAAATATGAAAAGCTCACACAAGACGATACTGAGCTGCTTTCGTTGGGCGAACAGTGCTACAACAACATTCGAGATTATGGGTATCCCTCTTGGTATGACTGGAGCATCGCCAATTGGGGAACCAAGTGGAATAGCTATGGCTATCATGACTACACCGCCAAAGATTTCAATGGTGGCAGCGTCGAATTCCAAACTGCATGGAGTTATCCCGATCCGATTATCGATGCGCTGGCCGCACGGTACCCCGACCTTAGCTTTGAGGTGAAATGGGCTGATGAGGACTTTGGTTATAATGTCGGACACAAGGAATTTGAAAACGGTGAGGAAACATTCAGCCATACCCCTCCCGGCGGCTCCAAGGAGGCACTGGAACTGGCGGCAGAGGTTCATAAATTGGATCTGGCCGAGATGGGATATCTCCTCAACGAGAAAACAGGAGAATATGAATATCATAATCCGGATGAGTCGATGTCACTGAAAATGTAGTGGCCATCGGCTCTCTTTTCTTCCCAGAGGGAGGTGATGGAATATCAATAGCTTTATCAGCTGGGTGGGCGGCAAGAAAGCCCTCCGCAATATTATTTACCGGCTCTTCCCCAAGGACTTTGGCAGATACATCGAAGTCTTTGGTGGCGGTGGCTGGGTGCTGTTTGGCAGACCGCCAGACTTTAAGGGCATGGAGGTCTACAACGATTTCAACGGCAACCTGACCAACCTGTTCTACTGCGTAAAAAGCAGAACGCTGGCCTTCCTCAAGCAGCTGGGCTTTCTGCCCCTCAACTCCCGGCATGAATTTGCTGTGCTGCGCCGGTTCTTTGAGAAAGAAGAATTCGATACGGAATATCTGAGCGAGGAACTGGAGCTGGCACAGCAGAACCTCCCACCGCCTGAATTTGAGGAAATCAAGGCAATCCTGCTGGAGCAGGCAGAACCCAGCGATGTATGGAGGGCGGCGGCTTTTTTCAAGCTCATCCGCTACAGCTACGGCAGCAGCTGCACCTCCTACGGCTGCCAGGCCTTTGATATCCGCAAGGTGTTCGCCGTGATATGGGAGGCAGCAAGGCGGCTTGCGGATACGGTCGTGGAAAACAAAGACTTCGAGGCATTGATCCGGCAATATGACCGGGACGATGCCTTTTTTTATTGCGATCCGCCCTATTACATGACCGAGGGTCACTATGCGGTGGAATTCCTGAAAACCGACCATCAGCGGCTCCGGGATACGCTGGCAGGCTGCAAGGGAAAATGGATGGTCAGCTACAACGACTGTGAATTTATCCGGGAGCTGTATCAGGACTACACCATCACTCCGGTCACCCGCATAAACAATCTGGCGCAGCGGTATGAGGGCGGCTGCGAGTACCCGGAGGTCATCATCACCAACTATGATCCCAAGGAACGAGAGAATGCCTCGTTCCAGATGAATCTGTTTGATGCCGGTTTTGGATTGGAGAAGGAAGAATGACAGGACTTGAAAAAATCAGATGGGCAAAATCCATGATCGAGGAAGAAAGCGGCGGTGCTTATGAGTTTGTGGTCGGCAATGTTCATGACGACCTGTATCTGCGCTGCGGTGATCATGCCAACGCAGGGCTGTATCTTTCTATACTGCCGAATCAGAATACGGGCAACTATGACTGTGTTTTCAAAGGTTATACCCGCATAAGCGGCGGCTATCACAACGCCAAGGGAATACAACAGCTGGCTGATGAGTACAAGCAGACCGCATATTTTCTCAGGGAAATGGAGATCGCCAGCATCTCTCTGACCGAGGATGAACTTTCCACCTTTGTGGCAGAGCTGAAATCGGCAGAAGAAGAACAAATAGAAGCCCCCCAGATGGGGATGTAAAGGAGGTTTACACAATGAAAATCATTGAAATCAAGGGCAGAATTGCCGAGGATGGCAGCATCATTCTGCCGCCCGGTGTGCTGGAAACCATGTGCATCACCACTGGTGATACGGTGCATCTGGCATACCTATCCCATCACCCGGTGAAACAGATCAACAGCTACGGTGAGTTTTTTCTCACCAAGGAGGGCATCGACCATGTGAGCGAACCGGTGGAAACGCCGGAGTCCGCCGAGCTGTCGGTGCCTCATGCACTTTTAGAAGCGGCGGGGATTTCACTGGACGATGATCTGGATATTCGCTGTGAAAACGGCGCTATCATCATCGGCAGCGCCAATCCGGTGGTGCAGTTACCACCCCATCTTCTAAAGCTGTTCGACAGCCTCGGCATCAGCAGGAATGCCATCCGCTGTGTGCTGGAGGGAGGTGCGGAGAATGAAGCATAAACCCATCTATAAGCTGGTGGACGGCAAAGGCCGGGTGCTGATTCCCAAGGAGCTGCGTACTGCCAGCGGCATGGATTATGGCGACATTGTGCGCCTTGGCCTGTCAAACGGCACAGTCAGTGTGCAGAAGATCAATATCATTGAGGTCGGCGATCAATCCCCGGAAGCGGTGGAAGCCTATGTTCGTGCAGCGTTCAAGACCATGCCGGACGATATAAGACTCTCCCTCATTTCCGACCTGACCGCACTCATGCAGCAGAAAAAGGAGGGATAGCCCTATGGAACCCAAAATGCTCTACACCGCCGCCGACTGCATCGAAACCGGCTATGGCTGTTCCCTGCAAGGTAAGGTCATCGTTCTCAGCAGACAGGCGCTGCCGGATGATTGCCGGAATCAGCTGTTCTTCTGCTCCGGAGGTAACGGCGCAAACCCCAACCCTATCGGGCGCTCGGTGTTTCTGACCTCCCTGTCGGACGGTGAAAAATACCGCTTCTTTCGCAGCGACGTCATTGGTGTACTAAAGCCGGAGCTGCTGCCGGAGAGCGCCAAGCTGCACCTGTCCCAAATCAGACCGGCTGGTGCGCTGCCTCTTGGACAGAACGAGCCAAAGTACAGCGGCTACAGCTTTCTGCCCGATGGCCGCTATGCTGCCGGTGTATGGCTCTGCAGCGAGCAGGAGGTGATGGACTATATCGAAATGCAAAAGCCCTACCAACATCGCATTATGATCTGCGACCGGAATGACTTTTGTGTGCTGGAGCTGCAGGAGGAGCAGCTGTTGTATCCGGGCGAGGAAGCGATAGAGGCCTTCCGGCAGACTCCGGAGAATGGAGGCATGACCATGACATAAGGAGGCACGCCCATGCGAAATATCCGAATGGAAAAAGAGATTATTCTGTACTACGGCAACCCTGCCGGTTATGTCATCGGCGGCAAGGCGGTGGTTGATCCCCTGTTTGAGTCGGAGAAACTGAACGACTTTCTCAGCCGCCAAAAAGACATCGGCGAGGTAAAGTGGACAGACGGCGTATACGACCGGCTTGTCAATGGGCAGAAAGATACCCAAGAAATCACCCTGCTGAAAAGCTGCCGGGTGTGGCAGCTGAAGCCCGAATCGGATATCCGGATGCGGTTCATCAGCCTTGGGGATTTCTGCAAGACCTTTGGAGAACCGCAGATGTCCGATTACCAAACCGTCTATGACGGCGAGGTGGAAACCAACGATCTGGAGGCGCTGTATACCAAATTCAACATAGCCCACCCTCCCGGATATGCGGGGCATTCCCTGTCCATGTCCGATGTGCTGGAGCTGTACGATGAGAACGGCAGTAGCTTCCACTACTGCGACCGCTTCGGATTTGAGGAAATCAACTTTGCGCCACCGGCGCAGGCACAGACCATGCAGCTCTGAGGGGCTGTTTTTTATTGCCAAAATGCGAAAGGAGAAAAGAAATCATGCCCGATGTAGATGTAAAAATCAATTCCATGTACCCGCCCGGTGCCAGCGGCGGCATCCGTGCCTATGCTTCGGCAACGGTGGACGGCTGCCTTGGCATCCGGGGCATCAAGGTAGTGGAGGGCGGTCGTGACGGACTGTTCGTCTCCATGCCCAGCCGCAAGACCGAGAACGGCTACAAGGAAATCTGCTTCCCCGTCACCAAGGAGTTCCGGGAGCAGCTCCACAAGGCTGTGTTGGACAGCTACCAGCAGGCCGTAGCCATGAATGAGGCTCCGGTGCAGCCGCAGGAAAACGCACCGGAGCAAGCCCCTGCGCCCATGCAGATGGGTGGTATGTAAATAAAAATTCCATATAGAATTTGGAGGTAAAAACACCATGAAAAAGATGATGAACAAGGTAATCCATAAGGCAAATATGCTGGCGATTAAGGCAAGAATGGCGCTGGCCAACCCCTGCGGTGAGGGCTTCGTGGACACGGCGATCAAGATTTTGATGGCCGTGGTTATCGGCGCTTTGGTGCTGGCGGGGCTGTATCTGCTCTTCGATAAAACCGTGCTGCCCACCCTGACTCAGCGCATCAAAGATATGTTCAACTATGCCGGGTAATCTGGCCGCTGTACAGGCGGTCTTTTTTGTTGTCCTTCTCTTCGCCGTATCGGTGTTTGATCTTAGGAGGCGTATCATCCCCGACACGCTGAACTTTGCCATCGCCGCCAGCGCTTTACTGTGTTTTTCACCGGCACAGCTCTGGGGTGTGTTCATTGCCCTCCCGTTTCTGCTGGCAGCTGTGCTATGGGGCGGCATGGGTGGCGGCGGTATCAAGCTGTTGGCAGCCTGCGGTCTGGTGCTGGGCTTACCCAAAGGGCTGCTTGCGGCAACGGCAGGACTCAGCCTGCTGCTGTGCTATGCAGGGATATACCGGATTATTTGCAGGGTGCAAGGATGGGAGGATGTGAAAACCTTCCCCCTTGCGCCTTTTTTATCGGCAGGCTGTCTGTTTGCCTATTTTATGACCATGAAAGGACTAATTATATGAGTAAATCAAGCAAGGGAAGTATTTTGAAACTGTTATGCATTGTGCTGCCGCTTACAGCTGTGGCGATCAGCATACTGCAGCTTATCCGCAGGCATAAAATCAGAAATTATGCTGTGCAGTAATCATTAGGGCGGTCAGCTTTAAGCTGACCGTTTCAATTTTTATGAATCAAGGAGGACTTAAGCTATGAGCTTTCTTAAAAACAGAACGGTCATCGGTGTAATCTGCATTGTGCTGTCGCTTCTGATTTGCTTTGCGGTCACGCCGCTGTTTAACCAAGGCATCAGCCAAAAGGCTGAAATCGTGCGGGTAACAAAGAACATTAAAATCGGGGAGGTCATCACCAAGGACATGGTGCAGACCGTGGAGGTGGGCGGCTATAATCTGCCGGAGGATGTGGTCAGGCATACGGATATGGTGATCGGTAAATTTGCCTCCGCAGATCTGGCACCGGGTGATTACATCATCGGCTCCAAAATCGCCGATGCCCCCGCCGCAGAAAATGCCTATCTCTATCATCTGACCGGAGAAAAGCAGGCCATCTCCGTATCGGTCAAAACCTTTGCCACCGGTCTCTCCGGCAAGCTGATCTCCGGCGATATTGTGTCCATCATCGCCCCGGATTACAAAAAACAGGGCGTGACGGTGATTCCACCAGAACTGCAGTATGTAGAGGTCATCGCCGTCACCGCAGGCAGCGGCTACGATGCCAATACTGGGGAGCAAAAGGATGCGGAGGAAAAGGAGCTGCCCTCCACCGTCACGCTGCTGGTGACACCGGAGCAAAGCAAAATTCTCGCTATGCTGGAGGCAGACGGTGCGCTCCATGTGTCTCTCGTCTACCGTGGCAGCAAGGAAAATGCAGCGAAATTTACTGAAGCGCAGGATGCGGTGCTTTCTGAGCTGTACCCGGATGAGCCAGTCGATGAAGTGGACAATTCTTCGGAAAGCGAGGAAAACAGCCAACCGGCAGCGCCTTCCGAACCGCCTGCGGAAAGCGAGGCGGCATGATGCTGAACTTCAAAAAGGGCGGCTTATTTAGCCGTAAAGACGAACCGGAACAGGATGTGCAGCAGGAAATCGGCGCACAGGTGCTGGCGGTTTGGGGCAGCCCCGGCTGCGGCAAAACTACCACCGCCGTCAAGCTGGCTAAATATCTGGCAGACAAGAAAAAGGATGTGGTGCTGCTCCTTGGCGACTCGACCACCCCCATGATCCCCTGTATCTGCCCTCCCGGTGAGCTGGAGGGCGACCATTCCCTCGGCAGCATTCTGGTGGCCAATGCCATCACCCAAACGCTGGTGAAACAAGGCTGCAATACCCACAAGCGCATGAAGCATCTGGCGGTGATCGGCTTGCAAAAAGGGGAAAGCGAGCGCTGCTATCCCACCGCACCCACCGAGCTAATCCGGAAGCTGCTGGAGGCGCTGCGTGATATGGCCAGCTATGTGGTCATCGACTGCAGCAGCTATATCTATTTTGATGAGCTGTCCGCCATGTCCATCTTGGAGGCCGATGCGGTGCTTCGGCTCATGAACTGCGACCTCAAATCGGTGAGCTACCTGTCCAGCCAGCAAGAATATCTGAAGATGGGTGGCTTTGACTTTGACAAGATGTACAAGGTGGTCAGCAACGTGAAATCCAGCGAGGCCAGCGAACACATGGAGCAGGTGCTGGGCAGCGCTGTGTTTTCTATTCCACACTCGCCGGAGGTTGCCTCTCAGGTGCTGGCCGGGAATCTGTTCGCCGACCTCGGCCTCAAGGACAGCCGGGGTTATCGCAAGGAAATTGAAAAAATCGCAAGGGAGGTGTTTGGCGTATGAGCAGGCACAATCTATTCTTTGCCCCGGAGCAGGAAACCGATGACTTTCGTGGCGTTCTGCAAAGGGTGCAGGAGCATATCGCCGGACAGCACAGCGAGCTGCTCTCAGACGGCAATGCTGCCGAAGCCAAGGCGCATATCAAGCGGTATATTGCCAAGTTTGTGCAGGACAGCCGTGTGGCCGTGCGTGGCATGACGAAGGAGCAGCTGGTGGATGCCCTGTTCACCGAGATGGCTGAATACTCCTTTTTGACAAAGTACATCTTCAGCGAGGGCATCGAAGAAATAGACATCAACAGCTGGCGGGATATCGAAATCCAGTATGCCGGTGGGCGCTGCGAAAAGCTGCATGAACATTTTGACAGCCCCGAACACTGCATCAACGTGCTGCGCCGGATGCTCCATGTGTCTGGTACGATTTTAGATGATCAATCGCCGCTGGTGGTGGGTACCCTTGCGGAGAATATCCGTATTGCTGTGATGAAAAGCCCTATCGTGGATGCCAGCGTAGGTGCGGCGGCATCCATCCGTATTGTGAACCCCAATAACATGGAAAAAGAGGATTTCATAAACGGCGGCACGGCTACCGCCCCAATGCTGGATTTACTATCGGAGTTCATTCGGTACGGCATTTCGGTGTGCATTGCCGGAGCCACCAGCAGCGGCAAGACCACTGTGGCAGGCTGGCTTTTAACCACTATTCCCGATAGTAAACGTATCTTCACCATTGAAAATGGCAGCCGGGAGTTATCGCTCATCCGAGAGCAAGATGGCAGAGTCACCAATTCCGTGGTGCATACCCTGACCCGGAACAGCGAAAATGAACTATACCGCATCGAGCAGATCGACCTTGTGGACATCTCCCTGCGCTTTAATCCGGACATCATCGTAGTCGGAGAAATGCGTGGTGCGGAGGCCAATGCCGCACAGGAGGTAGCCCGAACCGGCGTGGCGGTGGTCACCACCATTCACAGTAACTCCTGTGAATCCACCTATCGCCGCATGGTCTCCCTCTGCAAACGAGCCGTGGACCTGTCGGATGAAACCCTCATGGGCTATGTGACGGAAGCCTATCCCATTATCGTGTTCTGCAAGCAACTGGAGAATAAGCAGCGCAGACTT
>DAMAEI010000015.1:8018-9128 GCA_031997345.1 Sedimentibacter sp. | reverse complement strand
AAATCAGCGAAAACCGCTATGAAAACAATCAGTTCCATATCAGCGGCGACCATGTAACAATCAATCCTATCTCGGACAGTCTGTGCAAGCGGCTGCTGGAAAACGGTATGCCGCAGGAGCGCATCAACGCCATTCGGAAAGGAGGGCGAATATCCGCATGACAACCATTCAATTACTGGCCTGTATTGGTATGATTACAGGCTTTTTTCTATTAATCGGGCTTGCGCCGATGGAATTTACCGATGGGCTGTTCTCTTTTCTCACAAGGGAGAAGTCCTCCATTAAGGATGAAATCAAGGCGGCACAGCGCCGCCAAAAGCAGGGCTTTCTAAAACGGGAAATCCGCATGGCGCAGGATATCCTGACCATGACCGGGCGCAGCAGGCACTTCTCTCTGCTTTGCGCCTGCTCTCTGCTGCTGTTTGGCATCGGTGCCTCCATCGCCATCGTGCTGGGCAATTTCTTTCTGGCTCCGGTGATGGCGGTGGGCTTTATGCTGCTGCCGTTCTGGTATGTGCAGCTGACTGCCAGCCACTTCCGGAAAGACATTGCCGCAGAGCTGGAAACAGCGCTCTCCACCGTGACAACCGCCTACCTCAGAAGTGAAAACATCCTCACCGCTGTGGAGGAAAACCTCCACTATTTGAACCCGCCGGTGCATCAGGTGTTTCAGGATTTTGTGATGCGGGTGAAGCTCATTGATCCCGATGTGCTGGAAGCGCTCAAACTCCTGCGCACCAAGATCGACAACGAGGTCTTTCGGGAATGGTGCGATGCCTTGTGCGATTGCCAGCATGACCGCAGCCTCAAGACCACGCTAACCCCCATTGTCAGCAAGCTGTCGGATATGCGGATTGTGAACGGCGAGTTGGAATATCTCGTCTTTGAACCCCGTAAGGAATTTATTATCATGGCGTTTTTCGTCATCGGAAACATTCCACTGATGCACCTCTTGAACAAAAGCTGGTACGACACACTGATGCACACTCCGCTGGGGCAGATCATTCTGGCCATCAGCGCCGCCCTCATTTTCATCTCCACCGCTTGCGTGATACGGCTGACAAAACCAATTGAGTATCGGAGGTGATGGGAATGGGATTATTATTTTTA
>DAMAEI010000015.1:2960-7995 GCA_031997345.1 Sedimentibacter sp. | reverse complement strand
GGTGTCACCTTGGCAGCGGGGCTGTTCTTTGTCCTTTTGGATGTGCTGCACCTGCCCTATCTGAGCACGGCGAAAGCTATGCTGAACACCACAAGAGCAGAGAAAAAAGCGGCCAAAAGCCTTGAAGCCTACCTCATGACCTTTGCGGTGAAGCTGGCAAAGCACATCCGCATGGATGAATACCGCAAGCACCGGCTGAAAAATGTACTGAAAGCCACCGGCATGAACATGGAGCCGGAGGTTTATCAGGCATATGCGCTGGTCAAGGCCGGAGCAATCCTGCTGGCTGTAGTCCCGGCAGGGCTGATCTTTCCGCTGTTGGTGCCGGTGGTGGTATTCCTGTCGGTGATGGTGTATTTTAAGGAAACCAAAAAGGCCGATGAAAAGCTGTCGGTCAAGCGAGCTGCCATGGAAAAGGAGCTGCCCCGATTTGTTGCCAGCATAGAGCAGGAACTGAAAGCCTCTCGTGATGTGCTGTCTATCGTGGAGAGTTACAAGAAAAACGCCGGGGAAGCCTTTGCCGGGGAACTGACCATGCTGGCAGCGGATATGCGATCCTCCAGCTATGAGGCCGCTCTTACCCGGTTTGAGGCAAGGCTCAATTCGCCCATGCTTTCGGACATTACCCGTGGCCTCATCGGTGCGCTGCGTGGCGATGACAGCACTATGTATTTTCAGATGCTGGCGCACGATTTCAAGCAGCTGGAGCTGCAGCGGCTCAAGAGTGAAGCGCAGAAGATACCGCCGAAAATCCGTGTGTTTTCTTTCCTCATGCTCATGTGCTTTTTGTTTACCTATCTGGCCATCATCGCCTTTGAGATCATCAAATCTCTTGGCGGGATGTTTTAGGGAGGGGTGAGTATGAAGAAAATTCTAAAATCCAAACGTGGCGAGGGCTACATTGATGTGTGTATCCTCGTCCTCTGTGCAGTGCTGGTGATTGCGCTGGCGGTTCGGGTGCTGCCGGTGTTCATTGCCAAAAACCAGCTGGACACCTACGCCACCGAGCTGTGCAGGGAAGCGGAAATCTCCGGCAGGGTGGGCAGCGAAACCAACCGCCGTGCAGCGGTTCTCACTGAGCAGACCGGGCTAAGTCCCCGGATTTCATGGTCAAAGACCGGGAGTATCCAACTGAATGAGGAAATCACCGTCACCCTAACCTTGGATATGAACATCGGGCTGTTTGGCGGCTTCGGTTCCTTTCCCATCACCCTGCGCTCGGAGGCCTCCGGTAAAAGTGAGGTGTATCACAAATGACCAAGCTGAGAAGAATCCTCAAATGCAAGACCGGTAACGGCTTCCCTTTGGTGGTGGCGATTACACTGGCGCTTGTCCTTATTCTGTGCGGCGTAATGGAGTTTTTCAGGCTGAATATTATTGCCAGCGGTGTGAAAGAAGCCCTGCAGGATGCCATCATCGTGACGGTCAATGACAACTATGCCGATGTATATCATGGTGTTCGGGAGGGATATAGCGGCGGCTACCAGCCGGACGGCTCCTCCTTCTCCTACAGTGTGAACACCGGCGACATCTACAGCTATATGGACAGCGTTCTCGGTATGGAGGAAGTCAGCGGCAGCCATGTGAAATATTCCGGGGAAGCGCTCGAATACAAGCTGTCCGGCTTGGACGTCACGATCCGCAATGCGCCGCTGGCTCCTTCTTCGCCCCGAAATGCCCAGCGTTTTGAGGCTGATGCCACAATCTGGCTGGAGGTGCCGGTCTATTTCGGGGGCAAACAGCTCCCAGCCATGAAAATACGGCTCAAGGTTCAGGCGGGATATACCGAGGTGTTTTAGCTGTTCGGGAAATTGTCTGGACTTCTGAAAAAATTTATAGTATGGTGTGAAATATAAAAAGGTAAGATTTTACACTTCTCAAAGGAGGGGTTCAATATGACAGAGAAAACAAAGAAAAGGCTGACCATTGCGGCAGTATCGGTTCTCGGACTGGCGCTTCTGGTTGCCATTGGAATGCAGTTCGCCAAAGCTCCCGATAAACCGGACACCCTGCCTCAGACGGAACAAGGCTCTTCTTCGGTAACGCCGGAGGTGCAGCCGCCTGAAGTGGTGGTCACGCCGCCTAACAATACACCCTCGCAGCCAGTGGAAACCCTGCCGCCCCAAACCGATCTGCCAGAGCAAAAACTCCAGCCCGATCCGGTAAAGCCGGAGGCACCGGAAAATCCGAAAACGCCGGATGGCACCGACAGGACACCAAACTCGGATAAAAACCATGACTTTACCCCCGAAAACCCTGATACCCCGCCCACCTACAAACCGGAGGACACTGAGAAAAAGCCGACTCCACCTCCCGAAAGCAAACCACAGGGTGGTGGTGGCTTGCCCGGTTTTGACAATGTACCGGATGGCGGTGCAAATCAAGTAATTGAGGGTAAAAGTGATGGCGACATTAATAAGCAAGTTGGAGAAATGGACTAATACAAAATAGATTAGCAGCAAAAAAACACGGATTAACGCCGTGTTTTTTTGTTGCGGAAAGGAGATGTTATGAAGCGATTAATAGGAATTATGCTATCCATTGTTATCCTGTTTGCTGTTGCTTTTCCTATGAATGCTTATGCAGATACAGGCGGTAGCGGTAACGTGGATGGCGGTGGTGGAGGTATGGGTGATGGAACCAGCACTAATTCATGGACTCCGGGTAACGAGGGTGTGCGAGTAACAGTGGTTCGGGCAAGTGACCATGTAGTGGTTACTACCCCAATTGACTTAACAAATAAGCCTCCGAGTTCCTCCATCTATAACTTCGGGAAAGTCAGTAAACTTCAGTACAATGGTGGTCGTGGACTATCTCCTATAAAAGGGAGCTATAGCTGTGTTGTTCCTCCACAACCCTTGCCTAAGATTATAAGCACCAATGGCAGCAATAATATTGAAGCAATTAAACACTATTTCTGCTCTGAATATCTGGTTCAAATGATAGCAAACCATACTGGCATGAGCTATGATGTATTAATTGGCGGCGAATATAAGTTGCTTCTGGAACCCATAGCCTATTACAAATTTGAGGGCGTGATGATCGCCACCACAGCCACCGAAGCCGCTCTGTATGATGCTCAGGTCGGCGGTCTGCTACGCAAGCGCATGGTTTCTCTTTCTCACAAGAATCTACCTTTATCCATGTTCTTGGAGGTGGCCGACCTCGGTTATCCCGCATGGTCTGGCAGCCGCACCGCTGCCGCCTCCAATGAAAATATTCGTGCGGCACTCGGTCTCGGCATCGTGCGCTTTAAGGATATGCCTGCCGAACCGCCCGATGTGTCGGTCTATGATTATGAGTATCGGGTGAACACCGAGGTCATCACAGCAATCACTGTCAGCGGCGGTCAGAGTGATCCGGATAAGCCGGTGTCCGCCACTTTTTATGTGAACGGTAAAAGCCTCAAGGTCAGCAATATTTACTATCCGAATGGCGACAGCCAGCTGGCGTGGATACGCTGGACAACACCCAGCACTCCGCAGAAGATGACCATCACCGTTTCCGTATCCGGAGGCGGCAGCTCCAGCAAAGCGACCATCAACGTAAATATTGTTGACCTTGATAAAAACCCGCCGCCCAATCCGGTAGCAGACGACCGAAATGATGGATATACAAGGCCGTCTGTTGTAAACAAACCTCAGAAAACATCGGCAAGCTGGAGTGTCTGGCGACCTTGGTGGCAGGAATATTGGGTATGGATTTCTGATTGGGATTACTGTGATCATGGCGAGGACGGCGGTCATTGGGTGGACAACGGCTGGTGGGAGGATCATGGCTGGTGGGAGTTCGATCTCGACCGATATCAGGCGAGTCTCTCCGCCTCCATGAGCATCAAGCCGGACGATAAAAGCCCCACCGCCAGCGGAAAAGCCATGAAGTCCGGTTATGGGTTCAACCAAACGGTCACCGCAAATATCAGCACCAATCAGTCCTCGGCGGTTACCGGGGCGCAAAATGCCGTGACCTATTTTCCGGAATTCTCATATCAGACCTACTGGCGGCTGCTGGAGCGCATGAGTTCCGGCTACAGCTCCCGCTTTGAGTTTATGGCGAATCCCTACAGCACCTATGGGCGCAGGACACACTTTACGCCCATCTGGTACCCGGACGGAAGCTACACCCCCCACACTTGGCTGATTGACAGCTGGACACCGGATGGTATGCTCTCCCTCAACCTCACTGACAATATCACCATCCGGGGATCACTTTGGGATGATTGGCACATTGCGCCTCAGAAACCCCATTAAAAACAGAGAAAAGACAAGACCGCAGCTCGGAAAAAGCTGCGGTCTTGTCTTTTACCCTCATAAAGAAAGGTGGAAAATCAATGAAAACAAAGCGACTGGCAGCCGCCCTTTGCGTGGCGCTGCTCCTTTGCCTCCTGTTCAGCCAGACGGCTTTTGCGGCGGGAACCGGCGATGTGGCCGGAGCGATTGAGGGAACATGGACAACGGCATCCCAGCAGATTAAGACAGTAGTCAACAAGGTGGTGTTTCCTGCCATCGATCTCATTCTGGCAGTGTTTTTCTTTGCCAAATTGGGTACCGCATATTTTGACTATCGGAAACATGGTCAGTTCGAATGGGCGGCTCCGGCCATCCTGTTTGCGTGTCTGGTGTTCACACTGACGGCTCCGTTATATCTCTGGCAGGTGCTGGGGATGTAACAGAGAAAAAAGCAGAGCCTTACTCCTCCGGCTTATCGGTCAGGCGCAGCGGCGTATCGTCCGCATCCATATACATTTCCTCGCACTCCTGCTGGGCGGTGCGCATGATATGAGCCGCCTGAGAAATGAGTGTTTCAGCATCGGTCACGGCGTTAAACATTTTACTATAAAGTTTTTTGTAATCTGCCACACAAGTACCTCCTTTAACATGATTTCGGCGGCCTCCGTTGTGTGGTATTAAAGCTCTGAAAAAGCTGATTGTCAAGTCATAAATCAATCCTGCAGCCACATCTCAAGAATCCACTGAAAAGATGCTTGGACTGTGGCTGCGGTGACGAAAGGAGTGATGACTTCAAATGTTCATAT
>DAMAEI010000015.1:0-2950 GCA_031997345.1 Sedimentibacter sp. | reverse complement strand
TCATATGGGGTTTTATCGCCGACACTGTCCTCGGTCAGATTGTGGATTGGATCTACGGTCAGATCGTGGGCTTCCTCGGTGATTTTTTTATGCAGATGGGGAACATGGGAGCCGACCTGTTCACCATGAGCTGGGTACAATCCATCGTCCTGTTTTTCTCTTATCTCGCATGGGCGCTCTATGGTGTCGGTCTTGTAGTTGCCGCCTTTGAATGCGGAATCGAATATCAATCCGGCAGAGGCAGCATCAAGGATACCGCCCTCAATGCCATTAAGGGCTTCATGGCCGTAGGGCTGTTTACCACCGTGCCGGTGGAGCTGTATAAGCTGTCGGTATCCCTGCAGGGCAGCTTCACTGCCGGGATTACCGGTCTTGGAACCGACTTCGGCACGGTGGCTGGAAATATTATCACCTCACTGCAGGATGCCGGAAATTTGGAGCAGGCCATGACCAGCAATGTGTTCGGAGGTCTGTCCGCCATCACCAGCCCCATTATGATGATCTTTATATTGATCCTAATGGGCTATTCGGTCATTAAAATATTCTTCGCCAACCTGAAGCGAGGCGGCATCCTGCTCATCCAGATCGCTGTGGGGAGCCTGTATATGTTTTCCGTTCCCCGTGGCTACATTGACGGCTTTGTCTCATGGAGCAAGCAGGTCATCGGCCTGTGCCTTACGGCATTTTTGCAGGCAACGGTGCTGATTGCAGGACTCATGGTGGTGAAAGACCATGCCCTCCTCGGCCTTGGTTTGATGCTGGCAGCAGGAGAAATCCCCCGTATTGCCGGACAGTTTGGGCTGGACACCTCCACCAAGGCAAACCTCATGAGTACCATGTATGCGGCGCAGACAGCGGTGAACATGACCAAAACTGTGATACAGGCGGTGGCGAAATGAGTGAGAATAAGTTGGTCTACATCGCCTCTCCTTATGCCGGTGATGTGCCGAAGAATATCGAATTCGCAAAGGCTGCCTGCCTCTATGCGATGGAGCAGAATTGTACGCCGGTGGCTGTGCATCTGCTGTACCCGCAGTTTTTGAATGACAACGATCTGGCGCAGCGAAGCGCCGGTCTCACAATGGGACATCGGGTGCTTCTGGCCTGTGACGAGCTATGGGTGTGCGGCGAGCATATCTCCAGCGGCATGGCTGCCGAAATCACAGAGGCAGAAAAGCTGGGCATCCCTGTCCGGAAGGTATCTGCAGAACAAATACAAGGAGGTCTTGCAATGGATAAAAAATATGGTGTGTGGGCAGTGCGCAGCGCTGCATCGGTCTGCGGTGCGGCAGAGAGCTGGTGCAAGCAAGGTGGCAAGCCAATGGAATTTGACACGATGGAGCAGGCTGCTGAGTATGCTGACCAGCTCAATGAATCCCGATACTCCCCCAACGTGCATTATTCCCCCAAGGAAATGGAGCCGGAGCTGAGTCAAGGCTCCGGTTTTTTTATGAAGATGTAAAGGAGGTGCCTCATGTATATCTACCCCGATCACTTAAGGGCAAAGGCAACCCTCTGGCTGTGGCAGCTTCGGGATATCGGCATCATCGGCGTGGCACTTCTTCTCTCTGTGCTTGCGATTTCCCAGCTTGGGCTGGCGGTGCCGATGGTGCTGACCGCCGCCTATGCCTTTTTAACCATACGATTTGACGACACAAGCATTCTGGATTTTCTCCGGTATGCCTGTGCTTTTTTTATGACCAAGCAGCAATTCTACGAATGGAGGTATACGCCAAGTGAGTAAAAAAGCAAAGCAGGAAGCAAAACAGCGAGCCTCCACCCGCCAGCTCATCGGCACCAAGGCTGTCACCGATTACAGCCTGCAGACCTACGGTCATGGCGAGCTGGTGTACTTTATCATCAAACCCAGCAACATCTCGGTGCTGTCTGAGGCCAGCATCAGCACCCGCATTTATGCCTTGATGAATGTCCTCAAGGGCATCGCCGAGATTGAGATGCTGTGTTTAAACAGTCGGGAAAACTTCGAGGACAACAAACGCTTTCTTCGCAGCCGTATCGAGCAGGAGCAGAATCCTGTGGTGCGCAAGCTGCTGGAGCAAGACTTGTCTTTCCTCGACCGGATACAGGTACAGATGGCGACCGCAAGGGAGTTCCTCATTCTCATTCGCCTGCGGGATGAAAAAGAAAAAGAGGTGTTCCCGTACCTGTCCCGCATTGAGAAGTCCCTGAAAGAGCAGGGCTTTTCGGTAAAGCGAGCCGATAAGGAGGACATCAAGCGCATCCTTGCGGTCTATTTCGAGCAAAATGTCACGACCGAAAAATTTGAGGACTTTGACGGCGAAAGGTGGGTGATTTTTAATGAGTAAAAACAGAAGAAAAACAGCAGTGCAGGAGCCGGAGGATGTGCGCATCCAAGAGTTTCTGGATATGATCGCCCCCTCGGTGATTAAATTCAACACCGACCACTTCATCTGCGGCAATACCTATCGCTGTGTGTGGGCGCTCAGAGAATACCCCACCGCCACCGAAGAACAGGCCATCCTCCGGCACTTGGGAGAAAAAGATGGCACCACCCTCCGCATCTCCCCCCGCCATGTCACCCCCGTGGAGGAAAAGAAAATCATCAGCAATGCCGCCAACAAAAACCGTCTGAGTAAATCCAATACCAACGATTTACAGCAAACGGTTATGGCCGAAAGTAATCTGCAGGATGTGGCCACCATTGTGGTACAGGCGCACCGGAACCGGGAACCCTTCATCCATTCGGCTGTGTATATTGAGCTGTCGGCACACGATCTGGATCAGCTGAAACTCCTCCAGACAGAGGTGATGACCGAACTGATCCGTAGCAAGCTCAATGTGGACAGGCTGATGCTTCGGCAGCAGCAGGGCTTCCAATGCGCGATGCCAAGCGGCTTTAATGTGTTTCGTGACAAATTTGAACGGGTGCTGCCTGCCTCCAGTGTGGCCAATCTCTATCCCTTTAATT